>CAJQJL010000009.1 GCA_905478665.1 uncultured Flavobacteriales bacterium
GCAGCGTGGGAAGAAATTCAAACTGAATTGGCAAAGTTTGAACACGCAAATGGATTTTCAGGTCCCTGTGAACTTGTTGTAGGCGTTGGTCAAAAGCCTTTGGGTTAAAGGGGGGGTGAAACCTTAATCTTTAGGGTCTACTTAAACACGAGAGCATGTAAATGTTGATCGAATTACCATTTGGGTTAACAATTAGTATTGTTCTATTTTTAGTATTCCACGCGTCAATTCATGATAGCTAACGCTCAAACTAAGGTCATTAGGATACTCGTTAATGTACACAGAAGCTATAACAAGAGGTTGTATTTGCTACTTGGCGGAAACAATAAGTCTAAAGCCCCATCTTTAAGTTTAAAAATTGGTCCTTTTTCTTTTGCTCCTCCCGTTGGTGTTCTCTTTATCAAGTGATCTAAGGTTATTATTCCCTGCTCAATTAAAAGGTCAAATTGAGCGATTATCGGTTTTTTAGTGTGCTCAACCAACGTATACTGAAAATGTTCAGTACCACCAATATCAAGACTTTCGGCTGACACCCAAAATGTCTCTTTGTGTTTTTGCAATAGTCGTTCGTGAAGCTTTTCTAACCTCCATACTGCAAAATCACTAATTGCAACATCGTCTGAGCTTTCAATCAATTGATTTATGTCGTGATCCAATCTCAATGATAAACCCTGAGAATTACTCTTCAATGCAGACACTGTGCAGTATAGTTTGAAATCACTCTCTCTATGGTATCCAAATGCCTCGAGAATTTCTTTAGATGTTTTAAATTGACTTAAATCCCAATCAGGAACTTGCGCAAACAACGATTTTCGATTACTCCTTGTGCTTCTGAAAGATTTGAGCTCAATTCCTTTATAGTCTGGTTGCTTTGATGAATTGATATCAATCCCTAAAGCCGTCTCCAAAGTTCTTCCAACCGAAGTGTCGGCATCAACCATAGAAGGGATAGGGCCATTTTTGGCTATTCTAATTAATAAAGCTAATAATTCATCAGAAATTTCATTTTCCTTTGCGTCAATCTCAAAAACAATTTCCTTCAATGGATTTGATTCTTTGGAATTGATTAACTCCTGAACAGGTAGTTGAGTTAGGTTTATCGAATAAATTTTCTTGTTCTGGTATATTAGACCAATAATGTCGTTGGCATTCGTATGTGAATTCAATCCGTATATCCAAATTCTTGGATCACCTCCGTTATTCTTTGCTTTTGGTCGATACAAAGATGTTGTTGTTTCTATCGATTCATTCGATAAAATTATCTCTGAATCAATTTGAACTCCATTTTCTTTGGCACCTTGCCCTTGTAATCCATAATCATGGGCATTTACATTTCTCAAATATCTCCGAACTGGACCTGTTGCGTCCATAATGCCCTTTTTTAAAGCCGTTGCAGTCGGTTCAATCAAGGTCAGGGATACTGAATGTTCAGTTAAAGCTTTTAGATTAGAAGTCTCAACGGAAGTTAAATTTCTCATGGTTGATATTTAAAACACTGTTGAACAACCTCTTTTAATAATGGCTCAGCAAATTCAACGACTTCATATTCTCTATTTAATATTCTTTAGTATTTCGGAAGCCACAGCTCTTGCCATCAAAGGTGGCACCGCATTTCCAACAAGTGTATATTGCGGTACTTCCGTCTTTCTATTGTTCCCACCTGTTGATCTTTTTCCTTGAAAAACAAATGAATCATCGAAAGATTGAAGCCTTGCCATTTCACGAACCGTTAAGGCCCTAGGTGTATTGAAGTGAATATAATCATCTGCAATTGTCATGACTGTCGGACTTTGTCCATCAGCTTTAAGAACGTTGTAATTTCGCTTTTTTGAAGTTAGTCCACATTCCTCCAGTTTACATTGAGCTTTCTTATAGTCACCTTCTTGAAGAATAATATCAAGTCTTTTAATTACATCTTCACTTTGCTTGCTCGTTTTATGATTATGTAAAACATCAAACACCTTTTCATTCTTGTTTAAGGCTTCAGTACTCCTCACATAGAAAGGCTTAGTAGCATTTTGAAAGCGTCCATTTAGTCTACCTTCCCTACTCCATTCAGCAAATGTTTTTCCTGTTTTCTGGTTTGGCTTTCCGTCAATTGCTCGTTTGTCCAACAGGGCTTTCATTTTTTTAGCTGTTCCGTTATATTGTTTAGCAATGTCAACTTCCTCATAATGATGCGCTTCTTGGTCGTTTCCAATAAAATCTAGATCGTACAAAGCTTCAAACACTGAAACCTTTTCATGCTCTTGAACTGTGCTCGGAATTTCTGAGATAAATTTCTGATCTTTTCTACACCCAATAAACAATACTCTTTCCCTGTTCTGAGGAACTCCGTAATTAGATGAGTTTGCAACAAATGGTTTTTCTATTTTATACAATCGTATTTCTTCGACTATGCATTGTAACTCTTTCACTTGCTGTTTATTGGTGAGGTTATTTACACTGTCCAATGTCTCATCAAAATTAGCTGTATATAGCTGAAGTGCACTAATAATATCGTCGCACTCCTTTTGAAATTTGGTGTCAATTTCTAATCTATCAAAGGCATCCTTAATTTTTCGGATTATTTCTTCCGTATCAATTTCAGTGAGAAAATCGGTGAACGCATCCACGTAGAAATCATTATCAATATTACAGTAATCTTTCTCTTTGATAATATCTCTCTTCAACTTTTCCCATTGCTTATTTCTAATTAGAAGATTGAATCCATGACGCACCGTGGCAACCCGCTGATCCATCTTACTTGTCTGATAATCTACAATCTTTGGGGTTAGCAATCTAAACTTTGCTTCTACTGACCTTATATAACTCTCCTTTGCCTCTTCTGCTTTTTGTTCATTGTATTGCTCTAATTCAATACGCTTAATTAAACAATCAATAATGAAACTATCTGCGCTATTCGTTTTTTTCAACCCCTTTACGAAACTCGTTAACTTCGGAATCTCCTTCACATCAACGATTGAATTCATTTCCTTTAGAATGAGATCTTTGATTTTCCCCTTTTCTTTTGTCAAAATTCCTTTGACATTTTCCATTACAAAATACTTCGGCTGTAGCGTCTTTATTACTTCAAGGTAATGTGCGAAAAGGTCATCTTTCTTATCAAATTTCTTTCTTTTTCCTGCCAAACTAAAACTTTGACATGGAGGCCCTCCACAAACTACATCAACAGTCTTTCCTTTAATTTTTCCCAATAAATTATCTAGAAAATCTGGTTCTGTAATATCCTGACATAAAAACTCTGCGTCAAGTCCGAGCTGATGATTATATCTAACTACATGCGTCAATTCACAATTTTCATTAATATCATTTGCCACTAAGAAATCGAAAAATTTGTCGTCTTCCTGAGCTTGCAAAAACCCTTCACTAAACCCTCCTGCTCCTGCAAAAAGATCAATAAATGTGATGGGCTTTCCATAAAGAGACATTTGTTCACGCACAATATTCACATTCTGCGTTTCTTTGTATGAATTTACATAATCATTCAGCTTTGATTTTATCTCCTGATTAGTGTATGTTTTCTTTATTGGATCATTTAGTAACTCTTCTGCTCTCTCACGCAAGAAACCTAAATAATGGTTCTTTTCTGAACTTCTTTGGTCATAAGGCTTAATTGTTTGATTATCCTTATCAAAATCAGAAGTTCTTACCTTCTCCCCTGTTGAAACTTTAATTTGTTTCCCATTACTGTTGATTCGTAAATGGATTGGTGAACACCCCTTTTTATCTTCTTTATCAAGGTAGAAATTAATTGTAGCCATACATATTTATGTTTGCGGACGGTTTTACGGACACGGACAAATTTACGGACAGTTTTACTAAATTCCAACGAATGTTCATTTAAATTTGGGTATCCATTACTGTTCATTGATTATAAAAACACCCTCTCCCGACTTATCAACTGACCCCTTCCGCGGCTCTCTAACCTTGTGCTTCAACACGTACCGAAACTTTCATCCAGACAATGGCACGGTATTCGATATTGACTTCCGCATTAGAAATTAAAAGGCCAGTGACATGAAAAATATCGCCGTATTCATAATGATCTTCAGCATAGGAGGGATCTACGCACAATCATCATCAGAGATTGAGAAAAGGTATCAACGTTACGAGAACGGTGAACTTGTTGAAGACAACTATTACCTGGAACGTGACGGTCGGGCACTTGAAGGAACTGATTTTGAAATGCCAGAAATGAATTCTCGCATGAGCGAGAGGCAGGCAAGCTTGGAAAGAAAGATGGAGGAACGCATGTTGGACATGAACAAGCGAATGGAAGAAATGAAGCAGCGCTCTGCAAGAATGCAAGAGGATATGCACAAACGCATGAAACATGGAAACAGCCGCAAGAACCTCGAAGAGGAGCGCGAGCAACATGAGAAACCACAGCAACGAGTTCTCCCTGAAGAAAGCACACCAGCGCCACCAGCAAGCACAATGCCTGATCTAAAATATACCTAGAAAGCGGCTTCAAACATGTGTATCCTTAAGATCGTTTTCGGTTTGTTAAACATCTTTTTTTAACACCTTTCGTGCGGATCGGACGCCCCCTTTTTGCTACAATCAACTGATTCCCTTATTTTTGCTCTGAATTCGAAAATTCATAGATGCATAAACTAACCCACTACTCCATAGCGTTGTTGATCGCTTTTCTATTCTTTGGAAATACATCGCGCGCACAGAATCTCTTTGATATTGACACCATTCGCACCGTAGAAATCAATTTCTACGACGCAAACTGGGATGCTCTTTTGGATTCACTCGCCATGCTAAACGCAGGAACGGGTAGTGGAACAGAGCGCATTCTAGCCCAAGTAATTATAGATGGAAATCCTTTCGATAGCTGCGGCGTTCGCTACAAGGGAAACAGCTCTATGGATACGGCCAGCAACAAAAACCCGTTTAACATTGACTTGAACTGGACAATTCCAGGACAACGTTATTTGGGAAAAAACAAGATCAAACTTGCCAATTGTTTCACAGACCCGAGCATGGTACGTGAGGCTTTGACCTACGAACTTGCCAATAATTACATGGACTGTCCACACGGAAGTTTTGTGAAACTCTACATCAATGGTGGCTACCGAGGCATCTACACCAACACTGAATCGGTGGACAACGAATTTCTAGACACCTACTACGGCTCAAGTTCGAACCCATTCTTTAAATGTGACCCTGTCTCTTTTGATTTGGCCGGCGGAAACTCCAACCTCGCCTACATTGCAGACACCATGGCCTACGATACATTGTACGATATGAAATCACTCTATGGGCTGGAAGAATTGCAAACACTTTGCTACAACTTAGAATTCAATACCGCAAACATTGAACAGTACCTGGATGTCGACCGAGCGCTTTGGTTTCTTGCTGTAAGTAGTGCCTACGTTCACAACGATGGATACTCAGCATTTGGACATAATTACTACGTCTACAAAATGAGCAATGGAAGATGGAGCATCGTTCTTTGGGATGTCAACATGTCTTTTGGTGGACTCTTGTGGAACGGAACAAATTGGTTGCCCTTAGGCATTACCGCCTTGCAACAACAAGATCCTTTTCTTCATGAAGGAAACCTCATAGCGAAGCCGCTTATCGGAAGGTTGTTGTCCATCCCGAAATACAAACGCATTTATACGGCTCACTTTCGCACAATTATGGAAGAAACGGTTGCCAACAACCTCTATTTGCAACGCGCAGAATACATGAATGCGTTAATTGATGGTGATGTTCAAAACGAACCGTTTCCAGAATATACTTACGCAGAGTTTACCGATAACATTTACAACGACGTTGGCGTTTGGACAGGGCTGCGACCAGGTTTGGAAAATTTAATGGCAGCACGCGGACCGTACCTCAACAGTTTGCCAGAATTTCAATTCGCGCAACCCGTTATTTCGAATATCAACCCAAGTGTTGCGGTGCCCCCTGCTTTTTCCTCGGTGAGTATCACGGCAGAAGTTTCAAATGCAACTACCGTAGTGCTCGGTTACAGAAACAGTCACTTTGATGTGTTTACCAAAGTTCAAATGTTTGATGATGGACTCAACAACGACGGAGCTGCTGGAGATGGCATTTATGGAGCGTCAGTCACGGTTGGTGGAACAGACATGGAATACTATGTATTTGCCGACAACGGAATTGCATCAAAATTCTCACCTGTAAGAGCCGAATATGAGTTCTACGTGCTTACACCCGAAAAAGGCCTCGTGATCAACGAACTGGACGCCATAAATGTATCTACCGCCATTGACCAAAACTTTGAATACGATGATTGGATTGAATTCTACAACAACTCCACTACAGCAATTTCGTTGAACGGTTATCATCTTTCAGACAATGAAAACAACTTAACAAAGTGGGCATTTCCCGACACTACCATCGGAGCGGGTGAATACCTAATTGTTTGGGCAGATAACGACACGCTTCAAGCTGGTCTTCATGCGAACTTTGTCCTTTCCTCGCTTGGAGAGAGCCTATTCTTATCTGATAATTTTGGTTTCGTACTCGATGAAGTCATCTTTCCTGCACAGTTAGACAACATCACCTGGGGAAGGTATGGGAATGGATTGGGAAGCTTTATGTATTTGTATCCCACATTCGCATGGACGAACACTACGCCTGTTGGACTTGAAGAACAAGCGATGGAATCACTCACAGTGTACCCAAATCCATCCTCTGGGATAACAACCATTCAGTTCTCTGGAATTGTTGAGACAACCCTTCGCATTACCGACATGACAGGTCACGTTGTTTTTGAGGATCGAATCATCAATTCAGACAGCTATAATTTTGACGCGAGTGCTTATAAAGCAGGTATGTATTTCATTATAACAGATACTGGAAACGTAATCAAGTTTGTAAAGAATTAATTGTTTTTTGAATTGGAATCAACACACCCTGAAAAGAGTGCACGTTATAATTAATGACATAAGTCATTCCCTTTTATCAAGCTAAAGTGTAGATTTGGCACATGAAACCTGCCCTTATTAGAAAGCTCTGTTTACACAGTAGCCTTGTGGTTATATTGTTGTTTTCGGCTTGTTCTGAAGCTGAAGAGACGTACACCGTTGAAAAAAATGATCTCGTTGAGTCTGTCTACTCAAGCGTTATTATTGAACCGCAATCCTTATACTTAGTCAATTCATCCAATTCAGGATACATTGATGAACTAAATGTTCGAACAGGAGATGATGTTGAATTGGGACAAGTGATCTTCTCTGTGCGCGATGTACAGTCCAGCAGTTTGGCCAACAATGCCCGATTAGCGTATGAAATGGCTCAGCGCAATTACACAGGAGAGGTGAACCTTCTCGAAGATTTGAAGCTTGAGTTGGGTGATGCGCAATCAAAAAGAGCAAGTGATTCAACCAATTTTGAGCGCACCAAGAAACTTTACAATGAAGGGCTTGTGACTTCGCTTGAATTCGAACAGTCGGAATTGACGTTTAAAGCTTCGAAAACTCGCTGCGGATTGATCACCAATAAAATTGCACGTTCAAAAAAGGATTTGAAAAATTCATTGTCTCAGGCACAAAACAACTACAACAGCAGCTTGTCGAGATCAGACGATGCCTTCGTTCGCAACCGCATAGCAGGAACTGTTTACGATGTGTACAAGGAGCCTGGAGAGTTTGTCTCAATGCAGGAGCCCGTCGCTATGATTGGCTCTAAAGATGACTTTATCTTAAAGATGCGCATTGATGAAGTCGATATTACGAAGGTGAAACTTGGTCAAAGCATCATTGTCTCCTTGGAAGCGTACAAAAAGAAAACATTCAAAGCGAAGATCACGCGAATTTCTCCAAAAATGGATGCGCAAACACAAACATTTGAAATTGAAGGAGCCTTTATTGATGCACCCGAAAACCTGTTTATGGGATTGACGGGTGAAGGCAATATCATTATCCTTGAAAGCAAAGACGCCGTGGTTATTCCACTTGAATACTTAATGGATGGTAATTCTGTAAGAACAGAAGCAGGCACTATTCAGGTGAAGACGGGGGCCAAAAGTTTAAGTCATGTTGAAATTATTTCTGGACTGAACGAAGGAGATGTTATTCTTAAACCTGAATAATGAAACTCTCCGTCATATTATCCATTTCTAGAACCCATTTATTGTCTCGAAAGAAACAAACAATTATTGCTGCGCTCGGGGTTACATTCGGCATTGGTGCCTACATCATTATGATGAGCTTTATGACTGGACTAAATGGTTTATTAGACGGTTTGGTGTTGAACCGAACACCCCACATTCACCTCTATGATGAGATAAAACTTAGTGAAGACCAACCCTTGGATCTGGACGAAACTTACACGGATCATTTCAAGATCGTGCATTCGGTAAAACCCACGACTAGTCAGCGAAAGATTCATAACGCTTCGGCACTGTTGGCTTATTTGAATGAACAATCGTATGTAAGAGGAGCAACCGCAATTGTTAAGGCTCAAGCGTTTTATATGGCTGGAACTTCTCGCTTAACGGGATCTATATTGGGCGTTGATGTGATGAAGGAAGCCGAACTTTATAACCTGAATGATTATATCGTTGAAGGAGAAGTCAAAGATTTGGCGACAAACGACAACGGGATTTTAATTGGGATTGGTGTTGCTAAAATTCTTTCGCTCCAAGTTGGAGACATCGTGCAAGTTTCAACAGCTTTGGGGGATGTCTTTCCGCTAAAAATCGTCGGGTTTTATCAAAGTGGCCTTGCCGATATTGATAAGATTCAAAGCTACGTGAACATCAAGACGGCTCAACGACTTATGGGTCAGCCAATTGACTACATCACGGACATCAATGTGAAATTGTACGACATGGAGTTGGCTCCCGAAATAAGCAAAGATCTTAAAGCAAAGTATGATTTAACCATCGTTGATATTCAAACGGCAAACGCTCAATTTGAAACGGGATCATACATACGAAACTTAATCTCTTACGCCGTTTCCATTACCTTGTTAATCGTTGCGGGATTTGGCATTTACAACATTCTTAACATGCTTATTTATGAGAAGATGAATGATATCGCCATTTTAAAAGCAACGGGGTTCTCAGGTAAAGACGTCCAACGGATTTTCATTAGTCAAGCCATCATTATTGGTTTTATAGGTGGAGTGTTGGGCTTGATTGTCGGTTATTTCGCGTCCCTATTGATCAGCCATCAACCCTTTGAAACAGCAGCGTTGCCAACAGTAACGAAAATGCCGGTGAATTTCTCACCTTCTTTTTACATAATCGGAATTGTCTTTGCGATGATTTCTACATTTTTTGCGGGCTATTTCCCTTCCAAGAAAGCACAGCGAATAGACCCTGTCGAAATAATTAGAGGACAATAATATGAGCAAAGCACTTCAAGCAATCAATATCAATAAGCACTTCAGGAAACCTGTCGACTTTCACGTTTTGAAGGATATTTCGTTAGATATAGATCAGGGTGAATTTGTTTCCATCATGGGGAAATCAGGATGTGGAAAATCTACCTTATTGTATATCCTTTCTACCATGGACACGGATTATGAAGGAGAGCTTTATTTGAACGATAAATTAATTACTGGACAAACAAGTGATCAACTTGCCCGAATTCGAAACGAAAAAATCGGCTTTGTCTTTCAGTTTCATTATTTGCTTGCTGAATTTACGGTGTTGGAAAATGTGATGCTGCCTGCAAAGAAATTGGGAAGAAAGAGCAAAGAGGAAATCGAACATGACGCGATGACCAAACTAAAACTCTTGGGAATTGACGAACAAGCACTTAAATTATCCAGTCGAATCTCTGGTGGGCAAAAACAACGTGTTGCCATTGCGCGCTCATTAATCAACGACCCTGTAATTATTATGGGAGATGAGCCAACAGGAAACCTCGACAGTAAAAACGCCGATAACGTGTTCGATATTTTCAAAGATTTAACACGAGACAATGGTCTATCCTTACTCGTCGTAACGCACGATCAAGATTTCGCAGATCGGACGGACCGCATTATCACAATGGGTGATGGCAAGATATTAAGTTGAATTAATTAGCTTTACTCGGTACAATTCGGAAGTCATGAGCTACTACAAAGAATCAGGAAAGTTTAATATCCTATACACACTTCTTGTGTTGGCATTGGTTATCCCAGCCATTGGTGGGCTTGCATATGGCTACTCTATCTTAACACACCTGAACCCATTCATTTACATCAACTTCTTTTTAACCATCGGATTCATGGGTGCCATTGTTGGGGGAACATACCTCGTTGTACTTGGAGGACAAATTCGCAACTTCAAACTTGTCTTGCTAATCGCCATCCTTCTTTCCGCATTCGGTTTATACGCAGTCTGGGTAGGATACGTAGCCTACCTTTTTGATGAATCATTCGCGTTTGCTGCAGAGAACCTTCAGTGGGGAATTGAACGGCTTTCCAATCAAACATTTACCATTGGCAGAGGAGCAAGCGGTCCAGAGATGACGGGAATCTGGCTGTATCTTTTTTGGGGTATTGAAGCTGGTGTAATCCTTCTCGTACCAATCATCGGTGTGTACAAGTTCATTAAAAACGCGACTCTTTATTGCGAAGAATGCCAACGTTGGGCAAAGGGCGAGTACAAAATCCGTAAAAAGTCGGACAAAGCAATTACAAAGGACGATCTAGAAACGCTGTTACAAGGCAAAGGTCTGGATGAAATAATGGAATTGGAGAATGTCGCAGCGAACTACACCAATTACTACGAGTTTACATTTACCTCCTGTGAAAAGTGCTGTTCACGTTTTTACCTCAGCTTAGAACACGTAAGCAATACAATCGATTCAAAAGGAAAAGAAGAAGAAAACCGTATTGGCATCCTTCCCTTTTATGAACTCGATGCGCGCTTAGTTCCTGAAAACGTGCGTGCGTCTGTAGAGCTTAGTAAACAGCATTAGCTCATCCCCTATTCAGCCCTGAACACTTTTTCTGTAGTACCATCGCTGTAGACATAGATCAAGAAAGTGTTGGGTTTGTCTTTACTTGCCCTACCGAAAGTGTCGAAAATTTGAAGAAGTTTCTTTTTTGGTAGATCCAAATCATCACTCAGGCTAGCAGTTGATTGGCAAATACCAGCCGACCCGAAACTATTAAAGTTCAGGTTACCAACCACCGAACTGAAGTTGGAAACGCAGATGATGAATCTATCTCCAGCTGAAACACTAATTGGCGATTCAAAATTACCTTGATCTGCTCCTAAAGGTAAATTCCCGGGGCTTGCCATACCTGTAAGTCCAGAAGATGCGTAGTTCATATTACAGGCCAACGGAGCCAAACTGTCTAAAGATATATTCTGACATGCAGTCGAATCATAAGGCCATAATATCCAATCAAAAAAGCCGCTATTTCCAGCTACTGAAAACTGAAACTCAAGAAATCCGCTGCTTTCGATAGTAATAACAAACCATTGTGGGTTCAGTTCTCCTGATCCCAGACAACCTGCATTGCCAGGGTTAGGATTCGTCGAAGGATTAGAAATTCCCCCAAAAGAGGGGATAGTGGGAACCGTAGGGGCACCTGTGCTTAATGGAATTTGATCCGAATTACACAAAGAAACAGCATACGAACAGTCAATCGAGGAAGTTCCTCCCTGTGAATATCCATTTCTTACTACTAAAAGAATAAACAAAAAAAGTAGCAGTAGCCTCATAATTGATGGTTTTCAATATAAACGCAAATAATGAGTGTCAAGTTGGAAAGTACATGAATATCTGGTCTTTACACTTTATAAAAGAGTATAAACACCCCTCTATTAGTCTAGATTTCCTATTTTTTTTATCTTTTTCTGTAACCTCACCTCCATCCCACAGGTCTAAGCTTCTATAAACGATAAAACAATAATTATGATGGCAGTAGAAATTTTAGTCCCAATGTCAGTATTCCTTTGCATCTTCGGAGTACTTTATGTGTTCTTAACGACACGTAACAAAGAACGACTCGCAATGATTGAAAAAGGAGCAGACCCCAGTATCTTTGCACAACGACGAACACGTGGAGGAATTAAACTTGGGCTTCTCGCGATCGGTGTCGCAATGGGTATCTTAGTGGGACAAATGTTGATGCATTTTACATCCATGGATGAAGAGCCAGCAGTAATGTCAATGATCTTCCTTTTCGCAGGATCAGGACTGGTAGTTGAACATTTCCTCGCAAAAAAGGACGTATAGCAGATGGTCGAAATCGACGATAAAATATACATTCAGCAAGTATTGGACGGAAAAACTTCGTCCTTTACGTGTTTGGTAGACAAGTACAAAGACATGGTCTTTACAGTCTGCTATCGTATCTTGCGACAACGTGAAGATGCTGAAGATGCTGCGCAAGTGTCCTTTATAAAAGCATTCAACAATTTACATGCATTCAAAGGAGAATCGAAGTACTCGACATGGTTGTATACCATTGCCTATAGAACGGCGATTTCCAAGTCACAAATAAAAAAAGTGGATACGGTCAATGAAGACTTTCACATTGACATTGCCACAGACAACTCATTTCCACAATTGGAAGCCTTAAAGAGTCAAGAACAAGAGTTTTATGTTAAGAAAGCCATTGAAGAACTGCCAGAAATAGACGGCGTTATCATCACTCTTTTCTATCTTGACGAAAGTAGCATTCAGGAAATTGTAGAAATTACAGGGTTGAGCGAATCGAATGTAAAAGTGAAATTGCACAGAGCGCGAAAACAGTTAAAGGTAAATTTGGAGGGGCTGCTCCACCAAGAAATGAAATCTATCATCTAATGGAGAAGAAAGACAAAGATATATTGAAGAAAGGATTGGAGGAGACCTCATTTGATTTCACTGCGAAGGTGATGAATCAACTAGATGCTGAAGAAACGGCGCTGTCCACAATTCTCTCCAAGCATGGAGCAATGGAAACATCTCAAGATTTCACTCTTCAGCTGATGAGTCAGCTGGAAGGTAAATCAGCTAAAGTGGAATACACTCCCGTGATCTCTAAAGCGGCATGGATAGGAATTGCTGCCATGGTAATCGGTATGGTTGTTCTCATCTTTGCCTTTGGCGCCGATGGGAGCTCCAAATATGCTGTTGGTGATAATTTGAAGCAATTATCGACGAGCGTAGGATCCTTTTTCACGCAAGGATCTACATTTATGTACCTCTTATTGGCTGCACTGGTCTTCTCTATTGCGTTGATCGTAGAGCAACGGGTGTCGCACAAAGAATCTAATTAGACCTCATCTCTAAACGTAACACACACTTCACTCAAGAACAATTCAGCTTCGGTAGTAGATCTTCCATTCGCAACCAAGGTGGCGCCCTCCCAATCGGAGTGCCACTTCCCTTCACTTAGTCCATCAAACGCTTTTGTTACAACAGCCTCACCACCTTTGTATCCTGAAGCGTAAAAATACAGCTCATCAATCATAGTGTCGGGAATTGCCAATCCTGCGCCAATAAACAGGTTCTTTTCCGCACTAAGTTCTGTATAGATTCCAAGGTCAAAGTGATGTGGCCAAACGCGAATCTCAGAAGTCAAATTGTTCGTAGCTAGAAACTTCTCGAAAACACCTTGAGCAAGAGAAAGTGCTTCGCTCAAAACCGTCGATTCCGAAGTGATAGGTTGTCCAAACGCAAAATCATCGGTGATTACTTCATACGGCAATTCATAGTGAAATGCGTAAGTGTACTCTTTCCCGACTACGTTTTCTCGAGCCTCGTTCACAATCCAGTTCAATAGCTCCGCGTGGGTCTTATTTTCCAATGTTACATTTGCGACAAGCTCACCATTGTTTAACCACTCCAAGGAAAAAGGATTGAAACTAAGCGCTAATTGCGACTTCTTCGTTCCAAATTTTCTTGATACTAAACGCTGATTGTCTGTGTCCCACGCCAAATTCGTATGACTGTCATCTGCTTGCTTTTCAACAAAACTAATTCCAGCTGCTGCCAGGTATTGCGCTCCTAGATGAATTTCATTTATTGCTTTCATGCTAGATAAGTCGTTGGAAAGCCTCTTTTCTTACACCTGCTACTCCATGGACTTTCGAATCGCTACAATATGTTCCGTCGCTCGGATGTAATTTGGATCCAATTCAAGCACTTTCTCGAAGTACTTAATGGCCTCGTCGTTATTCTTTTCCAACTCGTAACAATACCCCACCCCAAACAATGAAGCGACATTCTCCGGATTTAATTCTAGCGTTTTCTGATAATACTCCGCAGCCTTATCATATTCCTTTTTCTCGTTGAAATAAAGCGTCGCCATATTGTTCCATGAGGTGTAGTAATCAGGATATACCTTTAGTGATTGCTCAAAATAATAAAGACTTTCATCCGTAAGTTTCTCCCTTACTTCTGGTCGCTTCTCCTTTCTTACCTCCAAGAAAAGCTCGGTGGCAAGCATTGAATTCAACTTTGCAGACTCCCCACCGTATTTAACATCATGTCTGAGCAAGGTAAGCGTGTCTTTCCAATTGGCATTTCTAACAATAATACGTCCTGCTGAAACAACTAGCAAAGCTGCCAAGCTTCCATAAAAAACAGGTTTCCAGTTCATTTCTAGTTTTCCTGTCGGGTCTAGTTTTGTTTTGAAGACTTTAACCAATAGATAGGCTACCACAATGCAGAATCCAAGTGACGGTAAGTAAACAAATCGCTCTGCTATTATACCAACGGCTGGCCTAAGCAAGTTCGCGAACATTGATATGGTAATGAAGAAATACAATACACCAAAGACCCAAATCGCTTTTGTTTTGATCTTATAAAGTGTAAAGAGTCCTAGTGGCAATAATAGTGTCGACACCCAGAACAAAGGATTTCCCCAACCAACAATCGGCACATAGTTATACCCGTAATAACAGATCAATGTCTTTGGGAAAAACAACAATTTGAGGTAATAAGCAACTGAAAAGAAGGCCATTGGTAGTTTGTCTACAAACCCTTTATCACTGGTATAAAGAGGGTTTTCAAAAAACATTGGAACCCGCGAAACGTCTTGTTCACCCAATACACTTGCAGCATTGTATTTCACCAGAAATAATGATATCGCAACCCCTCCCATTACCCAAAGTAGGTTCTTCAATTTTACATCCGTGAAAAACCACAACGCCAACGGAATAACAACCAAAAAAGTCATAGATGTTGGCTTGGACAGCAATGAAAGCCACAGGAACAATGCTCCTACTAATAATGTTAGGATGCGTTTTGTATCCACATATTTTACGAAACGGGCCAGCGATAAGATTGCAAACAAAAAGCACAACAACTCATCCCGAGACTTCACATTATTGACGACCTCTGAATGGATCGGGTGAATCAAAAAGATAAAAACAGTGAGCGCCGCAAGGATCCAATGATAGTCCTTAAACAAGCGAAGCAGTAGCTTGAACAAAACCATGCAAGTCAGGGCATAAAGCAAGATGTTAATCAAGTGACTCATCTTTGGCTTTGCTTTGAACAACTGATATTCAATGGCAAATGACGTGATGGTTACTGGTCGATAACTATGCGTCTGGTTATCCTTTTGCACATATGGCGAGGCAAATATTTCACCTATGCCACGCGTGCCTTTTTCGATCAATGGGTTGCCATCAATTACATAATTATCATCCAAAGAATACTTATTCCCCAATGTACTTCCGTACAAGATGAACGAGAGCACAAGAATTGCTAGATAGCTTAATCGAATTTGCTTCTTCGGCATGACAGTGTAAATGTGGCAGCAAATTACTAACTAAACTTGAAGAAATCGAAGAAGATCGTGAGAAATTCTAGATCAAGTTACCCACTTATCCTCTGAACACCTCTTCAATTCAGATTTCAGGACCTTCAAGCAATAAATTCACCATGGTAACTAAAAGATTTTTCTACTTTTGACCTGTACACTTCTCATTGTTCTCGATGCAACTAAAAATGAGCTAACGAAGGAGTCAACAATTGCATTATGGCAAAAAAAACAACAAACTTTAAGACAGTATTTAAAACCCTCTTGTGGCCTCGAAAAACTGCGCTATTAATTGGTTTATTCCTAATTATCATAAGTCGGCTCTCGGGAATGGTTCTTCCAGTCTCCCTGAAATTCTTTGTCGACGATGTCATTCCGGACAAGAATATGAATCTCTTTTGGTTGATTCTATTGTTGGTGGTTGTCGCAATAACGATTCAATCCATCACATCGTTCATACTAACGCGTCTACTTGGTATTGAAGCCCACCGTATTATTGCCGAACTTAGAGTGGAAGTGCAAAAGAAAGTGTTGGGTTTACCTGTTAGTTTTTTCGATAAAAATAAATCAGGAGCACTTGTCCAACGTATTATGGATGACGTAGACGGGGTAAAAAACATCGTTGGAACGGGATTGGTTCAACTTATTGGAGGCTTATTGACCTCAGCTATTGCCTTGGGAGTTCTCATTTATATTAGCCCGTTGCTCACACTATACGTGCTTGCTCCCGTTATATTAATTGGTCTCATTTTCCTAAAGGCGTTTAGCTATATTCGTCCACTCTTTAAACAGCGCAGAGAGGTAAACGCTGCAGTGCAGGGACGCCTAGTTGAGACCCTAGGAGGCATTCGAATTATTAAGGGCTATAATGCTGAAAAGCAAGAACTCAAAGTGTTCAATGAAGGCGTCTTTAAGATTTTTAAATTCGTAAAAAAGAGCATGACTGCGCAGGCGCTTGTTAGGAGTAGCACAACTTTTATTTTAGGAATTACTTCGGCGGGAATTATGGGGTTTGGCGGTTCCATGATTATGGACACCAACCTTACTATCGGTGAGTTTATGACTTTCACCGTGCTTTTAGGTTATTTGATTGCTCCGCTTGTTCAAATGAGTAATATTGGGACTCAACTCACAGATGCATTTACAGGTCTAGACAGAATTGAAGAACTTATGGCCATGGCTCCTGAGGAAGACATGAATCGCCAAAAGGTGGAGTTAAATGATCTAAACGGACACCTGGTTTTCAACGAAGTTTCCTTTAAGTACGAAGAAGGCGAAGATGTTCTCAAGCATATGAGTTTTGAGGCCAAACCTGGAACAGTTACCGCCCTCGTAGGATCTTCTGGTGCGGGAAAAAGTACAATTGCTGGACTTGTTGCCACGCACCTAAGACCGGGTGAAGGTGTCATTACCATTGATGGACACGACCTGAGCGAGGTTACGCTTAACAGCTATAGAAATCAACTGGGACTCGTACTGCAAGATGATTTTCTTTTTGAAGGATCGATTCGTGAAAACATTCTATTCCCAAGACCCGACTCGAGCGAAGAAGAACTGGAACAAGCAGTGCAAGCCGCCCATGTGAATGAATTTACAGATCGGTTTGAAAATGGACTCGACACCATAGTTGGTGAGCGTGGCGTTAAATTATCTGGTGGACAGCGGCAACGTGTATCGATCGCGCGTGCCGTTCTTGCGAAACCGAAAATCCTGATTTTAGACGAAGCGACATCAAGTCTTGATGTTGAAAGCGAAGTCCTGATTCAAAAATCATTAGAGAACTTAATCAGTGGAAGAACAACAATCGTGATTGCACACAGATTAAGCACCATTCGACAGGCAGACCAAATTCTTGTAGTTGAAAACGGTGAAATTATTGAACGGGGGTCTCACGAAGACTTGATAGAAAAAAAAGGGCGTTACCACGAACTCTTTACCCTTCAGGCAAGAATGTAAATCAGCTTATTAAAAGAAGGGGTTTTTAGTTTCCTGACAGGTAATGCAAGATTTCTTTCTGCACACCAGCTACGGAAATATACTTGAATCCGTTGTGCATGAAGTAAGTCATCACAATCTTTTTAGGCGTTCCCGACTCAACGTGTAATGTCCACACATCATTTGTGATCAACACATTAGAAAGCTCATCTTTAGCCTCTAGTGCTTGACGAATGTTTTCTTTTTCTGCCGAGCTCAAACTGTTAGAAACAGTGAATGTAATGTCTCCGCTATTATCTGCATTCTTCACAATTCCAGTCGCTGGGTCATCAATAACGATCATTAGATCGCCCGAATACTGTGCGATTGCACTTTGAACAGTGAAAAGCAAAATGAATGATGTTAAGACTGATAATTTTTTCATGTTGATTGATTTATACCGTGAAATTCGTAGTTTTTATTGATTTCTCCTAATCTTGCTAATTCATCCTATTGACGCATAGACGTACTATATGGATGCCTCTGTCCCTAATTTTCCAATGACTCAACGTATTTTTTAAGCTTTTCGTTCTCTGGATCCAGAGCCAATGCCTCCTTAAATGACCTCAACGCATTTTCTTTTTGGTTGAACGACGTATAGATGTTCCCATAGAAAAGTTTGATCTCCAAGTCATTTGGAAAACGTTGATCCAAATCATTAAGGATAAGCAGTGCTCCCGCAAAATCTTGCTTTTGCATTAATCCCTGCACATTGATTTTTCCATAATACGGTGATTCATCAAACTTCATCAATGCAGTCATCAATGCTTTTGCCTTTTCAGAATCTTTTTGAGCAAGACGTTTCCACATCTCCGTTAATTTTAATCGGCGCTGACCAATATCTGGATAAACACACTCGCTAAATTTCCAGAGTTGCTCCCACTTCTCTTCGTTCATCGCGATACGCATTCCAGTTAACCCCATCGCACTATTGCCCTCTTCACACAACTTCATGCTCAATTCCAGTGATTGACCCACCTCGCCCTGTCGTTCCAAAAGGGTAATAATATGCGGTTCTATGCTCACAGAATCCAAAATTTCCATTTCTACCAACTCCCACCAACGTTGTTCCGTACTGTCTGGGGCAGCATACAACAGGTAAGTATCCATCCATGCAATGTTGTACAGCGCTACTGCATGCTTATCATATGTCTCCAATGCCTTTACGAAATAACTCCGCGCCAACTCCACCTTCTTTAAGTCACTAACGACTTGTACATTCCTTTTCTCAGTAACACCTTTGTTGTACTGAACACTTCCCATAATCATGTTCATCTTCAAAGATCTAGGATACGTTTCCAAATCCGCTTTCATCAATGACTCAAGATCATACCAATCTGAATTTCGTTGAATTGTTTTTGCACTCCAAAAAAGTGTTACAGCTCCAAGGCACGCAACAGAAACATATATTCCCGTTTTCGATTTGGCACTTTTCAGCTTAATGAAAAGATGATAAATCGCTGCGCCCAAGATTAGGGAAAACCCCATTGAAGCTAAGAATGTTAAACGCTCACCAACAACTCCTGGTGTTATCACCACCAAATTAAGAAATGGGAAAAGGCAACCTGTCATAAACACCATCGCGAAAAATGAAAACTTGTATTTTCGTTTCTTGAAATAGAGAATTAGAAGCCCGAGGCCTAGCGCTACGTACAAGGCAAATCCCACCATATAAATGGGTTGCGTCTTCAGAAAGTCAATTGAATCCAATCCATAATACGCCGCAAAGCTGCCAACTGAGAACATACCCGTGACATAAAATCCAAGTGAGTTTGTTGCTACCATCAGGCGTTCTGCTCCTGTGTGATCACCATACAATGGATTTTCTACAAAATCGTGTACCGTTTTCTTCGCTCCTAAATCAATGAAAGAACCCAATGAGCGCTCAAATATAAAAAGGGAGATGAAGACACCGCAAACAATCAACAAACGCTTTTTGTTCAAGTTTGCTGTAATCCAAAGTCCTATCGGCGCAATTGCAATGAGTGGCAATGTACTTTGCTTTGAGAAAACAGAAAGTAAAAAGAACAGCGTAGCTAAAACAATAGGTAATACTCCTCCGTCTTTGTAAAATTTCCATGTCTGAATCAGAAACAGTAATCCGAAAAAGGAGCTGAGTAATTCATCCCTGTTCTTTACGCTATTGACGACTTCTGTATGAATTGGCAAGAATAAAAACACTACCGTTATCGCAGCAGCCACCCACCAACCTATCTTTAGTGACTTTGTCAACCAAAAGAAGAGCAAATAACACACTAACGAATAGAATAAAACATTGATAAAATGACTCACTACGGGGTTTTGCCCAAAAGCTGCCTGCTCCAATTCAAATACTGCAGACGTCACTGGACGATATCCGTAATTCAATTGACCAAAGCTTACATAAGAAGTTGTGAAACTTTCTTGAAGCCCCTCAACCAAGCCCACATCACCTTTGTCCTGAAAGGCCCACGCATCATCTAAGTTATACCCATTCTGCAATGTGTTTCCGTAAAGAATAAAACACAAAAGTGTAATTATTAGAAATACAGTTTTGTTGGTGTAGCGTGGTTGATTCTCCATTGGTGCTGAAATTAATCCATCTCGCAGATGTGTAACATCTTTTTGTCCAAAAACTCATCGGTCGGCTCAACGCCATCTCCGACGGCAACTAATGCGTACATACGTTGTTTCTTCCTGTGATGCTTTGGAAGTTTATCGCCAACTCCATAAATTACCTTCTGTTTCTTCTTTGTTGAGACCAATGATGGTTCAATTATTTTGTCTCCGTCGTATCGCTTTTCAATCCGCTTCGTCCAGTCAATTGACGTTATGTCTTCAATCGTCATATCGTCATCACATGCATCCGTTACATCTACCAAAATCAAGTCCATTTCACCACCGATAATGTACCAGATTTCATCGTAATCATCTTTATTATTCTTCTTTGGTCTGGAAACGGTAATGCGATCTCTTTCTCCTTCTCTTTCAATGTCATAACGCTTGCACTCAAACTTCTTATAGCTTGTAAACACTGGTGGGATTGTAGCTCCAATGATATATTCGTTTGTTTTGCTGTCCGTTATCTCAATAAAAACTGAATCATTGTAGGGGTTGTAGAAATTAACCATCCGCTCTGTCAGTTCTGGAGAAACAACTTCCTCTGTTGTTGTCGTCGTCGAATAGTCTAGCTCAGTATAGTTGAATTCACCTGGTCCTTTATTAATTTGCCAGATTCCCAACCCGATAAAGCCAAGTCCCCAGAATAATACTGGAATCCAAAAGAAGTCGTGTCCTTTTTTCAGAAGCACTTCTCCTGTATCAGGGTCAGGCTTGCCGCCGCCCCAAACTGCAACTCCCTGAAGGGTAAGCACAATTCCCGCCCAGAGCATTGTCCATCCAATAAACAAACTATTGCCAAGCGTTGTGTCTTCAATCCAATAGCTCACAATCCATCCGCTGATGAATAGAAATATGGGAACCGTTATACCAGATCCTCTCCAAACAAATACCATAATGCCCTTTTTAAATGTAGTTTAGGTTAGCACTAAAATAAACAGATATTTCAACCCTGCTCTGAAGAATCATTTTTTTTGTCCTCAATCAACTTAAAAGACTAGAGCTTGTATATCGCTATTCCCTCAAACTCTCCTATCTTCTGGGTAAGAAAAGGTTGTAAAAAGTCTTGTTCCAAGATTTCTGGTTGAGATATAAACAAGTATTTGGCTCCTCTGTCAATCAGGTATTGAATTTCTTCTTTTGTGGAATAATGATTAAAGTTCGTCCACCCTTTTTGCCCCATGAGGTACAATGAGATATTAAAGGAGTCGTCTGGCAGGGAAACAACGCGATCTTCTTTTTGAATTCCCAACTTTCTCATATAAGGCTGCATCCGCTCAAAGCGATACCAATTATTCTCGCAGTCATAGCTGTTCGCCCACGCCATGTGCTTAACAAAGTCTTGATCACCCACAGCCAAAAACAGGTGGTGCTCATCCTTGACGAGGGTCTTGAGCTGCATAACTTGTAGGCAATACAGAAAATTAAAGCCTAAAAAGACCACGGCCATTATTTTGGCAATTCTACCTTCCAAAAGAGAAGGATAATTGGTTTTCATATACCACACAAAGGGAACGATGATTCCAACAAAAAGGATCAAAAGCGCAACATAGTAGTAGTCATGATTCCCTAAAAGTGGAGCCCAAAGGATGAAGTAGAAAAAGGCTCCTGCAATGATTCCCAAATTGGATAAATAAACGAAAAGCGGAATCTTCTTCCACAGAAGAAGGTTTATGATACCCGTGAACAAAAGCAAAAAAAGCATTGGCCGACTGAAAAACACATGACTCGTGAACTTTTTCATTCCTTCAACAAGCCCAATTACGTCTTCCCAAGACATATGCCATATCGGCCAGATGTCATTAAACGTATATTTGAATCCATGGGCATCATTGAACTTGCTGGCATAGAAATACCAAGAAAAAATGGTGATAATCGCTAGTGCAAAGCCAAGCCATTCAAACTTTAATCCATGATAGATTTTTTTGTTCCCGAGAGTCTTAACTGAAAATGTTTCAAGCAGTAAAATTCCGCCTAGAAAAATAAAGGCAATCAAACTGGAGACTTTTATGAGTCCAGCCAAAGCAAAAAACAGCATGGAGAGGTAAAAAAAGCGCAACGCTTGTTTATGGTGATACTTCACGAAAAAGTAAAGCGCAATAAGGATAAAACTAAATGCTGGCCCGTCTGTTAAAAAGCTGATTCCATAGTATGCATAAACTGGGGACGTAAATAGCAAAAGAGCCAATATCGTCGCCCAAAAGTTATCCTTCAGCACAATTTTCAAGGACTTGTAAAAAGCAAATACTCCACCAAAAAGAATGATGAGATAAAACAGCCTATAGGTGAAGTGCGATTTTCCAAACCACTTCCACAAATTCCCAATTGAATAGTAGAGGACGGGGAATTCACCTGCTGAATATCCACTCTGATTGTCGTCACCTAATTGAATATGCATTTCAGGAGTACCAAAAGCTGCCCCGTTGGCATAATTTTCAGTCATGGAAAGGCAATCTGTTTGACGCCACAAGTGAACATTGAGAGGTCCTTTGTCCAGAACAGTATCGTAGTAAAATGCCGCAAACACTGCGAACAAGAGCACAAACATTAAATCACTCTTAAAAAATCTTGCTTTTGTCATGACCAATTTCGACATATAAGGCTGCAAAATAGAACAAAATTTCCTTTCTAGTTAGACTAAGCTATTTTGGCTTTTAGGATCAATGCTTTAACTATTTGACACAATATTTATAAATTTGGGATTATGAGTAGAGCTGTTATCCTGCAAAAATTCCTTTTTGTTTTTTGCCTTTTGGTATCGGCTTCGTTCAGTAAGCACTCAAAACTTACTCCAGTAAAAAGTGCAACCTTCAGCATTACTATAAAGATTACGAATGTTCGCAACACCAAGGGGCGCATACAACTTCAAATCTATCGAAATCAAGAAAGCTTTTCGAAAGAAGTTCCTTGGAAAATAACGTATATCTCGAAGAAAAAAATGGTGGGCAATTCCATTACTCACACAATATCGGGATTTGGTTCTGGCGTTTATGGTTTAGCTCTGCTAGACGATGAAAACAACAACACAAAAATGGATTATGGTTGGGTGCTACCTAAAGAAGGGTTCGGCTTTTCAGATTACTATCACACAGCATGGAGCAAGCCAAAATTCAACAGTTTTAAATTTTATCTCAAGGCAAATAAAAGGGTGACCATGCGCGTTCGTTACGCATAATGTCGTGCTTTCCTGTTTTTTCTTTGAACGATAATTATTAATTTGCACCTATGAATCTGCAGAATAGCATCCTGAAAAAGACAAGTCTACTTTGCGTTTTGGCAATCTTTTGGTTTGCCAGCTCTTCGATTTCAAAGAAGGCTACTCCCGCAAATACGTATTCAATCACGGTTACCATTAAAAATATCCGCAACAAGAGCGGACGTATTCAACTGCATATTTACCGTAATCAGGAAGGTTATTCTCAAAGGAAAGGCTGGAAATCTGTTCTTTTATACAAGAACAAAATGGTTGGAGGAACTTTAAAATATACGTTCACGGGAATTCCAGCAGGAGTTTATGGCTTGGCACTTCTCGATGATGAAAACAAAAACACCGTAATGGATTTCGGATGGCTCTTGCCTAAAGAAGGATACGGGTTCGGCGACTATTACCATACAAAATGGAGCACTCCACATTTTAATGATTTCAAATTCTACTTGAAGGCAAACAAATCACTTCTGATGAAAGTTCGCTACATGTAACCTGATAATTCCTTATGAACGACAAAAAAATTCTAATCACTGGTGCCACTGGTGCCATAGGTGGTGAAGCCTTGAAGCAATTATACGACAAACAAGAAGCTTCGAGCATTTCGGTTTTCGTAAGGCCCTCGAAAAAAGCGAAAAAATTAGTGCGAACGTACCCTGGGGTGCAAGTGTTCTACGGATCTATCACGGATTCTGAGGCCGTAGCCAAGGCTTGTACTAACCAAGATTATGTCATTCATTTAGCAGCCATTATTCCACCATTGGCAGATGACAAGCCAGAGATGGCAAGAGCCGTGAATGTGGAAGGAACGCGAAATGTTGTAAAGGGGATGGAAGCCAATGCTCCCAACGCCTTTTTACTCTACAGTTCTTCCGTTGCAATTTATGGCGACCGCAACAAAAACCCTGACATCAAAACTACGGATGAACTAAAACCAAGTGTTGGTGATGATTACGGTCAAACTAAAGTTGAAGCCGAGAAGATAATTCGTGAAAGCAAGATCAATTGGACAATTTATCGGCTTTCAGCCATCATGGGAATTGGAAACCACAAGGTTTCGAAGCTAATGTTCCACATGCCACTTGAAACAGTAATGGAGATTGCCACAGTGCGTGATACGGCTCGAGCATTCGTAAATTCAATTGGAAAAGAAGCTCAATTGGAAAAGAAAACATTCAACCTTGGCGGTGGAGAAACATGTAGAATTACATACATAGACTTCATGACGCGTGCATTTGATCTTTACGGTATGGGTAAAATAGATTTTCCAAAGTATGCTTTCGCCAAAATCAACTTTCATTGTGGAAACTATGTTGATGGACACTTACTTGAAGAAATCGTTCATTTTAGACAAGATACAATTGACACCTATTTCGAACGTTTCGGAAAAGCTGTTCCTGGAATTCAACGCTTTTTCACAAAGTTGGTCAACAAACCCGTGAAAATGTACCTCACGAAACTTTCAGAACCCTTAATTGCTCATAAAAAGCAAGACAAAGAAATGATCGCTCGGTTTTTTGGAAGTGAATACGATGCTTAAGGTCGCTCATACTTACAGCAAGAATGCAGTTTTTTATAGGCTTTATCTGTCGCTCTAAATTCTTCCGTGTCATGCCCAACTTTGGCCAAGGCCTTTTTCATGTCTTCCACTGAGACAATCTCAGGATCAAAGGATACTAAGAGTTGTTGAGATTCAATGTTCCAATCAGCCGAGTTTATACCCCTTAAGCCCATCATTGTTTTTTGAATCCGCTTCTTGCACATTTCACACTGACCCCAAACCTTAAAACCTATTGTTTCTCCTCCTTTAAAAACCAAAGGCTCTGAATTCGTCTCAAGCGCCTTCGAGGGCACAACTTCCTTCTTTTTCTTCAACGCGAAACGGTAAGACAATCCCGCTGTAAACTGATACTGTGAAGCTATTTGTGTCCCTCTCAAATATTGATACATAGGAATATCGGCCAAGGCAAATAGCGAAACTCCACCTTTAAACGCGTAACTAATTTGCGGCACAAATGAAACTTTCATACTCCCTGTTGAGGCTGTATCTATGCTATACAATGAAAGCGCATTGATCTCATTGTGAACGTTCATTTTTCCAATCCATTCACCTTGTATTTGTCCAGTTAGCCCCAGTTTTTTGAAAACGGTGGTTCCTGCGAATAAACCGAGACTCGCATAGTCTCCGAACTTTAATCCTAGTGAATTCCACCCACGCCTTACATACAATGCACTCGCAAATAAACGGAGCTTTCGGTGAGGATAGCTTTTAAAAAAGAAAGCATAGGCCATTAAGTCGTGTGATCCATTGGTCGTTTGAACGGTCGGCGGTGATGTTTGCCAGATCTCCAACGAGTCAATTGTTGGCGGGCTATTCTCTACGTTCAAAAAATAAGAATGCCCTACGAAATTCGAATCTGTGTGTGATCCTATGGGAATCTTCCACCCTAAACCAAGGGTCAATTCTGTTCGGTTAACTCCTTTTAACTTGTTATAGACACTGTAACGCGGGAAGATAATGAGGTCTCCCATTCCACTGGATTTCACTTTCTTCTGTTCAATTTCCATAAGTCCTACTGCGTAAGTCGTGTCTGGAAATTCTGTAATCGTTCTATTTGCATAATAACCCGCCGCAACAGAAAGCGTAAACTTATCTGTAAGACCGTAATCTGCTTTTAAGAAGACATAATTGCTTGAAAGATTATCGAAAAATGATGCTGTATCACTGTCACGCGTTTTAAACTTGTTCGATCTAGAATACTGGTATGAACTCAGAATCTCCATTTGCCCCTCTTCAAGAACACCTGTAGATGCTCCACCCGCCAGAGGATTTCCTCCGCCTCCTGAACAACAACCCTGACCATTAGCCAATTGCACAGAAAAAAATACAAGCGAAGAAATGAGAAAAATGCGCATGTCCAACTCTGGATTTTATCAGTTGATTACCTGAAATTTTATAACCTCTGCTTCGTCCTTACTTACGATCTTCAAAAGATAAACACCTCCCTTCAAGTCTTTGACATCAACTAGCACATTTCCTTCAAGAACTTTTGATTTCTCAACATCCATTCGCTTCAAAATTGCACCGTTTAGGTCTAGCACTTCAAGCGAAACGTTTTCAGCAGTTGCCATATTGAAAGACACAATTATTTGAGAGTTTGCTGGATTAGGATAACACGATAAATCAAATTTGGATTTGTTCAACTCATCATTTCCTAACTGACAAGAAGCTGCGATATCGGACAAAGCCTGATTGACCGCGTCTGTCACACCAGCACCAGTTGGCGAATCATTCCTGTTATAGTATACCTTGTGATCTGTACAACCCACAACAACAACTTTTGGCATTCCCGTAGTTCCATAGTCAAACATACTAAGCTCAGCAGAAGAAAAAATGGTTGCGTTAGTAATACCATTTGTTGAGCACCAACCTTGAATAGAGTTGCAATCCGTATTTGCAAAGTCATCTGTCAACCAGTATTCCACGACACCAGGATCGCTAATGGCAAAGTTGAGCACCGCATTGTGCACATCCAAAAGAGGAGAGGCACAAGTAGCACAAGGCATGGTCCAACCGATTACAATAATCTTTCCAGCATCCATCTCGGCAAACAAGTCATGTGTAACACCGTTACAGTCAACGGGCGATGCCGCTGTTGCATTTGTTTGCGCCAGAGAATTGCCAGAAACCAATAATGCGAGAATGAGTAAGCTTTTCTTTATAGTCTTCATGGTTTTAGTCTTTTACTCAAACTTACCGCTTTTTCTTGGTATGCGTCGAAACTGGATTAAATAATCGCTACAATGATGCAATGTCTGTCCCTGATAGGATTGCAAGGTTTCTGGTGCGGAATCTATGTCCTAATCATTTGTTAAATAGTTCTTAACAAGCCGTTTATGGCACGGCTGTTGCCTAGAGGTAGAAAACACCGAAACTACGAAGTCGCTACTATTGAAAGTGCGGTGTACTTATTGAAAATTGATAGATTTACAGAAAACTAACACTATGAAGAGATTACTACTCGTTAACTTTTTTTTATTCAGCCTAACAATTGGCCTCGGTCAAAACATCAACGACAACAAGGTTTCTTTCGGTTATATTCAATTGCCCCTTATTATCATTGATGATGCATACAACAACTATGAAGTGCGTGTTTCTCACACATATAGGGCTGCCAATGAAGATAGTTTAATTCTTTTTCAAGCTCGCCAAGATGCGGCCATGCAGTTGTTCGAACGAAATAGAGTTCGTTATCAGCAATCACGTGATTCATTACAAAGGGTTTACCTAATACAACTTGCAACATGGGAGAAGCAAGTAAATGCAGGTGCGGTTACTGGAACAGGGCAACCGCTTCCTAAGCCTAATCCACCATTATTTCCTGAACCACCAATGTATCCCAATGTAAAACAACCACGTCTTCACACAGACTATGCTGATGCTACAGTTCAAAACAGTGTAAAGATTGAAGGGTTTGAACAAGGCACAGGAGAGGTAATTCTTTCTGTTGACATTCAACCAATGCGCAACATCCGAATCATTGAGAAAAAAAAGGGAACTGGAGCTTCCACGAAATACCAATATACATGTGAGTATATGTTACCCATCGAAATTAAAATTGAAACACCAACACAAGGAATTCTTGTACAAAAAGTTGTGCTTGATGGTATAAGAACGTATAAAATGAAAGAACATAAAAGTCGGTATGATCATGAACTATATATGTTGGATCAAGGCGATCAATTCTTCCTTGATTTGGAACGCTATGCCCGTCAGCAAGCAATTAAAGAGGCCAACAACTATGTCAATGATCAGGTAGGGTATGTAACACGCAAAAGAAATACAGAAATTTACTCTGTAAAGAAGTTCAAGAACTATGAGTATTCAGACGTGACGAATGCTTATTCTGCAACTGTGCAAGCACTGAACTTAATTAAAAATGACAGAGATTGTTCTGGAGCACAGGAAAAATTGGAAGCAGCGGTGGCTTTGTGGAATGAAATTATGCTTGAAAGCAACACTTACGATAATAAGGCACGCATCAACGACAAGATCACCGCGATGATTCAATGCAACATTGCCGAAATTCAATTATGGCAAACTAAGTTCAGTGAGGCAAACACTCTTTTAAATCTTGTTATAAATGCAGGAGTTATGAAAGCAAAGTCACACGCTAAAAAAATGAAGCCTTTTTACGAAAACCGTGAGAAGCGATGGAATGTAAATTTTTAGTTTATCCTTATCATAAAGTGAGAAAGGGCGCATTTGAATTATCGAATGCGCCCTTTCTACTTTCTAAAACTAAAACTTATGTTGCACCTAAACTATTGCCCCATTTTATTAAAGGATCCCTGCTCGTTTGCACTGGATTTTATCCTTTAACATGATAATTCATACCCTTCATATGAAAGCGTATCTACAAACGCTTGGTAATCCTTACCTTTCAATACAAATGTAGGGGTAGGCTACATTTAAAAATTGTAAAAATGTAAACCAACAGTCGATTCGCATAAAAAAATGAATCTTTCTGAAGAAAAATCAAAAGCGGAACTCTCTGCATTTATTGAAAGCTATTGGCGGTTTGAAGCCAACGCATTAGACAGTCTCGTTTTCTTCCCTGACGGAACATTCAATATCTTTTTTGCCACTGATCAGTTTGTTTTAAAAAATGACATGACCATTCATGCGCCTGGAGTATATATGGTTCCTATCTCATCTCGTCCTATTGAGATCTTCTCCCAAAGTGAAATGTGCGGCATCCGGTTTAAGGCATTTTCACTGCACAATTTGTTTTCAAAAAACATCTCGCAATTGGGATTAATCAACAATATGGAAACACTTTACGCAAAGGAACATGCCTTAAAGGGGTTCCGAAACATGTTCAAAGGAAAAAAGGATCCCGAAGAAATTACATCTCTGCTAGAAGTCGTTGCATTTGAATTACTAAACAAAAACTTTCATGTAAACCAGCACCTAAGAGATAAGGTGAATTACATTCTCGATTTAAAGGGTCAAATTCGAATTTCAGACATGGCTGATGAATTCGGTCTTTCACGTCAGGGGCTACACAAGCATTTTAAACAAAACTTACTCATTTCACCAAAGGAGCTTTCTGCCATTTGGCAGTTGAATCATTTTTTTACGCTTTCCAGTGAAAGCGACGACTCATTAACTGGCAAGGCAATAGACGCAGGCTACTACGACCAAGCCCATTTTATTCATAGCTTTAAGCAGAAATATGGGGTGACACCCTCACATTTCATGCGTGCAAATTCAGGTTTATTCACCTACGCAAAAGAGAACATGGCTCGCCGTTTTAATAATTACTATGACCCAGAAGTTTGATTCATGAAATCTAAAGCTCCAGCAGAAGAATATTATACAGTCCAGTCTGAACGACTGACCTTTCGTTCTTTCACCGAATCGGACATTCAATTGTGGGCACCCTTTTTTGTGGATAATCCCACAGAGCGATTTCTTGGCCCCATAGATTCGAAGGTTTCCAAAGAGGAAAAAGCGAACAATTGGATCAGTAGACAAATCGATCGTCAAAATAACGGGGAGTTTGGTCAGCTTGCGGTAATTCTGAAAGAAACCAACGTCCTTATTGGCGTAGGAGGCATTATTCAACGAGAACTTGAGGGAGAAAAAGAATTTGAAATCACTTACTCTTTCCTTCCAGAAATGTGGGGAAATGGTTATGCCACGGAGTTGGCGACATTCTTTAAAAATTATGCCTTTAAGGAACTTGAACCTTCTTCTGTCATTTCCATCATTCACAAGGAAAATGAGGCCTCTATGAATGTAGCACGCAAAAATGGAATGGAGATTTCTTCGGAAACCATCTTCATGGAAATGCCTGTCTATATTTTCAGGGTTGAGAACTCCACTTTCTAGTTCACCTTGAAGACATAGTCCATATTGTATGTGCGGACAAAAAGCTGATCTTCTTTTTTAATAATCCAATCCGGGCCCGTTTTTACAAGGAGCTTTTGGGCTATTTTACCATTGCTTTTATTGAGCACGTACATATAATCTTTCTCAGCGGTGAACCCATATCCACAAACGATCATGTCGTCGAAAACCAGAAAGTTGTTGGTGTTACACACAAGCGGTTTCGTTCGCCAAAGAACAGCGTATGAATTCAAATCAATAGCCGTAATGTACGCGTTCATGCCTTTGGAACTTTCCGCATAAGTATGGTGCCCGTGTGAAACATAAAGAATATCACCCTCAACTTCTACCCACCAGATACTTTGATCGATAAACATCCTGTCCTCCTCTACGTAGTCAGGACTGAGCATGTAGCTTTGGAAGTCCAAAACATGAAGTACCTGCTCCATCTTTTTATCGGTGATTATTAAGTAACGCCCTTCTGAAAAATTGCGCCCATACACGAAGAAGTTGTACTGAACAGAATGCATTGCCCGAATCAGCATTTCTCCCTGATAGCTGAGCGGCGTTTTGTCTGGGACATTGCCTTTTACTCCACGAAAAGAATTTGGAACATCATAAGTTGGGAGGCTAAGGTCGTTTTCTCGAAACCACTTTTCATCATCCGTGATATCGTTTGAACTAGAACTAATTATTGAAATTTTATGCGAAACACTTTCCGACCCTTCCTTCGTGTTTCCACTAAACTCTGGCGTGGGCATTACATAGACTTCTTTTTCTACGCTCAATTCCTCTGCAGACTTCCACGTGCCATCGTTAAACAATAAAACAACATCTCCGTTTTCTGTAATCGCTTCAATTTGACTTATTCCAAAGAAACTAGAGAGGGTCAACATTGCCGTTAGCGTCAGCGCATTTTTCATGGTAATACCTTTTCTTTAAAGTTATCAGCTTTTATAAAAAAAACAAAGCCGCTTCCTTGGGAGCGACTTCACTTTTTATTCTGGTTATAAATATTCTTATCCTACTGGAATCTTTACGATGATAATCACCTTGCTTTTTTCCCTGGCTTTTTTTACCGCAACACCATAGTCTTCCGAAAAAATGGTTGTTTTAAAACGCAAGACACCGTCTTTTTCTGAAACTGCAAATGTTACATCTTTCGTGGTTTCTTTAATGGTTAATTTTCCATTTGCCTTGTATCCATCTCCATCTTTAGTGATTTCACCACTTACAAATTTCATCGTTGGGAATTTAGCCGCATCGAAAAAGTCTGCAGATTGAAGGTGCTTATCTCTGGTTTTATTTTTTGTGGTTAAGGTAGTAACATCAGCTGTTCCTGTAACAGTAGACGCACCTAAGTTCGACGGGTCAATGTTCACCTTTGCGGTCACACCCGAAAGCGATCCTTTGGTGTCCTCACTGACATAGTGAAAGTAAACTGAGGCATCTGAAACGTTTAAATTGAAGTTTTGTCCGAAGGATGTCATTGACACTGCGACGAACAAGATTGCGATTAATTTTTTCATTTTTTTTTGTATTGGTTCTTGGAATACAATAACAGCAATTCTTATTAAAAATTCTATTTATTCCACTTTTATTTTAGTGTGAGGCAATTTTCTTTTAGTTTTGGAGTTCTAAAGTTTATAAATCAAACTGTTATGAAATTTATTATCTCCACATTTATTCTGTTGTTGTCATTTACCTCGTTGGCAAACTCAGAATCAATTTCGTCTGTTGAAAGCAAAAAGGATGCCACTATCATTGGTTTAATCGATTATGATCGTGGAAAGAAAAAGAACCGCAGAAACAAGCGAATTAACAAGAAAAGAAAGCGCAAGTGTGGTCAATTCGGTCGTAAGGCATACGCTGGATAAGATCCATTTTTAAATCATTTACTACGTTCTGTCCAACATGGGCAGAACGTTTTTTATGCCCTAATATTCATGTTTGTAATGCCTACTTTTTACTTAACTTAGTCTTCCTTTAAATCACGTATGGCTAAGATAAAATCTGCTTTTTTTTGTCAGAATTGTGGACACGAAACACCCAAGTGGCTCGGTAAGTGTCCCTCATGCAATGAATGGAACACCTTCGTGGAAGAGCTTATTGAAAAACAAGTGCCTCAAGTTGTTGCCTTTTCAAAATCAGGTAAAACAGCCAAGCCGCAAGCCCTTGATGATATTCAACAACAGGAACATCAACGAATTCAACTAGGCGATAGTGAATTGAATCGCGTACTCGGTGGCGGACTTGTTTATGGATCACTCATTCTTTTTGGAGGAGAACCAGGCATCGGAAAGTCAACGTTGTTGCTACAGTTGGCCATTACGACACTGAAACTAAAAGTGCTTTATGTTTCGGGAGAAGAAAGTGACCAGCAAATAAAAATGCGCTCAGAGCGCATTGGTGTTACGAATAAGAATTGTTTCGTGCTTACCGAAACAAACGTTCAGAATATTTTCAAGCAAGCTGAAGAAATTCAACCCGAATTGTTGGTTATCGATTCGATTCAAACCCTTTATTCTTCGCAAATAGAAAGTTCGCCAGGAAGTATTTCTCAGGTGCGTGAATGTACGGCACAATTACTTCGCTATGCCAAAACATCGAATGTTCCTGTATTCCTTATTGGTCATATTACAAAAGAAGGTTCACTCGCAGGACCAAAGGTTTTGGAACACATGGTAGACACTGTTCTTCAATTTGAAGGAGACCGCAACCACGTCTATCGCTTGTTACGCTGCATCAAAAATCGTTTTGGAAGCACCAATGAACTTGGAATCTATGAAATGTTGGGCTCTGGACTTCGCCAGGTAGAAAACCCGTCTGAAATACTGATTACAAATACCGATGGCACACTAAGTGGAATTTCCATTGCGGCAACGCTTGAAGGAATGCGCCCAATGCTTATTGAAGTTCAGGCCTTAGTTAGCACGGCAGCTTACGGAACACCTCAACGATCGTCCACAGGGTTTGATAGCAAACGGTTAAATATGCTGTTGGCCGTGATGGAAAAACGATGCGGCTTTAAGTTAGGCGCAAAAGATGTCTTTCTGAATATCGCAGGAGGAATAAAAGTAGATGACCCGGCAATTGATCTTGCCGTTGTCGCTGCGGTATTGTCTTCTAACGCAGATATTGCGATTAATACGAATATCGCTCTTTCGGCTGAAGTTGGACTATCAGGAGAAGTGAGACCTGTGAACCGCATAGATCAACGGATTTATGAGGCCGAAAAACTAGGCTTTGAAAAAATCATTATCTCTAAGTATAACAAGGGGGTCGAGCAGAAGAATTTTAAAATTGAGCTCGTGCAGTGCGGTAAAATTACTGAAGTTGTGAAGGCGCTTTTTGCTTAGTTCAACTATCTACTCCGTCAAACTTGATTAAACGACCAATCTCATCCTGATTCATAAGTAATCTCATTTTTATACTCTTGCCTTTTTCTTAATTTAGGGAAACAGCGGTTTTGTGCTTTCGTGCAAGGCTCATAACAAACTATTCAAAATGGGAGATCATACTATCGGCTCAGTATCAAGTAGTGAGTTGCGTTCATCATTTATACGTCATTTATTAAATGATGTAGAGGCACTGGAGCTAATGCTGGAAAAAGGCTTGTTCGAAACAGGAATTACGCGAATTGGCTCGGAGCAAGAGTTCTGTCTTGTCACTAAAAACTGGCGACCATCGCACATTGCAGAGGATATTCTGGCTGCAATTGATGATCCACATTTCACAACAGAACTTGCGCGGTATAATCTGGAAATCAATCAAGATCCTTTTGAGCTTGTTGGCAACTGTTTCACCAAAGTTGAAACCCAGCTGCGCAATTTATTGAGCAAAGCTGAACAGGTGGCCAAAAAATATGACAATCAACTCGTTCTAACGGGAATTCTTCCTACCATAAGCAAGCATGAGTTGACACTTGACTACATGACGGGCAGCCCTCGGTATGCTGAATTGAATAAAATGATGCGCGAATTACGCGGTAGCGACTTCGAGCTATACCTCCGTGGAGTTGATGAATTATCCGTTAAACATGATTCAGTTTTATTTGAAGCATGCAATACGAGTTTTCAGATGCACCTGCAGATAGATCCCGATGATTTTAACGCTAGTTACAATTGGTCGCAGGCCATCTCGGGGCCAATTCTCGGTGTCTGTGCAAACTCTCCTCTCTTATTGGGTCGTGAGCTTTGGAGTGAAACACGAATTGCGTTATTTCAACAAAGTATCGACACACGAAATAGCAGTTATGCTCTTCGAAATCAGAAAGCGCGCGTTACCTTCGGAGATTCCTGGGGCAAAGGTTCTATTGCCGATGTATTTAAAAACGATATCGCCCAATTCAAAATTCTGCTGGCAAAAGAAATTCAATCCAATTCTTTGCAAGAACTAGCAGAAGGAAAAATTCCTAAACTCGCTGCCCTTCAATTGCACAACGGGACAATCTACAGGTGGAATCGTCCGTGTTATGGCATCGGGGGAAATAAGCCCCATTTACGTATTGAAAATCGCTACATCCCAGCCGGACCTTCAATCATCGATGAAATGGCGAATTTTGCGCTTTGGGTTGGCATCATGAAGGGTAGACCTGCCATATTTGATGATATGTCATCTCAAATGGATTTCAAGGACGCAAAGTCGAATTTCATTAAAGCGGCACGTACTGGAAAAGAATCGGTCTTAAACTGGGTAGACGGACCAATATCCGTTCGCGACTTAATGATCAAAGAACTACTGCCAATGGCATACAACGGCCTAAATTCTGTCGGAGTAGACAAAGAAGACAGCGAGCGCCTATTGAAAATAATTGAGCAACGAACCGTTTCATTCACTGGAGCGCAATGGAAGGTTAGAAACTATCGTAAGCTGAGATCGCTCACGAAACAAGACAAAGCTTTAAGGGCCTTAACAAAAACAATCCATGAAAATCAACAGTCCAACCTTCCTGTTCATGAGTGGCCAGAGATAAAAGTTGAGCCCTCAACCCACAAAACCGCACGGAAAATTGGACATATCATGTCTACTCAGTTGTTCACAGTTAATGAGCACGATCTCTCAGCGCTAGCAACCCACATAATGAAATGGAAGGGCGTTCACCACGTACCCGTTGAAAACAACGCAGGGGAATTTTGTGGACTACTTACTTGGACGCACATGAAAAAGTACTTGGATGATGAAAATCACAACCCAAAAAGCCTTGTCAATGAAATTATGGTGAGTTCTGTATCCACCGTGGAGCCCAACACCGATATTGATGAAGCTATCTCCATCATGAAAGAGAATGGCTACGGTTGTCTCCCTGTGATTCAAGACAAGCAGCTTATTGGTATCGTTACCATTCCAGACATAATCCCTTTCGATAATGCATAAAATATACAGTAAAGCCTTAAACGAGCACATTACCGTTGGTCGAGTTATCGATGAAATCAAAGGAAGCCAGCCTGGTCCAAACCTGATCTTCACGGGAGGAATTCACGGAAATGAGCCTTCTGGTGTGTTTGCGCTTCATCGGGTTATGCGAGAAATTAGGGGTCAAGGCATTGCAATCAGCGGTTCCATTCATGCAATCAGTGGTAATCTCTGGGCGCTCGAACGAGGTGAACGATTTCACGAGCAAGACCTCAATCGCTTATGGAAAGGAACGACCCTCGAAAAACTGATGGACGGCACATTGACCAAGGAAAACCACGATATTTCCGAACAAATGGAAATTCATGGACTTATTGAAAACATACTTAACACCGAAGAAGGACCGTTTTATTTTATGGACTTGCACACTACTTCCAGCGAGACAATTCCTTTTTTAACTGTCAATGATAGTTTGTTGAACCGCAAATTCACCGAACAATACCCCGTACCGATGATTTTGGGAATTGAAGAATACCTTGACGGACCTCTTCTAAGCCATATTAATGATTTGGGGTACATCGCCTTTGGCTATGAGGCAGGACAGCACGACGAACTATCCTCTATCGAAAACCATGTCGCATTTATTTACCTCTCCCTCGTGTTCAGCGGGGCAGTGAAAAAAGAAGATATAGACTTCCATCACTATTTTAATACCCTTGCAAAGACCACTGTAGATTCGCGTGGCATTTTTGAAATTTATTACCGTCATGAAATCAAAGAGGGAGAAGCGTTTACTATGCATCCTGGCTATTGCAACTTCCAGTGGGTTAAGAAAGGGCAACCACTTGCTGTTAGCAACGGCGTTGAAATACGCGCAACTAAAAAGGGACGCGTTTTCATGCCGCTCTATCAGAGTCAGGGGAATGATGGTTTCTTCGCTGTTCGTAAAATTTCGCCCATCTTTCTGCGAATTTCAGCCGTTCTTAGGAGGGTTCACGCTGACCGACTTTTGACGTGGCTACCAGGAATTAATTGGGCTTCAGAAAAAAGAGATGCATTAATTGTGAACCGAAGAATTGCACGCTTAATGGCCAAACAATTTTTCCATTTAATGGGGTACCGAAGCAAACGTGTAGACAAAACACATCTCATTGTCAAAAACAGAGAAGCCAGTTCACGAACCAGTGAATATGTAACCGTCCCGTGGAAATAAGTGCAGCGAATCATTGTTTTCAGTATTTGTTTCAACTTATGTACATTTGCAATCTAAAAAGACTAGCATGTTGCGACCACTCTTAATCATTATTACCGTAATTTTTTATTCTCAGCTTAACGCTCAAAAGTTGTTCATCGGTCCAGAAATTGGTATGAACCTCATCCAAGTTGAAGAACAGGAAATGGGGAATGACTTTCAACCAGCATGGTATGGTGGCGGTGCAGTAGACTACAAATTCAACGATTGGCTTTCATTGAGAACTGGTGTTTATTTTTCTCAATCACGTCATGCTTATAGTTCTCAAGACACCAGTGTTATTGACTTATTGGGAGGATTTATCGATTCTTCGATTGCCATTCCTGGTATTGATTTGAACACATATACCTCTATAAACGGACGACAATCGCAATACTACATACAGATTCCTGTTCAAGCCAACTTCTCATGGAAAAACATTCAACTCTTTCTGGGTGGTTACGCTGGAATTATGGTGGGTTCTAAACAAAAAGAATCAACAATAGAGCGCACCCCCCTTGTAGAGAACTTAGATCTTGGGGCCCTTGGAATCCCTGATTTTATCACCTCTTTTCTCCCTCCCGCTTATGATGAAAGTTTTTCAGAGTCTACGGATTCAGAAGGTCTTAGAGCCTTTGATTATGGTTTAAAAGCAGGATTGGGCTATCAAATGGATCAATTTGGTGTTCAGGCTTCATACAGTTTCGGAATTCCTGATTACCGTGTAGACAGTGGTGATGAAGACATTCGTAGAAACCAGTTTTTTCAATTCAGCATTCGTTACATGTTGCCTATTGGAGGAAAGTTAGGGAGCAGTAGCATTCATTAAGCTACTAGAAAATAGCTGAAGCCTAGGAGCGCAATAGCCCCGTCGATCAAGCCCGCATAATAAACATCCGAGCGTTTTTCATTCATAAAAATGATTAGTGCAAACTGCGTAAGTACGCTTAAATAAAACAAGCCGTTCGACCATAAACGTTGATCGATGTAAAGCATCATTAGAGAAAAGACCAAAATCAAAAAAAGTGATAACATGCGAGACGCATTCACACCTATGATCTGAGGAATCGTTTTCTGACTGGGCAAATCGTACTTTAAATCGCGGACATCAAATGGAATGGTGATCCCCAATACGTAACAGTAATGTGCGACGCCCACCCAAAGCAAGGACGTGTCAGCCCCTTCATTTAGTGCTGGAAAAACGATTAATATTAAGGACCATGAAATCGCGATTAAGTGAATTTTAATATAGGGAATTTCACGCATGTTTTTCCCTGCAATTTTTATGACGTAAAAGGCTGATATTAGCCCCGCAACACCCAAAAGAATAAATGACATCAGGTCAAATCGCTCAATGCTGACCAATACTCCTAAGGACGCGATCGAAAAAAACACAACCAATAGAAACAAACTCCTCTCATTTCGTTTTACCCATTGCAACCACGGTGTTTTGTTCACTTGTTCAGCCTTAAACAGGCGCTGACCATTGTAAACAGCCATCGTTGAGAAAAACGCAAAAAGCCCGTAAAGCAGCCATTTTTCAATGCCAATGGAGAACGCAAAACCAGCACATAAAACCCCCGTGGAAAATGCCACAACAATGTTCAAATAGACAATATGTCTGAGTATTTTTTCGATAGAGGAAATTACTCAATTTTATCCAGCACAGAAGCGACTGAAATTTCCGTAATGCAATCACAGTCTTTTTTTTCTGCACATTTCGGACAGTCCTCATTGAATACGAGGATTGAAACATTCTTTCCCAAAGTTTTCCATCTTCCTGGATGAATCGGTCTTTTTGGTGAAAACAAACCTATTGCTCCAATTCCCACATACCCCGCAATATGCAACGGTCCTGTTGAGCAGGCAACTAAATTCTTAGCGGATGAAATAAAAACCATCAACTGTTCAAGGTTTAATTTGCCTGTAGTATCAATTATCGATTTATGCTCTGGGATTTCCGCTCTGAACAGATCCCCTTCCTGATGGGTTCCTGTAAACGCAACCGTATTTCCTCTTTCTACAAGCGTTTTTGCCAATTCTATGTACTTGTCAACGGGCCATTCTTTCGCGCTTCCCTGTGATTTAGGATGCAAAATAACGAGCTCCTTAAGATCTTTCAACTCCGTTGGCAACTCAACTTTGGGTGCTTTAAAAAAGTGTGTTGTCGCCTCCAACTCATTCAGTTCTGGAAGTTTCTCCAAACCGAATGGTCTCAATAATTCATGGTTCAATTGTGCTTCATGAAGCGTTGAGTTTTTTCGGGTAAAATTCACGCGGTGCGAACATGTTACCAAATGATACGCTCGATGAGAAGTCCCCACGCGAACAGGAATTTTCGCCTTTTTTGCCAATGCAGCGATATCTTTGTTTGGAAACACATGAATAATGGCATCTGCCTCAATGGCTCTAAAACGTTGTATTTTTTCCGTCTTCGGAACTTCCATATATTCATTCCAGTCAATAAACGAATCTACTTTTTCGTAGGCCTCTACGATTGACTTTGTATATCCTTTTCCTAAAAAAATAATCTCCACAGATGGAAACGCGGCCTTTAGCCAAGCACAAATAGGTAGGGTAAGCATCACATCGCCAATACTGTCCGTTCTGCTAATTAGTACTTTTTTATTGTTTAAATCAATTGCTTTTGACACTGTTCAGCCTCCTTAACTCTTTGTATTTAAAAACATTCGATTGTGCACTGATCCATGCAATTTTGAACCCCATGACACCATCAAGAAAGCCTCGTTTAATGATATACATTGAAACAAACCTCCCCAGCGCACTAATATAAGGCTTTAAGGCAGACGCCTTCTTTCCTTTATCATGCATTTTTTGCGCTGTTAATGCAGAATACTTGTCAGCTCGAGAACGATGTCCTTCAAAGGAGTAGTATGAATAATGCTCCAGATGTCCTTTGAGTTGAACCACTTCCAAATTTACTGGATAAACCAACTCCTCATGTACGATTTCACCATCCCAATTACTTCCTTTTTTGGGAAACAATCGCACCTTAATGTCTGGGTACCAACCCGAATGTTTAATCCACTTTCCACAATAATTGGTCATTCTGTTTACACTATAGACTTCAGGGTCGTTGAGCTTTTTTAGTTCGAGAATGGATTGCTTTAATTCTTCATCCAGGGCCTCATCTGCATCAATAGACAGAATATAATCGAACTGTGCGAGACTGTTCAAATAGTTTTTGGAAGGCGAATATCCTTCCCATTCTCGCTTTTCAAATCGGACACCTAGCCCTTTGCAAATTTCTTCTGTGTTGTCCGTAGAAAAAGAATCCAGAACGATGATCTCGTCAGCAACATCCTGCAAAGAACGAATACATCGTTCAATGTTTCGCTCTTCATTAAGCGTTATGATTGTCGCCGATATTTTCATTCTACCAATTGTACACTGCGCAAGACAGCCTCCACCTCCCTTAGTGGGTGTGTCCAACTAGTTGTTGGTGGGGCATCTACATAACCGCTGATGCATACCAATTTGTTTGTCTTTGGGTTGACAAAATGAAACGCCCAAAAAGCACCTCCAGTTCCGTGTCTCGGTAAGCCCGTAAACATGAACATTCCGCGCATATCGAAGCCTTTGATCTTTTTATCTGCTGTGAATGCCACATTTCCTTCAGGATAAACGAACTCATTGTATTGGGTCCCCATATACATCCCTTCAATTTCATGCTCAACATTGTACTTTAACATTGTGTCTCGTGCTCTCAACAAGCGTTCTAAGTCAAACTGAGAAGAGTCTAGAAAGTCGTACTGATAAACCATTATTCCTGAGAAGATACTTCCCACATCTTGTGTTCCCGATCCAACAAACTCAATCGGTCTGGATGCCGGTTGAAACTCAATACGGTAAAAGTTTTGCTTTCGCGTTACAGCGGCAGAACCTGTCGGCAAGACAATATCAATACCAAAATTCTCTCTTACCTGCTGTCTGGCAGCACTTTTTTTATTCTTGTCAAAATTATGCATGAGCCGTCTCCACGACATGTCATCAAATTCATCATGCACTTCATCTAGGCCTTCTTTACATGTTTCCAGTACTTGATTAAAATCTTTTCCTGTTATTTCTACGACCAACTGGCCATTTGCCCAAACATCCTTCTTCTTCACAATACTTCCGTGCTCTCCCGTATAGTTCGGGTCAATTTCAATAAATAATGTGTTTCTGTATCGCTTAACACCTTGCGTGAAGTGATTTGGTGTCTTATGAATCAACTCAAAGGTTGCAACATCAGGCAAATAAGGCATAATCCATTGCCTTAAATTGGTGTCTAAATAGTGTTTGATGTCTGAATTCCAGATTCCTGGTTCGCAAACGACAAGGATTTCTCCAACCTTTCCTGTTACGTGAAGACCATTGCTTCCAAGTGTCTCTCTTCCTGAGTCACAACTGGAAATAGATGAGAAAATTAAAGTGATGAGGATTACCGCAGAAGTTATTCTAAGTGCCATAGTTTATTCTTTTGTTCCTCTCTGTAACAAAAACCGCGCTAAAAATTATTTTATTCTTATTCGCTGCCCAATACTAAGTCGGCTAATGTTGATTCCTGGGTTCAATCGCTTCAATTGTGATTGTGCCATTCTGTGTCTCTGCGCGATTTTCCCAAAGGTGTCTCCAGAGCGAACAGTGTAGTATTTTTTAGTTGTTCCAGAACTTTGCGCAGGTGTGCTCGTCGTTGACGCTCCCTTTTTTACTTTCAACCGTTGACCGATGTATATTTTGGTCGATCTCAAGCCATTAATTCGCTGGATTTCTGCCACACTCGTTCCGTAACGCGATGCAATCGTTCCCAGTGTTTCTCCTTTTGCAACTTTGTGATACTGGTACGTCCCTGTAGCCGGAGGTGGTGTAGTATTTGTGTTTTGCGACGGCGTGTGTTGTGTAGGTGTTTGTGTCTTTACATAAAGATCAAACTCTAAGGCATACAAGCTATCCTCTTGTGATACGAGGTCGCCAATAATCGTCAACGGCAATGATATGCATTGAGGTGGATCTGACTTAGGAATGTACGACTTTTTATAAATCGGATTGAGTCTTTGAATTTCCTCCAACTCCATGGAAAGAAGTTTTGCCATTGTTTCCATGTGTACACCTTTGCTTAAACACATCGTATCTAACTGTGGGTAGCGAATTGACGCCTCCATTGGTATTATATTGTGCTCTGCATGATAGGTAAGTAAGTACGCTGCTGCGATGAAATTTGGCACATAACCTTGTGTTTCCCGCGGCAAAAAGGGACGAACTTCCCAGTAAGTGAGTTTATTTCCTGATCTTCTGATTGCTTTATTAACGTTTCCAGGACCAGCATTATAGGCCGCAAGCGCTAAGTTCCAGTCATTGTAGATTCCATAAAGTTTCCCTAAGTACTGGCACGCTGCTTCTGTTGCAAGCTCAGGATCCATGCGCTCATCAATGTACGAGTTCTCTTGTAGACCAAACATTCTACCTGTTCTGTACATGAATTGCCAAAGTCCAAGTGCTCCGGCACGCGACTTTACCTGTGGACGCAATCCGCTTTCAATTACCGCCAAGTACTTCAATTCTATTGGGAGGTTGTGTGCTGCTAGCTTCTCCTCAAACATATCAAAATAAAGCTTCGAACGACCTAGTACAACACGTGCAAACCCTCTTCTTTTGTTTACAAAGAATCGGATCGTTGACAAGGTTGTTTCATTGCAATCCAAATGAAATGGGCTCATTTCATTCATCACGTTAAGTCGTTCACAATATATCGAATCCGAAAATTCAGGAATTTGGTCTTGTTCGTAGTTCAACGCTGCGATAATGGAGTCGTAATTTCCTTCAGGTGAGTACTCGGCGTAAAACATGTCTAGACTCTGCTCAATTGTCTTGATCATTGCCTCTCCTTTCAAACTATCTTTCGCTGTCCAGCCGTAACCCGCTGAATGCTGTCCAAACACAGATCCTGACACAAAAATCAGTATGCAAACCGCTATTTCTCTCATGAGCTCTCCACTATTTTTTCCAGTATTCTGGAAAAATTCAACATCTCTTTTTCTTTAAAATGATCTCCGATCACCTGTATTCCGAACGGAAGTCCATTGCTATGTTCCCCAACTGGTAGTGATATTGCTGGATTTCCTGAAAGGTTTGCATGTACAGTATAAATATCCTGTAAATACATTGCAATCGGATCGCTGACAGCGTCAAGTTCAAAGGCTGTTGTTGGCGTCGTCGGTAATAGGATCATATCGAAATTCTCGAAAATTTCGTTTGTTTTATCCTGTAAAACACGTCGTACCCGCTGTCCTTTTGTATAGTAAGCATCATAATAGCCGTGAGACAAAACAAACGTTCCTGCCATTATTCTTCGCTGTACTTCAATCCCAAAGCCTTCACTTCGAGATTTCTTATATGTTTCTTCAACTCCTTCTGCAGAATCACTTCGGTGACCATAATGGACTCCGTCGAATCGCGCAAGGTTGGATGATGCTTCTGCTGTTGTAAGTACATAATACGCTGGTACCATGTAATCCAAATAGGGAAAAGATACTGTTTCAACCTGATGCCCTGAAGCTATTAGCTTTTTCATCGTGTCTTCCAGTGTCCTCTTAATTTCAGGGTCAATACCATCCATTTCAAGGCTTTCTGCAATTACAGCCACCTTGTATTTTTTCTCTTCACCAAGTGCCGTGTAATTGTCGACTTCTTGTGTTGATGCCGTAGCATCATAATCATCCGACCCAGCCATTACCTCAAGAAGCAAAGCTGAATCCTCCAATGAATTGGTAAACGGTCCTATTTGATCGAAAGAAGAAGCATAAGCGATTAACCCATGTCTACTGATTCTTCCATACGTAGGTTTCAAGCCATATGTGCCTGTGAAACTTGCTGGTTGACGTATTGATCCACCAGTATCACTTCCCAAAGCCGCAGTACATAACCCCGCTGCAACCGCTGCGGAAGATCCTCCTGAAGATCCACCAGGAACCATTTTTGTGTTCCTTGGATTCAAGACAGGTCCGAAAGCCGAATTTTCGTTGGAGCTACCCATTGCAAATTCGTCGCAATTGAGTCGCCCAATAATTACAGCATCTTCTGCCAATAAACGCTCGACAGCTGTTCCTGTAAACAGTGATTCAAACCCCTCTAAAATTTTGGATGACGCAGACACTTTATGGCCTCTATAGCACATGTTGTCCTTGAGTCCGATAACCATTCCAGCTAATTTGCCAGCGGTTCCATCTTTGATTTTTTGATCTACGATTACAGCTTGTTCTCTTGCTGAATCTTCAAATACCTCGAGAAAGGCATTCAAATTTTTATTATCGTTTATTGCCGTCAAGTACCTTTCCAGGATACTTACTACGGTATCGCCTGAAGAAATTGCTTCCTTTACTTCAGCATACGTGCGCAACATTCGTCGACCAATTTATGATTTCTTTTCTTCGTCTGAAGATGCTTTTTCATCTTCTGGCTTCCCTGATGCTTCTTTAAACTCTTTCACACCTTTTCCAAGCCCCTTCATTAATTCTGGGATTTTCTTTCCACCAAAGAGAAGAAGTGCCACCACTAAGATTGCTATTACTTGCCAAGGACCAAAAACTCCTAGTATCATCTTTTCAAATTTAATGTTGTAACAAAGTTAACAATAAGACCCGAAGACTACAGGCGAAGAGAATTAAAAGATGTTAATGTATCAAAGATTATAACTTTCTTGCTACCTCAACTTCTTCATATGCCTCGACGATATCTCCAACCTTAATGTCGTTGTATTTCTCAATATTCAAACCACACTCATAGTTGTTTTTCACTTCTTTCACATCATCTTTGAAACGTTTCAAAGAACCTAATGTTCCTGTGTGTACTACGATTCCATCTCTAATCACACGGATTTTAGACGATCGTTTGATTAACCCATCAACAACGAAACAACCTGCAATTGTTCCAACCTTAGAGATATCAAATGTCTCTCTAATCTCAGCTGAACCAATGATTTTCTCCTCAATATCTGGAGAAAGCATTCCTTCCATTGCTGCCTTGATTTCATCAATTGCTTTATAAATCACTGAATAAAGGCGAATATCAATTTGCTCTTGTTCTGCCAATCTACGCGATCCAACTGAAGGTCGAACCTGGAATCCAAGAATAATTGCATCAGATGCCGATGCCAAGTTGACATCTGCTTCAGAAATTGCACCAACTCCTTTATGAACAATATTCACCTGAATTTCTTCCGTAGAAAGTCTTAACAAAGAATCTGAAAGTGCCTCGATAGAACCATCAACATCTCCTTTAACAATCAAGTTCAACTCCTTAAAGTCACCAATTGCCAATCGACGTCCAATTTCATCAAGTGTAATATGTTTCGTTGTACGTAATCCTTGCTCACGATACAGCTGTTCTCTTTTTGTTGCAATTGCTTTCGCTTCACGCTCATCTTCCATGACGTGGAACTTGTCTCCTGCAGATGGCGCACCGTTAATTCCTAAAACGGAAACGGGTATCGATGGCCCTGCTTGTTTCAAGTTTACACCATGCTCATCTTGCATTGCCTTAATCTTACCCTGATTTTTTCCTACCAGAATAAAATCACCAATATTCAAGGTTCCTGTCTCAACCAACATATTTGTGACATACCCCTTTCCGACGTCTAGCGATGATTCAATCACTGTTCCTGTTGCCAATCGGTTTGGATTAGCCTTCAACTCAAGCAACTCTGCTTCTAGCAAGATTTTTTCTAAAAGCTCATCAATGTTTAAGTTTTTCTTTGCTGAAATCTCTTGACATTGGTACTTACCACCCCAGTCTTCAACCAGAATGTTCATCTGTGACAATTGTTCCTTAATCTTATCTGGGTTAGCACCAGGTGTGTCAATCTTATTGATCGCAAATACCATTGGCACCTCTGCCGCCTGAGCGTGAGAAATAGCCTCTTTTGTTTGTGGCATCACATCGTCATCCGCCGCAATAATAATTACTGCAACATCCGTTACCTGTGCACCACGCGCACGCATTGCCGTAAAGGCCTCGTGACCTGGCGTATCCAAGAATGTCATTTTACGACCATCCTTAAGCGTTACGCTGTATGCTCCAATGTGCTGTGTAATTCCACCAGCCTCACCATCGACAACGTTGGCATCTGCACTACGAATTCTATCCAGTAATGATGTCTTACCGTGATCGACGTGACCCATTACAGTGATAATCGGTGAACGAGCAACTAAATCCTCTTCTTTGTCAACAATCTCTGGAATTGCCTCCTGAACCTCAGCACTAACGAATTCTGCTTCGTAACCAAAGTCTTCAGCAATTATTTGAATTGTCTCTGCATCCAATCGCTGATTGATTGAAGCAAAAATACCTAAAGACATACATGCTGAAATAACTTCCGTAGAACTCACGTTCATCATTGTCGCCAATTCAGAAACAGTAACAAACTCCGTTAGTTTCAACACTTTGTCATCATACGCAGCTAGAATTTCTTCCGCTTCTCGCTTCTGAGCGACAGTATCACGTTTAGCTCTTCTGTTTTTCGCTCCTTTTGACTTTCCTCCTTTATTTGAAAGACGTGCAAGTGTCTCCTTAATTTCTTTTTGGATATCCTTCTCAGTAATCTCAGGCTTATCTACACGACCACCTTTCTTAAATGGCTTTCCTTTTCCTGCTTGATTTTGACCTCCTGGACTCTGACCTGGTTGTTTAGAAACATCAACCTTACGAACACGCTTACGCTTTCTTCGTTCTCCTGCACTTGATGACTTCTCCTTCTCAACAGGAAGTACCATTTTCCCAACAACGTTTGGTCCAGCAAGTTTTTTGCGCTCAACACGAATTGTTTCCGTCTCTTCCTTCTTCGGTGCAGCAGCCTTCTCTTCTTCCTTCTTTGACTCAGCCTTTTCCTCTGTCTTCGTCTCAGCAGCCCTCTCTACAGGCTTTTCCTCAACGTCTTTTTTATCCTCTTTTGACCCCGATTCAACGGCTTTTGCCTCTTCTTTTTGCTCCTGTGTTTTCTTATCTGGTCGTGTTTTGGTATTAATCGAATCTAAGTCGATTTTTCCAACTACTTGAACCTTCACACCCGATGCTTCTTTCTCTTCTTCCTTCGCCTCTGGCGCTGGAGTAGGAGTAGGAGCAGGCGTAGGCGCTGGTTCTGGAGCAGCCTCTTTTACTGGCTCAACAGCCTCTGTTGCAGGCTCTTCTTTTTTGTCTCTTAATGAAATCGTTTCTCTTTTTTCTTGAGTAACGGTTGCCATTTTGGACTTTTCTTTCAAGTTCTGATCCGCAGCAAATTCAGTCCGCAGCAAATCATATTGCTCCGGTGTCAGCTTCGTGTTCGGGCTAGCATCAATGGATATCTCGTTGCTTTCTAGAAACTCAACAAGCGTCGACATACCTACATTCAACTCTCCGGCTGCTTTTCCTAATCTAATTGGTTTGGCCATAAAACTATGCGTCCTTATTTACTTTAAAACATCCTTTTCGTACCTCGAAAAGGTCTATTTTCGGTGTCTAATATACTGTTTTGTTACCGATTTACTCAAACTCAGCCTTTAGAATTTTAAAGACCTCGGCGATCGTTTCGTCTTCTAAATCTGTTCGTTTGACCAAATCTTCTAAGCCGATATCAAGAACCGATTTTGCTGTGTCACATCCTACAGCTTTTAATTCGTCCAAAATCCAGCTGTCGATTTCATCTGCAAATTCTTCCAAATCTACATCTTCGATATCTACTTCTCCTTCTCTGTATACATCTAGTTCGTATCCTGTTAAACGACCACCCAACTTAATGTTGTGACCTCCACGACCGATTGCCAAAGAAACTTGATCTGGCTTCAAGAACACCTTCGCTCTTCCTGCTTCTTCATCGATTTCGATAGATGAAATTTTAGCAGGAGACAATGCTCTTTGAATGAATAATTGCGGATTGCTTGTGTAATTAATTACATCAATATTCTCATTTCTAAGCTCACGAACAATTCCGTGAATTCTAGATCCTTTCATTCCCACACAAGCTCCAACTGGGTCAACTCTATCATCGTAAGACTCAACAGCAACCTTTGCTCTTTCCCCTGGTTCACGAACGATACGCTTAATTGTAATCAAGCCGTCGAACACTTCAGGAACCTCCAATTCGAACAAACGCTCTAGGAATTCTGGTGCAGTACGCGACAAGATAATTACAGGTGTACTATTACGCATATCTACCTTCGCAACAACAGCTCTGATTGATTCTCCCTTCTTGAAGTAGTCTGATGGTATTTGCTCTGACTTTGGAAGGATCAATTCATTTCCTTCATCATCCAATACCATGATTTCTTTCTTCCAAACTTGATAAACCTCTCCAGTAATGATATCGCCGATACGCTCCTTGTACATTTTGTAAAGGTGATCTTTCTCTAATTCCATAATTCTGGAAATTAGATTCTGGCGTAATGACAATACGTTTCTTCTTCCGAAATCAGCAAAGCGGAATTCTTCCGTTACTTCTTCCCCTATTTCAAAATCAGGTTCAATCTTAATCGCATCTGAATAAGCGATTTCTATATTTGGATCTTCTACCTCTCCGTCGTCAACAATTTCCTTATTTAAGAAAATCTGAACGTCTCCTTTATCAATATTTACAATTACATCAATGTGTTCATCTGTGTTGAACTTCTTCTTCAACATTGCACGAAAAACATCCTCCAATACATGCTGCATTGTTTGCTTATCAATGTTCTTCAGTTCCTTAAACTCCGAAAACGAGTCAACTAATTCTAAATTATCCATATTCAATTACTTAAATGAAATAACAATTTTTGTTTCCTTTATTTTGTCCATCGTCAACACATGGTCTTCAATGATGGTTTCCTTTTTCTTTCTGCCTTCAATTCGCTCCTTTCGCGATGTTTGAACGACAATTTGCTCTTCTGTTGCATCAATCATTTCACCTTCAATTGACCCTCCTTCGTGAAGCTTTACTTTCACATTTCGGCCAATGTTCTTCTTGTACTGTGGAAAGACTCGTAATCCTTTGTCTAACCCTGCCGAAGAAACGCTTAACTCAAAGTCATCTTTTTCACGGTCTAGGTTGTGCTCCACATTTCTTGATACACGAATGCAATCGTCTACCGAAACATTTCCTTCGTACTTATCCAACTCCACCTTAATTACGTTTGCTGGAGAGATGTTCAACTCAACAATGAAAAGCCCGTTGTCGAGTTCTTCTATTCGTTCGTTGATCAATCCTGTAACTAATTTTTTACTAATCATTGGTGATAAAAAGAGGGGACTTCCGTCCCCTCATTTGTTAGTATCTTTCGTTATGTACGATGCAAATATAGCTATTTCTTTTAATTCCCACCAAATTCTTCGTTGAAGTATTTAATTTCAGTATTTAGGGAAAAATAAATATCCAAGCGGGTTTTCTATTTGCCAAATAGTTTTTCGACCTTTGCCGAATGCTTATTGAACTCGATGATAAAGTCGTATCGACACAAATTTTTGAACGCAAATTTGTTTGTGATCTAAACGCTTGCAAAGGTGCTTGTTGTATAGAGGGCGATGCTGGTGCCCCGTTAACAATTGAAGAGGTTTCCATTCTTGAAGAGGATCTTGAAGCAATCAAACCCTATATGCGAGAAGAAGGGATTCGGGCCGTTGAAAACCAGGGTGTTTTCTACATGGATCAGGACAACGAACCCGTAACGACTTTAGTGAACGGTGCAGAGTGTGCTTTTGTTTATTTTGATGAAAAGGGGATCACGAAATGTTCTATCGAGCAAGCACACATTGATGGAAAAACTGATTTTAAAAAACCAGTATCATGCCACCTTTACCCCATTCGTGTAAAAAAATTCGAACAATTCACAGCACTGAATTATAGTCAATGGGACATTTGCGCACCCGCCTGTGCTTGTGGAGAGAAGCTCGATGTACCTGTGTTCCGCTTTTTGAAGGAGCCAATTATTCGTGCGTTTGGCGAAGACTTTTTTAAAGAGTTGGAAGCTGTACAAAAAGAACTCTAAGAAGGCTAGCGCGCCAATTCGTTTCCGCAACAACCTACAAAAGTAAAAGCCTTCTGAAAAGGCGTAGGCAATAATACCCAGAGTAGTGCTTGTACCAATTTTGGTTATTTATTATTCACGCATAACTGTTTGCCTATCGGTTGCTTGTCGAAAACACAGAAAACTGAGTGTCCTAGCCTAAATACGATTCATTTCAACAAAAATTCTCTACTTTCGCGTTCAACCATACTTATTTAGCTTATGAAAACACTAATTACTGCTGCACTCATGTGTTCTGCGGCCGCCTTTGGGCAAACCGAGCAATCATCAAAACAAGGCTTTGTACGATTAAATTCGGAAATGTCCTACAAATTAATGGAGCCGAATCAAAACCTCCGAAAAGTTCTAATTCTGGCAGAAGAATTTAAAAAAGACACAACAACAAAAGCAAGCCTTACTATTGGTACTTCGCTTATCGCTTTGGCGGATTATCAAGCCTCAAATACGGATTCTAAGTTTGCCTATCTAATGCGGCATCCAACCTCGTCGAATCAGATTGGAAAAGAAGTCAGTGAATTGGTGCTTCACTCCTTTCAGCTTTCAACAACAGGAAGGGTCACAAACTGGCTTGGGGTTCATGCTGAAATCTTGTACAACCCTGAACAAAGCTTCGGAACTGGAATCATAACGGATTTAAAGCGAAATCAACTACAGCTACGCAAAGGGTTCGTTTACTTCGGCGACTTAAATAAGTTCCCCGTATATGGTGCTATTGGAAAAATGGATGCCCCTTTTGGACAAATGGGGTCCGTTAGTCCATTTACTAATTCAACGATATGGCATGCCTTTGGCGGACTTGGATACGGCGCACAGGCTAGTTTTAAAAAGTGGGGACTCCACGTTACTGCAATGGCGATACAAGGTGGAAGTCAGTTTAGAGGACTTAGCACTCCTGTCGGTGATTCAACAAATGTACCATCAATCGTCAATAATTTCGTTGGAGATATCAACTATACGCTAAATGCTGGAGAAAACTTCTCCATTATGTTAGGAGGAAGTTATATGCATGGAAGCACGTATGCTCATTCGTTTCCTGTTATGCATTTTGATCCAACCAAGGATAACAACCCCGCATACACAGCTTACGGAAAAGTGGAACTCTACGACCGTATTATTGTTAAGGGCGGATATGCACAAACGTTGCAAGTATGGCCTGGAACGCACAATCCATCACCACCATTGGACATTTATGCCGCGTCCAAAGTTTCCTCGATAGATGTCGGTGGAAAATATAGTTTTAAGCAAAAGAAAAACATGGGTTATGCAATCTCTGGTGAATTTTCGAATTTCACGGCTGGCCCCAAGGGTTCGCCATGGGAGCGTCAAAATCAATACATTCTTGGCTTTTCAGCGATGTATAAAAGATCTTCCAAACTTTTCCTTGAGCTCTTTCGCACAGATGGATATGTTCCGCTTAACTTTATTAGTGGTAGTGATCCCAATGCTCCGTTCCCAGCTGGAACAACTCACAGTGAGCGAGGAGTTATCACTTATGGAATCGTTTTGGGCGCGCAGATAACGCTTTAATAGCGCACAAACATTGAATGACTTTTTTACAACGGTGCACTAACCATGCACCGTTTCTTCTTTCCCATAGTTTTGAATGACTTGCGTCTCATATTCAATCCATTCTTTCCAACGATTATCAACATCCGTTTTCTCGCTGTATTTTCTGGCATATTTCAAAAACATGGTATAATGACCTGCTTCACTCACCATTAATTCATGGTAGAATTCGGCCAGCTCTTCATCCTTTACATTTTCCGAAAGGACTTTAAACCGTTCACAGCTTCGCGCTTCAATCATTGCTGAAAACAGCAGTCGGTCAACTAATGCTTCGTTTCTGCTGCCTCCTTTCTTCATGAATTTGTACAGCTCATTTACATAGCTGTCTTTACGCTCTCTGCCCAATTGGTATCCACGCTTTTTAATGATTTCGTGTACGCGTTCAAAGTGTTCCAACTCTTCCTTGGCCAATGCAAGCATGTCTGTTACCAATTCTTCGCGCTCGGAATTGTTTACCACCATGTAAATCGCATTGGATGCTGCTTTTTGCTCACACCATGCATGATCGGTTAGCACTTCTGGGATGTTCGTTTCTACAAGATTTACCCATCGAGGGTCTGTGGCGAGCTTTAATCCGAGCATTGTTTTCTGTTTATGATAGGGCAAAGATATGGCAATTGCTTAAATTGCGCCATAAAACGAGAAAAATGGCCTTGACCAATAACGACATATTAAAGAAATTAAGAGTAGCATTGAAACTACGTGATGACGATATTGTAGAAATCTGTGCTCTGGTTGATTTCAAAGTTTCGAAAGGGGAAATTGGCAACTTTTGCAGAAAAGAAGATCATCCAAAGTATGTGGAATTACAGGATCAGATTCTCCGTAACTTCCTGAATGGGCTAGTCATCTACAAGCGTGGACCACGGGAAGATAAAAGACCAAATGCAAATAAAGATATTTCAGGAAACGACTAGGTTTTCGCTTTTCACTTCATCTTTAGCGTACCTTTGCGCCAATTATTAAACACTTTGTTTTGAAAAATTTCGAGGATTTGGGAATTAGTAGTGGCTTCATTAAAGGGCTGGCTGAACTCAACATTATTACACCGACTGACATTCAACAGAAGGTAATTCCACTCTTGTTGGAAGATTCTGTCCATATTGTTGCACAGGCTCAAACAGGAACGGGAAAGACTGCTGCTTTTGGGTTGCCACTTCTGGAACAGGTTGACTCAAACCTAGATAAAGTGCAAGGTTTAATCCTTTGTCCAACGCGCGAGTTGGGACAACAAGTGGCTAAGCAACTCTTTAAATTCACAAAATATTCAGCCAAAATTTTCACGGAAGCCGTTTACGGTGGTGAACAAATTGACAAACAAATTGCTTCTCTTCAACGTCCAACGCATATTGTTGTTGCGACACCAGGAAGGTTAATTGACCTCCTAAACAGAAAAGCCGTTGACCTTAGCGCAGTTAAAACCGTTATTCTCGACGAGGCAGATGAAATGCTGAGCATGGGGTTCAAAAAAGAACTGGATGAAATCTTAGGTTTCTTACCTGAAGTCGAAAATAAGTGGCTTTTCTCAGCGACTATTCCTCCGGGAATCAAGGAAATCGTTGATCGTCATTTATCCAAAGATGCTATTCGCGTTGAGGTTAGCAGAGACAATATAGTCAACAAGAAAATTAACCATCAATACCTCGTTTGTGAGGACAACGAAAAGTTGTTTATGCTCATGGAGTTTTTGAAGTCCGAGCATAAAAATAGAGGTGTTATTTTTTGTAAAACAAAAGCTGCCACTCAGAAGTTGGCCAAGCAATTGATCGCTAAAAACATTGCTACAGATGCCATTCACGGAGATCTTCTTCAAAAAGAACGCGACAAAGTGATGCGCGCTTTCAAGAATAAAACCTTACAAGTTTTGGTAGCCACAGATGTTGCTGCGCGTGGTATTGACATCGAGGGGCTCTCTTATGTTGCCCATTATCAACTTCCCGAAAGTGATGAGTACTACACACACAGAAGTGGTAGAACCGCTCGTGCTGGTAAAGAAGGTGTTTCTATGTGTTTTGTGAACACGAAAGAAGTAAAGAAACTCAGAAACTACGAACGCACCTTGGGAATCAGTTTTCGTCAGGTAAGGGAAGTTAAGTAGTTGCCCTTTCAGATAAGTACTCGTAGGCTTCTTGAATCTTCACAAATTTTTCTTTCGCCATTTTTTGTTGTGCATCAGATGCATTTGCAAAAACATCTGGATGGTGAACTTTAGCTAAGCTTCGATACGCTTTCTTTATTTCGGCAAGTGTGCTTTTTGCAGAAACCCCCAGAATGCTGCCATAGTACTCTATTTTTGGGCGACTCTTCTTGCGGGTTGTTTCTCCTTTCTTGGTTTTTTTATTCGCGTAGTAAGACTCGTAAATTGCGATTATTCGTTCCAAGTTTTGGCTCGAAAGCCCGAGCTTTGAATTCATCAACTGCAGAAAAGCCAACTCCTTTTTTGTGAGTGTTCCTTTGATCAGTGCAAGCCCCGTTAGGAAATAGATCACCTGTGCTTTTTCCCCCTCGTCTTTTAAGTGCATATTCAACCATACACACACGGTGTCAATCTGAATGGGGTACTTCATCGAAAAAAGCAGGGAGTCTCCAAAATTGTAATTAGAGAACTTGAAATAACGATTAAAGTAGTTGTTTATGAACTGTGTTTTTCCCTTCGTTTTACCGTAATCGAAGAGCACTAAAATGGCACCCAAAGCCAAATACGCTTCCAGAAGATTGTCTTGATTGAATTTGATTTTGGATGGAAAAATGCCTTTACGCCAAGTTGGTCCATGGCGGGTTTTGTATGCAAAAATACCTACCCCAATCGCAATAGGCGTAAAAATAAGCAGAGCAACAACGTAGGTTGGAACACCTTCCATTGGTTGCAAATAAGCGAGGGGTATTCGCATCTTCCCAATACAATTTATATCATTAATGTACTAACAAAATACCCAATTGCGGATTAGTAACAGAAAATGTGCAGCAATGAAAAGCCCTTCATCCCGATAGCTATCTGGACTGAAGGGCTTCTAAATGTTTATTGTTTTCCTAATTCTGGCGATGAACGCCTATTGGAAATGACGATTTTTTGAATTTTTCGTTGTGGTCCAACTCCCCCATGCTGAGCGTAGTTTCTTTTTCAGAATTGGTGATTTGCCATTCGTTATAACCTGCATATTCTCCTCCAGGAAAATTCTCATACCCATCTGGAAATCTTTTGGTAAAGAAATCACGTAACTTGCTATTTAGAGCTTGAAAGCCCGCCTCATTTTCGTCCAAATCTTTTAAAAGGATGTCAATTCCTGTAATGACACCATCTTTAAGTTGGCAGTCTATACCAAAGTGAGCGCCATCATCTCCATAGTCAATTGAAAGTGATCCATAAGAGACATCCGCATCGACTTGAAAGACACCTTTATTTTCTGATTCAATTTTCGCCAATGTTGAAGACCATTCGTCTCCTAATGAAATCCCAGCAATCGCGCCTTCATTTTGAGCGAGAATACTGTAAACTTGATCGTGATCCATTTTCACCGCATTTCCTCCACAGGAAGCCAAGAAAATTAGAATAACGGGTAATGCAATTAATTTGTACATAGGTAGTGGTTTTTAGTTGTTTAGACAAAGTTATTAAGGACACCACGAATATTTTATGACCTAGGTTTTGTTTTAAGGTGATTAACTAAAAATCCCCGCTAGAATTAGCAGGGATTTTTTTCTTGTGATTAATTATTACGGCACAATTATTAATCAAAACAAGGTGTTGCTTCAGGCTTCGCTCAATCAACTACAGTATGCCGAGCGCGACCGAAGTATGCCTTTAACTTCCGCAAGCCTCGCAGTCGTCTCCATTTTCAATGGAACACGCTAACGCTTCTTGCTCTTCAATTGACTTCGCTGTTACTTTTGGCTCCGTCATTGTAGATTTGTCAATTGTGAATTTAATTGCGTCAGTTGCTGCTTTCGTTCTTAGGTAATACATTCCTGTCTTCAATCCTTTCTCCCATCCGTAGAAGTGCATTGACGTCAACTTCCCGAAGTTTGCATTCTCCATAAAAATGTTCAATGATTGAGACTGGCAAATGTATGCTCCTCTATCTGCAGCTTGATCTACAATTGCTTTTTGAGAAATCTCCCATGCAGTCTTGTATAAATCTTTCAATTTTTGTGGAACTTCATCAATATTCTGAACAGATCCATTTGTCACCATGATCTTCTGACGCATTTCTTTGTTCCACAATCCTTCTTTTACCAAATCTTTCAAAAGGTGCTTGTTTACGATGATGAACTCACCAGACAATACTCTTCGTGTGTAAACATTTGATGTGTAAGGCTCGAAACATTCGTTGTTTCCAAGAATCTGTGCTGTAGAAGCCGTTGGCATTGGAGCAAGTAACAATGAGTTACGTACGCCGTGCTCTTTCACTTCTTCTTTCAACACATCCCACTCCCATCTGTCTGATGGAGTAACATCCCACATATCGAATTGGAATACTCCTTCAGAAACTGGAGAACCTTCAATTGATTCGTATGGTCCATCTACTTTCGCCAAATCTTTTGATGCTGTCATCGACGCATAATAGATTGTTTCGAAAATTTCTCTATTCAATGCTCTTGCTTCCTCAGACTCAAATGGGAAACCTAACATGATGAATGTATCTGCCAAGCCTTGAACCCCTAGTCCGATTGGACGGTGACGCATGTTTGAGTTACGCGCTTCCTCTACTGGATAGTAGTTTCCATCGATGATTTTGTTCAAGTTTAACGTCGCTTGATACGTTACCTCGAATAATTTATCGTGATCAAATACCCCCTCATCAGTAATGTACTTTGGCAATGCCAATGACGCCAAGTTACAAACTGCTACTTCATCTGGAGCTGTATACTCAATGATTTCAGTACATAAGTTCGATGACTTGATTGTACCAAGATTCTGTTGGTTTGACTTAGCATTTGCTGCGTCTTTGTACAACATATATGGCGTTCCTGTCTCAATTTGAGATTCAAGAATCTTAAACCACAACTCCTGTGCTTTAATCGTCTTTCTTCCCTTTCCTTCTGTTTCGTACTTGGTATATAACGCTTCAAATTCTTCACTGTGTGTATCAGAAAGACCTGGACATTCGTGTGGACACATCAAGGTCCAATCTCCATTTTCTTTCACACGCTTCATGAACAAATCTGGAATCCACAATGCATAGAATAAATCACGTGCTCTTTGCTCCTCTTTTCCATGATTCTTTTTCATGTCCAAGAAATCAAAAACATCTGCATGCCAAGGCTCAAGGTACATTGCAAAAGATCCTTTACGTTTTCCTCCACCTTGATCAACGTAACGTGCAGTATCGTTGAATACTCTCAACATTGGAACAATTCCATTGGATGCTCCGTTTGTTCCTTTAATGTATGATCCTGTAGCACGGATATTGTGCATAGCCAAACCTATTCCACCTGCAGATTGAGAAATTTGTGCACATTGCTTTAACGTGTCGTAAATACCTGTAATGCTGTCTTCCTTCATTGTTAACAAGAAGCACGATGACATTTGCGGCTTAGGCGTTCCTGAGTTGAATAACGTTGGTGTTGCATGTGTGAACCAACCTTCCGACATCAAGTTGTATGTTTTTATTGCTGAGTCGATATCGTTTTTGTGGATCCCTACTGATACACGCATCAACATTTGTTGAGGGCGTTCAGCAATTTCTCCGTTCAATTTCATTAGGTATGATCTCGTCAACGTTTTAAAACCAAAATAATCGTATCTGAAATCTCTGTCGTAAATAATGCTTGAATCCAAACGGTCTTTGTTCTCCATGATGATTTCGAACACATCGTCTGCAACCAATGAAGCGTTCTCACCTGTTTTTGGGTCGATGTAATGGTGCATATCCGTCATTACATCAGAGAATGTCTTCTTTGTCTCCTTGTGCAAGTTAGAAACCGCAATACGCGATGCCAACAATGCATAATCTGGATGATCAATTGTTTTTGCAGCAGCAACTTCAGCAGCAAGGTTGTCTAACTGTGTTGTTGTTACTCCATCAAATAGCCCTTCAATAACTTTCATTGCTACCGCTTCTGGCGATACCAATGGATCTAGTCCGTAACACATCTTAACGATGCGCGCTGTGATCTTATCGAACTTCACAGCCTCTTTTCTTCCGTCTCTCTTTACAACATACATGGGCGATTGGTATTATTTTGGTTTTTTATTCTGGTTGTCCCTGAGTGGTTACAGGGTAATTTTGTCTACTAAAAATCTTCGTCTAAACTGAATGTTTGATTAGAATCATTGTTCATCACTCCAGCTTTTTGGTATTCTCCAACTCTCTTTTCAAAGAAGTTTGTCTTTCCTTGAAGGTTGATCATATCCATAAAATCAAATGGATTTGTTGCGTTGTACACTTTATCATTCCCCAATTCAACTAACAAACGATCTGCAACAAACTCAATGTATTGTGACATCAAATCCGCATTCATTCCAATCAACTTCACTGGCAATGACTCAAGAATAAATTCTTTCTCGATATCCACTGCAACGGTAATAATTTCTTGTACTTCCTCTTTCGGCAACTTGTTTACAAGGTGATCATTGTACAACAATACAGCGAACTCCATGTGCATTCCTTCATCACGCGAGATTAACTCGTTTGAGAATGTCAATCCTGGCATCAAGCCTCTTTTCTTTAACCAGAAAATGGAACAAAATGAACCTGAGAAGAAAATTCCTTCTACTGCAGCAAAGGCAACTAAGCGTTGTGCGAAGTTCCCGTTATCTATCCAATTCAAAGCCCAGTCGGCTTTTTTCTTTACTGGTGGAAATGTTTCTAAGGCATTGAACAAGTAGTCTTTTTCTTTGTCGTCTTTTATGTACGTATCAATCAACAAAGAATACGTTTCCGAGTGAATATTTTCCATCATGATTTGGAAACCATAGAAAAACTTCGCCTCTGTGTATTGAACTTCTTTTACGAAGTTCTCAGCTAAGTTTTCATTCACAATTCCATCAGATGCAGCAAAAAAGGCGAGAATATGTTTAATGAAAAAACGTTCATCATCACTTAGCTTTTCA
>CAJQJL010000010.1 GCA_905478665.1 uncultured Flavobacteriales bacterium
AAAAACTGAAAAGCTTGATTCAATCTATCATACAAAGAATTGATTTCTCGTCTCAATTCATCATTCTCCTTCAGCAGAGATCTCTACTTTGCATAGGATCACATTATTTCAATGTTGATCTGAATTGCCTTTTCGGAGCGAAGAATTGAAAATTTAGTTTTTCGTATCCAGATTTTTTCGATATGTTCATTATAGAGTCGTTAGGTTAACAAAAAAGTGCCTACCCAAAAGAGCAGACACTTAGTACGTTAAGAAATATTTTTCTTAGTTCAATGCATTCAATTTTTTCACAAAATCAACTGCTTTTTTATCTACTTCTTCGGTGATTGCTCTGAAATCTGCCTTATTCTTGGCGGCATTAATCTTAGTCACCATATCGTTATGAAACTCTACCGCTTCGTCAATGAGATTCTCTGCTGCGTCTGCGTTCTTCCCCTCATTTACTATTACATAATCACAATCGTTGAGTACTTCGTACACCATTCCTTTGACTCTCTTCTTTAATAGTTTTACACTTGACATAAGATTCTTCTTTAATTTGAATATAATCTAAAAGTAGCTGAATTATTTACCAATCACGAAATTTGTGCAGTAACTATTCAACAATACATTGTGAGTTGATGCACTTTTACGGTATTGCGAAATACCTTCAAAAAAAAGCACCCTGAAGATTCAGAGTGCTTTAGTATGCTTTATATAGTTATGATTCTATTCCGCTGCTTCTGGCTTTGGAAGAAGAACTTTACGAGAAAGCTTCCACTTCTTCGTCTTTGGATCTCTTCCGACCACCTTAAACTTAACGATATCACCTTCTTTACAAACGTCTTCCATCTTCGTAACACGCTCGTGAGAGAATTCAGAAATGTGAATCAAACCATCTGTTCCTGGAACGATTTCAACGAAAACACCATACGCTTGAAGCGACTTGATCTTTCCTTCGTATTCAGCACCTTCATCCACTTGTGGTGGGAAAGCGATCGCTTTGATTGTCTTAACCGCTGCAGCCATATCGTCTGCATTGTTTGACATAATCTGCACTTTTCCTTCACCGCTTTCCAATTCTTCAATTGTAATATTGGTGTTTGTGTCCTTTTGCAATTGCTGAATAATCTTTCCACCAGGTCCGATGATTGCACCAATCATATCGTTTGGCACTTCAAACGCCTCAATTCGAGGTGCTAAAGGCTTCAACTCTGCGTTTGGTTTCGCAATTGTATCCGTAATTTTTGTCAAAATGTGTAAACGCCCTTCTTTCGCTTGATTCAATGCTTGAATCAATACTTCATATGGAAGACCATCTACTTTAATATCCATTTGACAAGCTGTGATTCCAGCTGCTGTTCCTGTGATTTTGAAATCCATATCTCCTAAGTGATCTTCATCTCCTAAGATATCAGACAATACAGCGAACTTACCGTTCTCCGCAACTAACCCCATTGCGATTCCAGATACTGGCGCCTTAATTTGGATACCACCATCCATCAATGCTAGTGTTCCTGCACAAACAGTTGCCATTGAAGACGAACCATTCGATTCCAAGATCTCAGACACTAAACGAATTGTGTATGAATTATCGTCTGGAAGAACTGGCTTCAATGCTCTAAGCGCCAGGTTACCATGTCCAATCTCACGACGAGAAGTACCTCTTAACATTCTAGCTTCACCAGTTGAGAATGGAGGGAAGTTGTAGTGCAACATGAAAGGAACGCTATCAGTAAAGGTAACGTCATCAATTCTTTGCTCATCCATCTTACCACCTAAAGTCAATGTAGTTAATGATTGAGTCTCACCACGTGTAAACACAGCAGAACCGTGTGCAGTTGGTAAGTAATCAACTTCAGCCCAAATTGGACGAATCTCGTCAAACTTACGTCCATCTAAACGGATGTTATCGTTCAACATAGTATCTCTAACCGCTTTCTTCATTGCAGCCTTGTAGTATACAGAGATGTACTTTCCTTCTACTACCAACTCCTCTTCAGAAAGAGATGCGATATATTCTTCTTTAATTGCTCCGAACAATTCAGCTCTCTTTTCTTTAGAAGCCAATCCTTGTTCTGCAACCGCTTTACATTTAGCGTAACAAGCATCCATTACTTTCGCACGAACCTCATCGTTGTGATCTTCGTGAGAGTATTCTCTTTTTGGAGAAGTCCCTGGAATTTCTGCAGCCAAATCCAATTGGAATTGACATTGAAGCTTAATAGACTCATGCGCCTTCTTGATGATCTCCACCATGTCGTCTTCTTGAATCTCAAGCATTTCACCTTCCACCATCACGATATTGTCAATCGTACCAGCGATCATACAATCGATGTCAGAAACTTTCATTTCCTCCAACGTTGGATTAATGACAAACTCTCCATCAACTCTACCTACACGTACTTCAGACATTGGTCCATTGAAAGGGATGTCAGAAACAGCGATTGCAGCAGATGCAGCAAATCCAACTAAAGCGTCAGGGCTGTTTATTCCATCATAAGCAATCAATTGCATCATACACTGAACTTCAGCATGAAAATCATCTGGAAAAAGAGGTCTTAACGCTCTATCGACAATTCTCATTACCAAAATCTCTCGCTCAGATGGTCGAGCTTCTCTTCTGAAAAAACCACCTGGGATTCTTCCGTCAGCAGCAAATTTCTCTTTGTAATCTACCGTTAATGGTAGAAAATCTACGCCTTCTCTTGCGTCTTTACCTGCAACAACTGTCGCAAGAATCATTGTGTCGCCCATTCGTAACACTACAGCTCCATCGGCTTGTTTAGCCAATTTCCCTGTCTCAATGGAGATTTCTTTTCCTCCAATAGTGATGGACCTTGTTATTCCTATATTCATATTTATTTATTTACTAATTAAAATTTAGAGTCTTCCGACTTTTTAAAAAGAAAGGGCACTCGATATTATTCGACTGCCCCCCTTCAATATTTTTATGCTAAGATCTTAACGACGAAGTCCTAATTCCTTAACTATTGCACGATATCTCTCGATATCTTTAGCTTTCAAGTAATCCAATAAGCTTCTACGCTTACCTACTAATAACTGCAATGCTCTTTGAGTCCCATAATCCTTACGGTTCTTTTTCAAGTGTTCTGTAAGGTGTGAAATTCTGTAAGTGAACAATGCAACTTGACCTTCTGGCGAACCTGTGTTCTCTTCAGCTCCTCCGTGCTTCTTGAAGATCTCTTTTTTCTCTTTTGTATCTAAATACATTCCAATATTGTTTAAATAATTTTTATGTACGTCGGCATTCGACGGTGCAAATGTAAACATTTTATACAAGAGCACCTATTTTATTGATCTTATTATCTAGTGACGTTAAGTTTCGATATCAGATATAGATATTAGCACATTCGATCCAAAAGCGCAGCGGTCTAATAACTAACTACGATCTAAATAATTTCAATGACAATGCCAATGTCTCCTTTAGATTTGGACGCTCAACGATGTAATCTAAGAATCCATGTTCCAATACAAACTCTGACTTTTGGAAGCCATCAGGTAAGTCTCTACCGATCGTTTCGCGGACAACTCTCGGTCCAGCAAAAGCAATCAAAGCATCAGGCTCCGCAATATTGATATCTCCCAACATCGCAAATGAAGCAGTAACCCCACCCGTAGTTGGATCTGTCAAAAATGAAATGTATGGAAGTTTTGCTTCAGCTAATTGCCCCAGTTTTCCTGATACTTTCGCCATTTGCATTAATGAAAGTCCTGCCTCCATCATTCGTGCGCCTCCTGATTTAGAAATAATCATAAAAGGACATTTTGCTTTAATAGAAGCATCAATCGCTTTTGCAATTTTCTCTCCCATCACTGACCCCATTGAACCACCAATAAATGAAAAGTCCATTGCTGCGATTATAATATCCTCGCCAGCCAACTTTCCTTTTGCCGTTCGAATAGCATCCTTCAATCCAGTCTTGCTCTGTGTTGACTTAACGCGATCAACATATTTCTTTGTGTCCTCAAACTTCAATGGATCACCTGAAACAATCTTCGCATTGATCTCACGATACTTACCTTCATCAAAAAGGATATTGAAATACTCATTCGATCCAATTCGCTCGTGATGGCTACAACGATCACAGACGTAAAAATTCTTTTCGAGATCTTCAGCTGAGAAAATTGTCTTGCAATTCGAACACTTTTCCCACAAACCTTCAGGAGTCTCTCGTTTCTCCTTTGTGGATGTTGTAATTCCTTCTTTACTTCTTTTAAACCAACCCATTTTAAAATTATGAATGTTGAATTATTAAATATTGAATCATGAATAAGTCACAATCCAATATTCACTATTAATATTCTGCCAACGTGTTTACGTTATTCAGATCCTGAAAAGAACGCTCCAAACGTTTGATGAAGGTTAACTCACCTTCTCTAATCCATTTTCGCGGATCATAATACTTCTTATTCGGCTTATCTTCCCCTTCAGGATTTCCGATTTGTGTCTTTAGATAATCAAGTTTACTAGCGATGTAATCACGACAACCTTCTGTAAATGCGAACTGCAAGTCAGTGTCGATGTTCATTTTTATCACACCATAACCAATCGCTTCACGAATTTCTTCCAACGTCGATCCTGATCCACCATGGAATACAAAATCAACTGGATTAGAACCCGTAGCGAATTTTTCTTGAATGAAATTTTGCGAATTCAATAAGATTTTCGGCGTCAACTGTACGTTTCCTGGCTTATATACTCCGTGTACATTTCCAAATGACGCTGCAATTGTAAATCGAGGGCTGATTTTATTCAATTCTTCGTATGCATATGCTACCTCTTCTGGCTGCGTATATAACTTCGATGAATCAATATCCGTGTTATCAACACCGTCTTCCTCACCTCCTGTTATACCCAATTCAATTTCTAAGGTCATACCAATCTTGCTCATGCGTTCAAGGTATGTCTTACACGTTTCAATGTTTTCTTCAATAGGCTCTTCAGAAA
>CAJQJL010000011.1 GCA_905478665.1 uncultured Flavobacteriales bacterium
CCTTGATTACATGATTGGATCAATTGGCGGGACGTTCAATTACACCCGAAACAACCTGAATATCTACGCAGGAGCTTGGCTTCAACGTAGAAAATTTAAGATTTCGACTGATTCAAAAACGGAGTATGACGACGGTTATGTTGTCAATGAGAATTCAACATGGAGAGAACCCAACGCCATTATTCACCAATACGATGCGAATTATACCTTGGGATTTGATTACCGAATCAACCCCAAACATTTGATCAGTTTTGAAAGCAATATCTCAGCGCTACCGTCAAATTTAGATGAAACGGATATCAATAACCAGACGACGGTCTATTCAAACGATACCTTGCTGGAGTCGTATGCCTTTGAAGCGAAGACATCAACCAGAACGGTCAACATCTATAATACCTTGTTTTACATTGCCGATTTCAACGCGCGCAACAAACTCAATGTCAATTTTACCCATTCGTATTACGAAGATGATTATTCCACCAATACCGCACAGGAATTCTATTATGATCGATCGGAAACGGGCGTCAACAATAAGCAATACACGCGATTCTATGCAGAATGGGATCATACCTTTTCAGCGAAAACAAGTCTGCAGGTGGGGTATGGAAATACGTGGAGAGAATTGAAAAATGAGTACACAGTAGACCATCGTGATGTGCCCACTGGAACGAGCTTCGTTGGCACCAGTGACTTTACATTAACAGATACGCGTCATAAGCTTTACTCCAATTTTTCATGGAAGTTGAATGCAAAGTGGGGGATGAGAGTCGGTATTGCTGCAGAGAGTTCCTCACCGAGAGCAGCAGGACAAAAATTGGATTACATGATTTATCAACCAATGTTTGATTTGCGCTACGTAGCCAGCAAATACCTGAACTTCACGTTGAAGTACCGAACGTCAAGTGCCTATCCTTCTATCGCAGAAACGAACCCATTCGTTAGTCAGGTAAATCCACGGATTACATCTACCGGAAATCCTTATTTGAGACCTTCTACAACACACCGATTCTCCTTGAGAATGAACATCCTTCAAGGAATGTTGTCGTTGGAGCCATACAGCCATTATTCAAACAATTCAGTGGCACGAGTCGGTGAGTTGGGAGCGGACGATATATTTAATTTCAGATACGAGAATACAGAGTTGTACCAAAGAAACGGAGTGAAACTTAACTTCAGCAAATTCTTCAAATTCAGCATGATGGTTCAGGCAAATGTTGAGGTCTTCAATTCGAAAATTGTATCAACGAGCAAAGAGAATAGCTTTACCGATTGGAGAGGTGATGTGGACTTGATATACATTTTTAAAAAGACACAGACTCTTCTTGGATTAAAATACCAACGTCAGCAAGTGAAGATGATCAGTGGATTGGGATACGACAAAGGAGAAGTTGATTTCTGGATGTTGTTTTACAAGCAACCGCTTTTCAAGCAAAGGGCGAGCATTATGTTCGGCTACTTCCTGCCAATCGACTTTGGTGTGAACTACAATCAAGATTCACATGTAGAAACTACAGGGTTCACCATGCACACAGACAACGATGTTTCATTGGTAAAGAACATGTTCCTTCTTGAGTTTAGCTACCGTTTCAACAAAGGGAAAAGGGTAAAGAAGCGTGAAAAGGACGTTCAACAAGAGTCTGAAGAAGGAGCTGGAGGTCTTTTTTAAGGTTTAGCCTCAATCGTCTTTTTCCATTGTTCAGTTCGCTCAATGCCTGATTTGTTTCGGATGGTTAAACTGCCTTCGAGTTGAATGGTGCCAGATTGAACACCTTCTAAGATAAGGGTATAAGTCCCATCTTGATTGTATGTCATTTTAGCATTGGGGGGTGAGTCTACATTTATCTCAGGAACTTGGTCAGTGCTTAGTGCTGCGAAGAATACAGTGTACTGAGGAGATTCTCCAGCTTTGATTATTTCTGGACCATTTACAATAGTAACAAGCTTGTTGAAGCTATATTCTCCTGTAGACACCTTCGACTTCCAATGGGCGAGTGCTAGAGTTCTACTGGCCAAAACGTTTTGTTGGAGCACGGACAGTAAGCAAAGATTCGTGAGTAGTGACTTACTTCGCTCGTTCACAACTTTAAGGGCGGCATTGTGCATTTGAAAATAGATGTCGATGAGTAGATATTTGTCATCCCTGTAATTGTAGGTCGTTATATTGAAGATCTCATGCACCTGATTCTTCAAATCGCTTTGACTGGAGTAATTTCGTACAGAACGAATTTCACCAATTCGGTAAGAGTGTGTCCCCCAATCGTAATCCCCAGTAAGATGGAGAATTTTATCACGGAATTGATTCAACTTTCGAAACAATCCAATGGAATCCTGTATGGTAATTTTATAGGTTGGATTTTTTAGCTTGTAAAGGTTCAACCGGTATGGGCGTGAGTCATCATTAACACTTTCAATCACGTTCACAGTATCTTCGTTTGCTCCAGCTATCAACTTCATTTTTAGATGATCAATGTACCGTAGCATAGCTTTAGTGGTGATCTCAACACTGTCCATTTTGTTCAGAACCAACTGTAGTTTCTCCAGCTTTCGTGTATACTCATCGCCGCGTGGCGTTGCAGAATATTCCGATTTTACATCAGCAATAAAACCTGAACCCCTATAACTTTGAATGATAGAAGTCTTTTGAATTTCTTCTTCCATAAAGAGAAACGTACGCGTGACACTGTTAGCTTTCTGTTGGGCAGTACAAAGTTGGGCACCAAATATGCTGATGAAGAGGAGTAAGTGTTTCATAGAAATGTTTCGAATTGCGGTTGAATGTAGTTTAATTTTCTGGAAAATGATCTCAATTAAGGTTTAGCTCACCAACATCTTTTTAACGAGCGAAATTTGTCCAAGGTGATAATGCGTATGCTCAACAATTCCGTGAAGATTTCGGTAGTAACTTCCGTATTTTTCATCTGTGAAGTCTGACCAGATCGTTTCTTCTGGGAGTTGTTCAATCATGTCTGAAAGTGCTGCTGCTTCGCTCAAGTATCGGGCGGTGAGTTGTTCCCAATCGCTCTCAGATTGGATGGATGAGTGATCGAAACTGAATTCATCCTTTGCCACGAGCGGTCCACCTTGCAGTACTTTTAGAACGGCCGAGACATAGTAGCTCATGTGATAAGTGAGTGTTACAATGGAATTCAAAGAATCCACTTTTTCATTGGCCTGTTCCCAGCTGATGCTTTCCAACGTGTCTTTAATGTTCGTTGTTGTCCAGTTCCCTCCAAAGTGGACTTCTCGAAAGTGTTTCGCGATTTGACTTGATACATTCATACGATGAATTTACAATTTTCGATAAAAAGTACCCAATAGAAGGAATCAACGAACTATTTGTAAATTGAAGCGAATTATGGTTAATCAACAAGAGCAAAGAAGCATCTTACCCAATAAAGCCAAGCTTGCTATCAGCGTTTTGATGGTCGCTATTTTTCTGTCGTCGTGTAAATTCGAGGAAGTATCTGAACCAGTTGAAGCTGTTGAGATTTCCGTGATTTCCGATAGCACTGAATTCCTCATCGAAGATGAATTTGAAGGAACAGATGAAGGGGAGGCAATCGAAAATACATTCCCCGTTTATTATCAGTCCGTGATGCCCGACGCTAACAAACATTGGGGAGGATTGCACGAGTACCTTAAAATCTTGGTCTATGATGATACGCTTGTTGGAATAGGCGTTGGCGTTGCAGATGGAGATCCGAATTGGGAATTTGATTTTACAGGAAATATCATCAACGATAGCATCATGCAGGTGACAGTGAATTATAGACAAGAGGGATCCGAACCCGTTGCCAATATTGAAACGTGGAAATACAACAACCACACAGGTGAGATGTGGTTAAATGGCTACAACCGACCAGAGAGTAGAAGAAGGTATGTTAAATCCAGTTGTGAGTTCTTTCCAGAGTATTATGTGAATCTTTTAGAGAAGATGGACGTCAGTAAATTTACAGACTATCGAATGGATTACCCTTGCAATTAGTGTATAAGAAAACCCCTTCCAGAAACTGAAACTGAAAGGGGTTGATACATGATGAATGAGTAAACTTGAATTAACCTAACCTTCTAAAACTAAAACTTGCACTTATGAAAAAAACTCAAGCCTTCTATCATGTGTATAAATCGTTATTTGGCTTTAACGGAGCCTATACCGTCTTTGTCGATTGATTTAGACGCAGGATTTCCTTTGTAGCGTACATTTCCAACGCCCGAAAAATCAATGTCTACAGCATCTGATGCAAAAAATTCTGTATCGCCAACACCCGATTGATCTAATTTCACCTCTTTGGTGTTGAGATCATAAGCCTTTACATTTCCTACACCCATACAATCCATATCAACTTTTGCTACATCGCCTTTTAGTAGAACATCTCCCACACCTTGATAATCGAATTCCAATGATCCGTAGTTCATGTTGAGATCTACGTCTCCTACACCTGAGATGTCAACCGTTAACTTCTTGCCGTTGAGCTGATTTTCCGTTTTCACATCACCAATTCCATTGCTAGATAAATGTGTCATACTCTTCACAGTCACATATACATTCATCTTCGTTGATTTCTTAAAGTTGACTTCAGAACTTGTATTCAATGAAAGGCGATCTCCATCTTGCTCAATGAGGATAAACTCCTGCAGATTTTCATCTGTTTCAACGGATACGGCTTCAACATCCCCTTGCGTAATGATTACATCAAAAATTCCGTTGATCTCCAGTTTCTTGAACGCTTTTACAGGGCGCGACTCAGTGGTAACGTTGCCATTTCCTTTAACAGGTTTGCGATTGTCATCTTTGTCTGAGCAATACGTAATTGGTGCAACACCAGTATGCATAACAGGTTCTATTTCTGGGATCGTGACGATGACTTGCGGTGTTTCCAACTCTATATAAATGCTTTCGAGAATATTCGGTGTGAAAGCAATAACGTTTGGCCCCATTGGTGCGGGTGGCATTGGAGCCATTGGCGCAAGTGCAGGTTCTGACGCGACAGGAGCTGGCACTTCCAAAGTGTCTTCCTGCTGAAGATCAATGGGAAGTATGTTTGCTTCCACTTCTTTTTCAAAATTTTCTTCGGAAACAGTTGTTCCGACAATCGAATTCGATTCAGGTGTTCCTGAATTTGGTGATGAAACAAGCATGATAGTACCTAGCGTAACTACACCAACTGTTCCCAATACACTTCCTAACATAAGCAATGATTTTTTAGCAATGAATAATTTAAGTTTCGCGGCAATGCCAATGACACCTGTTGTTGCAATAGCAGCAGCTCCTACCCAGGCAGTTACTTCTTCTACTGACGTTTGCGCTGGCGCAGTACGCGCTGATGCAAATAAGTGATCTAATTCTTGATGTGTCATGTGCTTACCTCCCTTTCTTTTAAAACGTCCGCACTCAAAATACTGAGCAGTGCTTGTCGCCCGCGAACCAACCGTTGCTTAACTGCAGAAATGCCTGCTTTTTGCAATTCCGCGATTTCAGCAATGGAGAACCCCGAAATTTCGAAGAGAACCAGAGCCTCGCGCTGTTGTTCTGGCAATTTTGCCAAAGCTGCATACAATGCGTGCGTGTCGTCGTTACGATCAGCTCTTGTTGAGTGATCTTCCACTTGTAAGGAGACTGAATCATCTTTTAAATGAAGCAGTCGTTGCTTTTTGTTGGTATTGGCCAATACCCGAATACATATTCCAAAAAGAAAATGCAGAAAGGCTTTCGGACTTTCCAGCTTGTGGAATTTCTCGTAAGCAATAACAATCACATCGTGCATCAGATCTTTATAATCGATGTCGCCATATACACGTGCCTTGCAGAACCTTTCGAAGTTCTCATGCACGGGAGTGTACAATGCCATGAATTGATTTTCCTTGTCTTTTTTGCCTTTCATTATGCGTTCTCTATACGGTAGATGTACTGAGATACCCAAAAGTTACATTTAAGTGAAAGTTTTTTTGAAAAGAATGTGAAGAATGGTCGTTTAGCATGAGGACTGACAGGACTTCGGTCGTGCGTAGACCTTTGGATAAAAGAGAGCTAAATAACCCAAGGAATCCTATATGCGTAGAAAATTGCTGCTAGCATTAAAGTCACAAGACTAGAAGAAATGGTTCCTATCAGAAACAAAGCGAGCCTGTACTTGTAAATTGACGACCGTTTAAAATAGTGACGTTCAAGCGCTTCTAAAAGGTGCCCCATCGAGTAGAAGACGTTCATCATTAGTCCGTAGAGAATAATTCCTGCAAGGTCAATAATTAAGAAGTTTTGTGTATCCAATAAGATGGCTAGTATGCCACAAAGACCAACAGAAAGATTGAACCATAGGCGTCGCTTTTCCCACCAAGCTATAGATGCTTTCAGGGTGCTATTGTCAACAGAGGAGGATTCTGTTTCGTCAAGAATTTCTAAATTCACAATTAGCGAATAACGTTTACATGACCAGTTCGCATGATACGTTCATCGTTACTCAAGGTCTTGAATTCTACCTTCCAAACATACGTTCCATTTTGAACGAGCTTTCCATTATAGGTTCCGTCCCAGCCTACAGATGCATCATTTGATTCCCAAACAACTTCACCCCATCGATTAAAGATGAGCAATTTGAAATCGTATGGGTCGAATCCTGAAGTAAATACGGGTTTGAAATTTTGATTGAATGCATCGCCA
>CAJQJL010000012.1 GCA_905478665.1 uncultured Flavobacteriales bacterium
CGACAGATACGGCTCGCGTTTGGAAAACACAGATTAGCGGAGCCCTCTCTCGTGGTAAATTTCAGCGACAGATCATTCAGGGAACAGAAGGGAATCAAGGTCCATATCGACTTTACGGAAGCGAAAACGAACCGTTCATTATTGTGTTGTCAGGAACGGAGAAGGTTTATATTGACGGAAAGCTTTTGGAGCGTGGTCAGGAATACGACTACGTCATAAACTATAACACGGCAGAGGTCATTTTCACCTCAAGGAATCAAATCACCAAGGACTCTCGAATCGTTGTTGAGTTTCAATATTCAGATCAAAATTATGCGCGATCGCTTGTGCAGACTTCAACAACTTACAATTCCGAAAAGTTTAAATTTTGGTTGAACGGATACTCTGAGCAGGATGCTAAAAATCAAACCTTGCAACAGGAGCTATCACTTAGTCAGAAGAACCTGTTGGCCAGTATTGGTGATACGTTGGAATTGGCTAGAACATCAAGTATTGATTCTGTTGGGTTTTTCGACAATCAAAATTTGTACAAGATGGTCGATTCTTTGGTTTTGGGAACACCTTATGATTCTGTCCTTGTTTACTCTGTGAACCCTGATTCAGCGATCTATCGAGCCACGTTTGAGTTTGTTGGAGCTGGAAATGGTGATTATGAATTGAGCAATTTTAATGCCTTAGGTAAGGTCTATCGATGGGTTGCTCCAGTTGGTGGCTTTTCAGTGGGGGATTACGCTCCTTCTCGTTTGATAATCACTCCGAAACAACGTCAGATGGTTAGTGCTGGAATGAATGTACGTATTGCCAAAGGGGTGCACCTTGAAACGGAATTGGCCTATTCGAAGAATGACATTAATACTTTTTCAAATCACGATGCAGACGATGACGATAGTTTTGCGGGGACAACAAAATTGATAGGGGACATACCGTTGTCGAAGGATACAATTCCAAAATGGTTTCTGCGCACAAAAATGGAAATTGAGGCGCGGGATAAAAATTTTAGTCCTATTGAACAGTATCGTGCGGTTGAGTTTGATCGTGACTGGAACACGCGTAACAAAGGATATACGGGTAATCAAGTTGCTTCCAGTTTGAGTACGAATTTTATTAATCGCAAGCATGGTAATTTCAATGTCGAAGGACAACATTACGTAGTTGGTGGCGATTACGAAGGTCTGAGAGGGAAGCTTGATGGTAGATGGAACCAAAAAGGATTCAATGGTATTTGGGATGCCAGTTACTTGTCAAGTCAGACAACGGAGAAAAATGAATTTTTGCGCCATAGGTCCGAGTTCTCTCAGAATATCAAGTGGTTCAAAATTGGTTATAAAGACGATCACGAATTGAATCAGTTTAGAGGCGATTTTCTAAAGACATCGAGCTACCAGTTTTTCGATTATCAGTTTTACCTTGCCAACGGCGATTCAATTAAAAACGATTACAAAATATTTTACCGTGAACGCTATGACAAACGTTCAGATAGCACCTCTTTAGTTCCCATTGCAAAAGCCCGTTCGATTGGTGGTGAAGTCAATATTACAGAATGGAAAAATCAGAAATTAAGTTTCATTACAAGTTATCGTGAATTGAAAATTTTGGACAGCGTTTTGGCTGGTCAATCTCCTGAAAACACCCTGCTTGGAAGAATCGAACATGAGCTTCGTGCATTTAAAGGAGCCATAACATTGAATACATTTTACGAAGTTGGTTCGGGTTTGGAATTGAAGCGTGAGTTCCTCTATATTCAAGTCAATGATGGACAAGGAATCTATACTTGGATTGATTACAACGGTGATGGAATTAAAGATTTGAATGAATTTGAAATTGCCCAATTTGTTGATCAAGCGAGTTATATTCGTGTATTTACCCCAAGTAGCGAGTACGTCAAAACCTATTCGAACGAATATAACCAATCTATCTATTGGCGACCCGAACGTATTTGGGCATCCAAAAAAGGATTTTTAAAGTTTCTTTCCCGTTTTTCTGATCAAGCCAGAGGTAGAATTCAGCGCAAGACCGATTATTTTAATGGTGCAGAGGCATTTAATCCATTTGTAACCCGAATCAATGATACGAACCTAATTTCAACGAGTTCCAATCTTCGGAATACACTATTCTTCAATCGAATTTCAAGTATTTTTGGTGCTGATTACACTTATCAAGACGTTAGAAGCAAAACCTTGTTGGCAAGTGGATTTGATTCACGCTCGAAGATGTATCATGAACTGTCATTCCGATGGAATATCAGACGCAAATTCACCATTAAGTCATCTGCTAAAATTGGAGAGAAAACGTCTAAGGCGGATTACACTTCTGGGCGCGATTATGAACTGGAGTATTATTTCATTGAGCCGAGTCTAATTTATCAGCCAAACACTAAATTCAGAGTAACACTAGACGGCAGAGTCTCGGAGAAACGCAACCATCCTGATTTAGGGGCAGAGCGATCACAAGTTTATGAAATTGGAACAACGTTTAAATTCAATCAGGCAGAAAAAGGAAGTTTGCAAGGCTCGTTTAATGTGATTCGAATTGTTTACGAAGGAATTCAAAATTCAGCATTGGGCTTCGAAATGCTTGAGGGATTAAAACCGGGAATTAACTACACTTGGAATCTTGGATATCAACGATCCATTTCGAAAAATTTGCAGTTATCCATTCAGTACAACGGGCGTAAATCTGAAGGAAACAAGGTGATTCACTCTGGTGGTATGGAGGTAAGAGCATTTTTCTAGCAGTGAACTTTATGCGAGGTTGAACCCAAGGCATGATTAGTTGTACTACCAGCAAAACGACAACTATGAAGCTGGAAATCAAAGAACCATGTCACGAGGATTGGGACAATATGAAAATTGGTTTAATCTCACGTCATTGCGACGTTTGTGTAAAGAGCGTAATGGACTTTACGCAAATGAATCGTGCGCAGATCATCACTTATATTTTATCCAATCCAAACGAACAAGTCTGCGGTCGAATGAATAAAGATCAGTTCGATTTTCAGCATGAAGACATTCCTGTATTAATCGAAGAGTTGAAAAAAGGAAAGGCGACGAATCCTTTTCTGATTTTGGCATTGGTTTGCTTGAGTTTATCTGCATGCGCTCAAGACAAAAATGGAAACATACAAACGCCTCCTCCGATAGAGGTGGTGCAAGGCCAGGTGGAACATAACCCTGATGATTCAACGCGAATAGCAATCACTGAGAAGCCACCTCGCGATCATCCTATCCGCAAAGGAAAGGTGGCATGCGAGATAATTGAAGAGGTAGAGCTGGGTGAGATTGAACCAGTGGAAATAGGCGATATTGAAGTTGCTGTTTCAGGCGGAATAGGGATAGTTGAACAACCAGTAGAGCACCCCGTTGAGGATAAAGTCTATCAATTCGCTGAAAAAATGCCAGAATTTAGCGGAGGTATGGAGAAGCTTTTTGACTTTGTAAACAAGAACTTGAGTTACCCAAGATATGAACGTGACAAGAATATTTCTGGTAACGTATACGTGCGTTTTGTTGTTGAAAAAGACGGGTCAATCACACGACCAGAAATCATGAGATCGGTTGTAGGGTCCAAAAATTTTGATGCCGAAGTTTTACGAATCATACGTATGATGCCAAAATGGACACCTGGAGAAAACCATGGAAACAAAGTCTCAGTTTACATGAGCCTCCCGATTCAGTTTCGTTTAAAGTAGATACTGTTGGAAATTAGATGTTGGATCGCTCATTCCTCGCTTCTGGATACTAGATAGGAAAGATATCCATAACCCATAACCATTGATGAATAATTATGAAACGAATTTGGTTGAATCAAATTTTAGGTTATTCTTTCCCACATGTTTCGTTATACGTTTTCACTAACTTACTCAATTGATAAAATTTAGCATCTTGCACTTCTTTTGATAACGCATCACAGTCTGGATCCAGTGACATCAATTTCTTTTTCCAATTCATTGCGATCAAGGTATATTTATTGGATTCAGATGATTTCAACTTCGCGTAATAAATTGGAGAAGAAGATGTTTCACGCCGTCCTTGGATGTTCTCCGATGTATGAGCGTAATTTGAAATACAAAGCATCATAGGCCCATCAATCACGACCTCTAAAAACGAAACAGCTGAACGGTATTGAGCTGGTATATAGATCTTTCCTGAAACAAGAACCCTGCCATTGTGTGAATAACGGCGGAGGTCTTTTGCCGAGAATTTCACCCTATTTCCATCAATCATTGCGGTCACTTTGCCATTGCCCTCTTTGATTTCACAATAGACTGTGTCCCCATTACTCTTAATCAGGTAATCACCTTTTTGACCAGTAACACTTACACTAACCATTAAAGCCAAGACTAATAATACTTTTTTCATTGACATACTTTTGATATTATTTCTATAATCTGTTTATTCGACTAGAGCGCCGCTGCGCTAGCAGTAAACTAATAAACTTCTTGTAAATAACAATTTCTTTTGTCCAATGACTATTTCTTTCTAAAAAAGATCTTGATCGGAACCCCTGTAAAATTGAAATGTTCACGGAGACGATTTTCTATAAATCGCTTGTAGCTATCCGGAATATACTGCGGTAGATTACAGAAAAATGCAAATGCCGGTGAATGTGTTGGTAACTGCTGCACATATTTGATCCTCACGTATTTCCCCTTTAAAGCTGGAGGAGGATTCGCTTCAATGATACCCAACATGATTTCATTCAATTTAGAAGTCGCTATTTTTTGGATTCTGTTCTGGTGAACTTCCATAGCCATCTCCAATGCTTTGTGAATTCGTTGTTTGGTAATTGTTGAGGTAAAAATGATTGGAACATCATTGAAAGGAGCAAGTTGTTCTCGGATATTGTCCTCAAATGCCTGCATTGTTTTGTGATCTTTTTCTACCAAATCCCACTTATTGACGAGGACAACAACTCCCTTTGAATTTTTTTCGATGATATAGAAAATATTCAGATCTTGCTTTTGAACGCCTTCTTCCGCATCAATCATGAAAATACACACATCTGAATTTTCAATAGCACTAATAGAACGCAAAACAGAGTAATATTCAATGTCTTCGTGAACCTTCGCTTTTTTGCGAATTCCTGCTGTGTCCACCAACATGAAGTCAAAACCGAAAGCCGTATAGCGCGTATTGATTGAGTCACGTGTTGTACCCGAAATGTCCGTTACAATATTGCGTTCCTCACCCGTAAAAGCATTTACCAAAGATGATTTTCCAACATTTGGTTTTCCAACAATGGCAATATGCGGCAAGTCATCACCATCGCGCACTGAATCATCATCCTTGTCGAATTCCTTTACAACTTCATCGAGCAGATCTCCTGTTCCGCTTCCATTTGTCGCCGAAACATCAAATACTTCTCCTAAACCAAGTGACCAGAATTCAGCAGACAAACCTACACGATCTGTATTGTCTACTTTATTTGCAACGATAAATACCTTTTTGTTTGATTTGCGCAACAGCTTTGCTACGACCTCATCAAGATCAACAATTCCCGTTGTGACATCCAGCATAAAGATGATCACACCTGCCTCATCAATGGCAATTTCTACCTGCTTGCGAATTTCTGCTTCAAAAATATCGTCCGAACCGCGAACGTATCCACCTGTATCTATTACCGAGAAATCAACTCCGTTCCATTCTCCACGACCGTACAGGCGATCGCGCGTAACACCGCTGACCTCTTTTACAATTGCTCGTCTCGACTCAGTCAAACGATTGAAGAGTGTCGATTTTCCGACATTCGGTCTTCCTACTATTGCGACAATGTTGCTCATTTCTTAGTATCCGTATTTCTTCAATTTCTGTGCTGATCCACGCCAGTCTTTATCCACCTTTACAATGTTCTGTAAGAAGACTTTCTTGTCGATGAATTGTTCCATTTCCTTTCGCGATTCGTATCCTATTCGCTTCAACATTTCACCGCCTTTACCGATGATAATTCCTTTCTGAGAATCACGTTCAACAATAATTAGAGCTCTTATTCGCGTAATATCAGGTTCTTCTATGTATTCTTCAATTTCCACTTGGCAGGCATAAGGAATTTCTTTTTGACAGTGGATAAATATCTTCTCACGAATTATTTCCGAAATAAAGAAACGCATCGGACGATCGGTCATTGCGTCTTTATCATAGTATGGTGGACTTTCTGGAATGTTTGCTCTGATTTCTTCCCAAACACCATCAATGTTGAATCCGTGCAAAGCAGAGATTGGAAAAACTTTCGCTTTAGGCAATCGCTGTTGCCAATAATCCAATTTTTCTTTCACCGATTTCTGGTCAGAAAGATCCATCTTATTGATTAGACAAAGTACAGGAACCTCTAGGCGTTGAATTCGCTCTAGCGTTTCCTTGTGATTCATTTCCGTTTCGTTCGTATCCGTCACAAATAATAGAACATCTGCATCCTTGATAGAACTGTTGACATAATCCATCATGTTATCGTGTAGCTTGTAAGCTGAGTTCACGACCCCTGGTGTATCAGAGAATACAATTTGGTGTTCTTCATCATTCACAATCCCAAGAATGCGATGACGTGTTGTTTGTGCTTTGGAAGTAACAATAGAAAGTTTCTCACCCACCAATTTATTCATGAGTGTAGATTTCCCAACATTTGGACTTCCAACAATACTTACAAAACCCGATTTATGTGCCATTTCCTTCGTTTCGAGGTGCAAAGAAACGGAAAATTCGTGGAAGGCGGGTTATAAATAGCGATGACAAGCAAAAGAGCTGCAGGTAAAACCAACAGCCCTTTGTATATATCGAGAAGATTTAAGACCTGTTTAGCGACCTTTTTTCCCTCCTTTATTTCCTCCGGATTTTTTTCCTCCGCCAGACTTTCTTCCACCTGGACGCTTGGTCGGCTTTCCAGTAGATTGTCTTTGTGTATTGGAATTTTTCGCTCCTGGGCTTGTAGGGCTTGTAGGGCTTGGATTTACACTTTTTGTGACTTTCTTATTCTTGCCACGGTTGTGATTGCTTTTTCCATGACTTTGCTTTGCATTCTTGTGATGCGCATGGTACGTATGCGAATGCTTTCTATGTTTGTGGTAGTGATTATGAGCATGATGAGAACGATATACTGTTACTCTTCTGCAGTGTACATGATGATGTCTAGGGTGAGCACGATAAACACTCCATGGCACTGGCTTCCAAGGTCTGTAGTACGAAGGATAACGTCCATATCTCCATGGTGAAACCCAAATGACATATCTTGGACTGTAAATGTGACGTACAGGCTTCCAGTTGTATGCATTTACAACCGCATCGCTTTTGTCGTCTCCAGGTTCGACAATGTAGTCTGTACCGTACAACTCTTCATCTCCAACAATTTGGACGGAAGTTTCTTTGCCTTCTTCCTCAATATGGATTACTGCAACATCTTGTGCTTCTTCATCACTGTATGGTACTTGAAGTGTTAATGAATGCGTATTTCCATCTGAATAGTCAATCACACGAATGTAGTCTACAAATCCATCCTCATTGAGGTCTAAATTGTTTACATCATTCTTTTCAGAATTCAATTGATTTTCGAAATCTTCAACCGATTCAGATTTCTCAAAAAGATTTAAAACAGCATCGAGATCAAGATTGTCTCCAGCCTTTTCCGGTTGATCATCCGCAGCGAAAGAAAGCAGCGAAAGAAATAATACGTTGATAATTAAAAGGATCTTCTTCATAGTTAGTTATTTAAAAGGAACAGCAGTTGGACACATGAAGTTTCAAAAGGTTTAATCTTATTTTGTAATTCCTTCTAGATTCAGTAGAAAAGCGTATTCTAAAGCAACTTCTTTAAAGCGTTCAAACCGTCCAGAAGCCCCGCCGTGACCAACATCCATGTTGCAATGCATCAATAATAAATTGTCATCTGTTTTATAATCACGCAATTTAGCAATCCACTTTGCTGGCTCCCAATATTGCACTTGACTGTCCCAGTAACCTGTTGTAATCAAGATGTTTGGGTAATCTTTTCGCTCCACATTATCATACGGAGAATAGGATTTCATGTAATCATAGTATTTCTTGTCTTTTGGATTTCCCCATTCATCAAATTCCCCGGTCGTAAGTGGAATTGATTCGTCGAGCATCGTAGAGACAACATCTACAAAAGGCACAGCAGCGATTACGCCATTCCAAAGTTCAGGCTTCATATTTAGAATTGCCCCCATAAGTAATCCTCCAGCGCTTCCTCCCATCGCGTACAAATGGTCTGGAGCCGTATACTTGTTCTTTACCAAGTAGTCTCCACAATCGATAAAGTCATTAAACGTATTCTTTTTCTTCAAGAGTTTACCGTTCTCGTACCATTCACGACCCATTTCTTGTCCTCCACGAATATGTGCGATTGCAAAAATAAACCCGCGATCGAGAAGGCTTAAGCGAACAGAACTGAAGTAGGCATCCATACTCGATCCGTAAGATCCATAAGCATATAGAAGGAGAGGCGCAGTACCGTCCAATTTTGTTCCTTCTTTGTATACAATAGAAATAGGAACATTAGCACCGTCTCGTACAGTTGCGAATACCCTTTCTGAAACATAATTGTCAGGAGAGAAGTTTTTATCCATTACTTCCGTCTGCTTTCGCTGAATTTGAGTGCGTGTACGCATGTTATAGTCGTAGACCGTGTTTGGCGTTGTCAATGAGGTGTAGGCATAACGTAATTCTTCTGAATCAAATTCGACATTTGTAGTCGTATAGGCCATGTATGCAGGATCACGAAACTGAATATAGTGTTCGGAATTATCGGACCATTGTACTGCACGTAGGGTGTTGAGTCCATTTTTTCGCTCTGACAGCACATAATGATTTTTGAAAATATCAATGCTCTCCAATAACACATCGGCTCTGTGTGGAATAACTTCAATCCAATTCGATTTTTCCGTTTTTGTAACGGGTGTTTTCATCAACTTGAAATTCTTCGCGTTATTGTTTGTTATTATATAGAAGTGATCTTCATATTGACTCACGGAGTATTCATGATCTTTTTCACGTGGCTGAATTACTTTCCATTTTCCACTTGGTGTATTGGCATCCAAAAATTGGTATTCAGTCGACAAGGTTTGATACGAAACGATCATCAGGTAATCACCCGATTTTGATTTGTAGATTGAGCAACCGAATGTATCGTCCTTTTCTTCAAATACCAGTTCATCGTCTTTTTGATCAGTACCAATAACATGCTTGTATATTTGCGATGAACGAAGCGTGATAGGGTCTTTTTTTGTGTAGAAAATAGTTTTGTTATCATTTGCCCAAACAGCATCGCCTTCTGTGTTTGTAATTTTGTCCGAGAGATTTTTTCCAGTTGTGAGGTCTTTTACGTGAATTGTATATTCTCTTCTTGAGACGAGGTCAACGCTATACGCCAGAAGTTTATTATTTGGACTAACGCTCGCTCCACCTATCGCAAAATAAGCTTGTCCTTTGCCCATCTCTGGACCGTTAAGCATTATTTCTTCAAGCGCCGATTCTGTTCCCTTCTTTCTACAATAAAGTGCATAATCATCTCCTTTTTCAAATCGCGAATAATAGATATAGCCATTTTTCTTATAAGGTACAGAAGCATCATCTTGTTTAATCCGTCCAACCATTTCATCGAAAAGAACTGTTTGAAAATCCTTCGTATGCTTCAAGGTTTCATCTAAGTATGAATTTTCGGCATTCAGATAATCGAGTACGTCCTGTGTCTGTCCATCGGGAGTTTCTGCTTCCTTTTGCTCATCAGATAAGCGCATCCAGAAATAGTTGTCAATACGTGTGTCACCGTGAGTAGTATGCTTTTTTTCGATCTTTTTTGCTTTCGGAGTTTCGTTCATGTTTTGTTGACCTATTGCGAGTCCCATTGATAGAATAGAGACAAGTGTTAAATGAATTTTCATATGTGGTTCTTAATAATTAGCGAGAAGCAAGGTACATAATCTTTCAGTTAATTTCTCGCTGATAGAATGCCATATCATAAAAAATAAAATTCGTGATTGCCAAGTTTTGTCACGGAACGCAAAAATTGTCTTAGCATAACATTGTTAAAAGTCGTAAAATCACAAAGATTTCATCGAATCTGACCACATGGGGTTTGCGCAAAAAAATAGTAAGAAACCAGGAGTTCAAGCTGCTCAGCTTGAAAACGACGCTGCGCAGAAAAAAGAAGAAACAGTAGAGCATCCAAATCAGGATGTGCAAACTGCACGTGATCTAGTACAATCCCAATCAACAGAGGAAACAGGCCCAATTCAAGCGAAACTGAAGATGGGTCAAGTTGGGGATAAGTATGAAAAAGAAGCTGATGACACTGCAGCGAGGGTGATTTCAAAGCCCGATCCTAATATTCAGGCAAAGGAAGAAACAGAGGACTCTGTTCAAATGGAGGAAGAGGCTGTTCAGTCGGAGGAGGAAGTGCAAGCAGAAGAACAAGTAGATGTAAAATCAGAAGAACCCCAAGTATCTTCAATGAGTGAAGAAGTTTCTAAAAAGGACTTCTTACAAACGGTTTTGTTTAATGAGGAAACTTCGACATCAACTGAAAGTAAGGATCTTCAAAAGAAGGAGGATGATTCTGTTCAGCAAGAAGAAGTTCAGGAAAAATCAGAAGAGACTGACGTTCAATCGAAGGAGGAGGCTGTTCAAGAAGAGGTAGAAGTCCAGTCAAAGGAAGAGGATGTACAGGAAGAAGTAGAGGTTCAAGAAAAATCGGAGGAACCTGAAGTTCAGTCAAAGGAAGAAGAGTCTGTTCAGTCCAAAGAAGAGGAAGTTCAAGAACAAGTAGAGGTACAAAAGAAAGAAGATTCGGAAGCTCAGTCCATGGAGGAAGAGGTGTCTGCGAAGGGAGAACCTGAAGTTTCTAAGAAGGACTTTCTTCAAACAGTTAGTGAGGATGAAGGGATGGTCAACGCAAAAGTTGAATTCCCAACTGTTCCAGAAGTAGATAAGGCAAAAATGCCAGAAGATTCTGCAGTCGGAGATGTTAAAGGATTAGAGGCGGAAGGCGAAAAGGCAGAAGAAAAAGGTAAAGAAGAAGCGACTGATGTTCCAGTTCCAGAACCAGTTAAAGAAACTAAAAAAGCAAAAGCACCTCCTATTCAGAAAAAACCAGGAGGAAGTAAAGGAATCACTAAAGACTTTGAAAGTAAGTTAAAAGCAACGAAGGGGCAAGGAAGCCCAATGTCGAAAGCTGTACTTTCAGAAATGGAACAACGCTTTGGCAAGAGTTTTTCTCACGTTCGGATCCATACGGGAGGAACGGCAATTGATCTTTGTAAAGGAATTGGTGCCAGAGCTTTCACAAATGGTGCAGATATATACTTCAATCAGGGTCAATATAGTCCAGATACTCAGAGTGGAAAATTGTTGTTAGCTCATGAGTTAACGCACACAATTCAACAAGGAACAGGTGGAGATTTAGTTCAAGCTGCATCTTATCCAGTAAGAACGGTGCGCAAACTCGCACGACCTGCAAACCCTAAAGATGGAGATGCTGTTAAAGGTAGAGGAGATTCGAAGTATAAAAATGATGATGACTTTGATTCAGATGCACCAACAACTAAGTCGGGAATGTCTGCCGATGATAAAGAGAAATCAAAACCAGATCGAAGTGAGGTACGTTCCGAGAATAAGGGTATAAAGAAGGAGGGACTCGCTAAACCCGATGCCGACCGTGGAGGTGATGCAAAAAAGAAATCTCTAGATCAGAAAGCAGCTATTGACGGTAATTTGAGTGAGTCTGCCAATGAAGGAGAAGAAAAGGAAGGCGAAGAGAAACAAGAAGAAGGTGAATTGTCAGAAGCGGACATGGCTGCTGCTAAAAAGCAGGAAGCAATTGCTGCTGCGAATGCCGTTATAGAAGGAAAGCCGCCCGCTCCATTTAAGCATCCAGAAATTAAAGCTCCAGTAGATAGCAAGGGAGAAAAACTTCCGCGACAAGCAAGTATGGACACTAGAGTTCGCGGTCTTGCATATATGGCCGAGATGTTTAGAGATGCTGGTTTCCAAATGCTTCAAGGGTCTTCGGAAGATGCACGTCTTTCATGGGGTCTTAGAGCATCGATTGAAACTTCGAAAGAGGATTTAGCAATTACGAAAGAAGGTACGGCTAAACATATTGAATTTAAGGACAAGAGAAAAGAAGTCGCAACTCAATCGAAAGATGGTCTTACGGAAAGTAAGGATAGACAGAAATATGTTGAGGGAGAAGCACCAGGTTTGGCGTCGGAAGCAGATGAAGGAAATAAGGATTCTGGAAGTTTAGCATCAGACACGAAGAAGACTTCAGCGAAGAACAAGTCTGAAACACCTGATGATCCAGATGCGGCAGCAGATGCGGAAAAGCAAGGAGCTGACATGGAACAGTCCGAAGAGGGAGCTGAGTCAATGGATAGTACGATTTCAGCTACGGGAGAAAGAGCACGTCAATATGTAGAAGATGCAAAGTTTGCATCCGAAAAGAATGTAGAATCGGAGGAGAAAATTGCTGAGAATGATGAGATTCTTGCCCAAACAGAAACTCGCCTTACAGAGATGGAAGGGATGAATGACGAGAGTCAAGGGCAAATTGAGAATTCGGATATGGCTCCTGAGGAAATTATGTTCATGTCTGAGCGTAAGGCGGCATCAGGTGAGGAGTTGATTCAAGTAAGTTATGTGATGGAAAGCGAGCTTCTTGATATACAAAAGAGTTACCTCGCTGGTATGGCAGCCATTGAATCTCGTGAAGATGCTGAAAAGCGGAAAAAGAAAGAGGAAGAGGCGCAAAAGAAATCCGGTGGACTTTCGCCTGATCAGCAGGAAGTATTGATGATTGCTGGAATGGAAGAAGAGGAGCAGGATGGCTATATTGAACAGTTGGAACCTGAGAGGAAGGCAACATTAGAGACTACCATGGATAGCATGGTTAAGAAGGATGAGGACCATGCCTTAGCTGAGTCTGAAGGAGCAAGATACAAAGTAGATACTGGCTTAATGGGCGCCTTCGGGGAAGGCCCAACAGATCCGCGTCAGGAACAAATTGGAGCAGTTGATCAAGAAAGAGCAACGCGCGTGGGAGGCGTATTGGATATTGCTGATCAAAACATGGACTTCTTGAGTGAGGAACAACAAGGAATGCTTGCGGAAAAACTGAACGCCGAGAGTTTGGTGGACGACGTGAAGAATATTTCTGTCCTTCAAATGGGGAAAGATATGCTAAAAGGCATGATCAATCCTGTGGACTCACTCAAAGGTATTGTAGGAGGTTTTGAACAAATGCTTGGTGGGTTTGCGAATATCGGAAACTGGGAAGCATGGAAGAAGGATCCACTTGGAAACCTTATTAGTATAGGTGCTGATATCTCAACAGGTTTAGCAACCATATTTACATCTATTATTGGTCTGGCAGGTATGATCTTTGGATTGATGGTAGCGATTACCATCGCGTCTTGGGGATTTGCTCTTCCATTTACAGGGCCAGTAATGGGCTGGATGGGAACAGTTATGAGCACCGTTGGTTGGTGGGCAGTTATAGCTGGAGCATTAGCAGTGTTGTTTAACAGTCTTTCATACATAAAGAACCTAAACGATGCAGCAACGGCACCTACAGCTCGTGATTTCTTTGGGAACGTTGATGAGATGAAAGAGGACAGTATGGGTGTTATGACTGGAGTGATGGCTATTACTGGAGGTAAAGGAGCGATGAAGATGGGGCCTAACATGAAGATGATGAAACCTGGAAAAGGAATTCCGAAAAAGGTGAGTCGTAAGAACTTCATGAAAATGCAGAAAGATAAATTCACTGCATTGCCAAAAGGAATTGCTAAAGGCGCGAAGAAGCTCTTCGGTAAAGGAAAAGGCGGATTTAAGAGCTTGAAGGCTAAGTTCAAGAAATTGTTCAAAAAGGATAAGGATGGTCCAAACGTGAATAACAAACCTGTCAAGTCTAAACATGCTCCAAAAGGAAAGGATCTTGGGACTATGGACGGTAAGAAGATCAAGTCTGAAGTAGACTTCCCAGATGGTCATAAAGGCAAGGCATTGAATGATGGTCAGTGTGCGATTTGTAGTAACTGTAAGCGTATTCAAGGAAAGTTCAAGAAACAACTTGATGCTGACCCTGAGATGAGTAGCAGCTTGAAGAAAGTAGAAGGAGACTTGGAGGTAAACCTTAAGAAGATGGATGATCCAAATATCACTCCTCAGAAGAAGGCTCAGTTGAAAAAGGAGCATGATGCACTGATTGCGAAGCAGAAACGAATGCATGATGACTTAATGAGTAAGCAGATAGAAGACTTGAAGCCTGAGGTTGATGCTATGCAGAAGCGAATTGATGCAGGCGATAGGTCAATTACACCAGAGGAGATGAAAAAATTCCAGCGTAACAAGCGAATGGTGGATAATAATAAGCAGATTTTTAATACAAGACGCTCAATGAAGAAAGCTATTGGACCGAAGGCTCAGAAGCGTTACTTGAATTCCAAAAAACACATAGACAGAAGGAATGCGGCAAGACAGAAGTATTTCAATAAGAATGGTAAAAATGGACGTTATAAAACGCAGAAAGCCTATGATGACATGTATGATCGTATCATGTGGAATATGCGTAAAGGGCAAATTTCGGAGTCTGTATTTGAGAGAATTATGGGAGGAGTTGGCAGTCGTTCTCTCACAAAACGAATTGGATCCATGACCAATCCGTTTACAGGGAAAATTGGTAAGTTTACGCGATACATTGATAATTTAAAAGGAGTAGCGGCGAGAGAGATTAAATCTGGTCCTTTGAGGCCATCCAATTTTATTAAACGCCAAATTGCAAAAGACCTTCGCTTGATGAAGCCGCCATATAACTTGAAACCTGAATGGCACTTGTTTGGCAAAGGAAATGATCCTAAGTTGATGCAATTTATGCGCGATAATGGAATTACTGTCTATGTCCATTAAGATAAAGAGTAGAATGATTGATTTTGATATATATCGATTTGAAAGTGTAAATGAATTGGATGGTTTTTTGGAAAAAATACCATCACGGTTAGACGCATTGGCTAAAAGCCTGAGTGATTGGGACGGGAACAGCTACAGTTTCAAAAAGATTGCTGGAAGTTATCCGCCATTTATGTTGACATACGATCATATTCGTATTCTGGAAAACTGGATGTTGGATGTCTCAAGGGATACAAAAGAGTTGACAAGGGAGCAAGTTATGCAAATCTGTAGTCTTCTTGGGGAAATTACCATTGCTAAGTCAAGTGGGAAATGGGAATTGAATGATGATGAATTGAACGCAAGAGGTTTTGAAAATGAATGTAGGCTGATTCCCAGTGTATATGGATGGGGTGATAGTCGACATGATTTACCCTTTACCCCTTTGTTTACTATAGAACATTTTTTGAGAACAAAGGAGGCAAGCTATATCGAGATGTCTGTTCGCTATCATACCGAAGAAGGTGATGCTCGATTTGAAATACTTGGAGAAATAGGAGACGCGGAAATAGAGGTGATAGAAGAGTATCTGTCAGATTTAATAGGTGATGGAGAAGATGGATTAGATCAAGCGATGGAGTTTATTCATATGGAGTTGGATTATTTTGCAGAGTTATTGGAAGAATATGATATCGAGTTAAACCTAGAAAGAAATGAACTCGATCACTTTGTTGATAGAACATTGTTCCTGAAAAAGAAGGCAGCAGCAATAGAGTCTTTTTATCGGGAAAACTATAATGGTGTTGATGGTGCTTATCCAGAAGAATTAAAGAGTATGATGTCTGCTTATGTGGCAGAGTTGTTTGCTACACGCTTCGACGGTTATCCAGATTACATAGACTCTGAGCTTGTAGCTGTATGGTCATATGGGAAAGATAAGGTCGTTACAATTATTGTGAAAGATGTATTAAGTCAAATTGAGAACGGTGGTGAGAATGTCTTGGCTAATTTAGTTGACAAACATTTAATGGATAAGAAAAATGGATGAATCGATAAAAAACCCTTTCACCATCCAATGTGGTCACCCAACAATCAAAGATGTTGAGGCGGTGCAGTTTGATACCCTATCAGACGTATTTCCTTATCTCTTTCATGAAAATGAGGAGTCCGCATATATTTTCTGGAATGAGATTCCAATTCGAATGCATTATACGTACGAACTGTACAAGAATATTGATGATATAATAGGCCTTTGTTGGTTGTTGCAGAAAGAAGACAGTGGAGCTATGGAAGCATCTTTCATGCAAGACCAACTGATTATGAAATGGGAGGTGCGATGGAAGAATAGCGAAGTAGAGATTGTTGGCGACTTTTTAGGAAGAACACCATCCTATGATAGCTATGCCAAGGCTCTAAATGAAAATTCTATCATTAGAATGCCATTGGCTAGTTTTTTGAGTGAATGGAAGGCTTTATTGATGCAGTTGACAAAAGCAATTCAAACATCAGGCATCACAATAGAGGATGGAATTGAGCGGCGAAGGTATGAGCTAATGCTTAGGTCAGAAAAGAAAATTAAAGGATTGGGTGTTTTGTATAAACCAGAGGAGGTAATCGAATGAGGTTAGAAGTAGATTTGCTCAATGGACTTGGCTCCATTCGTTTCAACGATGTTCGGACAAAAGTTCGAATGGGATTAGATGCTAGCCCAAAGGTGTATGCGCAATCAGATGCCGAAGTTCCACATGATACTTATGAAGCAGAGGGTTTGTTTGTTATGTATGACAAATACAATCGTTGCGCGGCTGTAGAATGTGAGGCACCCGCTGAAGTAATCTTTGAAGATCGAGACTTGTTGAAGATGAGTTATACAGATCTACGACAAATGGTTGTTCAATTGGATCCTGACATGGTTGAGTCCGATAAAGACTTTATTTCATTCAAATATGGAATAGCAGGGTTCGCACCTGAGAAGGAAGATAAGCCTGAGCTACCGTGCGAATCAGTAACGATATTTCGAGAAAATCATTTTTACAGAAAGATTGGAATCTGTGATCCTGAAATTTTTTCGTGCTTGCTCGTTCAGCACGGTTTCGTAAACCGCATTTTGGAGGATAATCAAACGTTTGAAAATCTCAAAGGAGCATATACGCACATTTTTCAAAGAAATACAGAGCGCTTAATTTTGTTGTGGAATTCTTTTCCAGTGAGCTGGTGTTATAAGGAGGATATTCCATCATTTTCCAGCGGCCTTATTGATGTCTTTTTCAATATGCTTGAGAATCCGAATGGTGGATCGGACATGCTGGAGCTATCTTCTCAGAATATTCAGTCCAAATGGAATATTTCTTGGGATGGAACTTATGTCACGATTCAGTCGAATTGGGAAAATGTGAGTGGTGCTTATCATGATGTTCTTAACGAATGGGGTGAGTTGAAAATGCTTCAACATGAATTCTTATCGGAATGGAAGTTCCTTTTTGAGCAGCTTTCTCGTGCGTTGGAAGATGCTGGTGCGAGCGTAGAATCGAGTGAGGACAAGGAAAGATTGGGAAGGCTCAAATTATTGGTAGACGGAATTCAGAGACCCGGAAGGTTCTATCGTAGTGAGATGCGAGAGCTTTCGTTTTAATCAAAAAAAATTCTTGGATCAAAGTGGACTTAGCATAAGTGGATTTTTTACGCCTCAACTTTTGTCACTCAGAGCAAAATTTGTCCATGGAAAATAGAGATAGACTTCTCATATTTCAAGTGCTAACAAATAGCCACTATGATAAACGAGAGTCTAAGCTTCATTGTCGAACAGGTAAATGAGTACATCGGATTAAAAGCCGGAGGAGATACAACGCGTGTCGAATTGAACGCATTGGTTGATCAGGACGGCAAAGTTCAGGTAGATGATGACCGCGTAGCATGCACTTTAGTGAGTATAGAAGAAGAGCGGATTGCAAAGGTTCAAGTGGCTTATGAGGTTGTGAACGGGGTTTCGACAAAGAAGAACCCCCCCTTGAAATTTAACTTATACATCCTGTTTGCTGCAAATCCAAAGATTGAAACAGCAAAAACAAATTATGGAGAAGGGCTAAAGCTTATTTCACATGTAATTACCTTTTTTCAAGGGAAAAATGTATTTGATAAATATAACTCACCAGGAATGCCTGATGGACTGAACAAGCTCATTATGGAGGTTTACAGCATGCCTATTGAGCAGCAAAATTATTTGTGGGGAGCTCTTGGTGCAAAGTACCTGCCCTCTGTTTTATATAGACTAAGATTGGTTGTTATGAATGATGAACGAGTTCATGAGAATCAGCCAGCTGTATCAGCAGTGAAAACAACATTAGAAGATAAATTGACTGATTAATGGAGCGCACGTTTAAAACATTGTTCGATTTGACTATGAAGCATGACTTTTATGATAATGAAAAGTCGAATGATTTTCTGTTTGTTCCAGTTGGCTCTACAGCACAGGACATGAAGAATTTCAAGCTTTTGGCAAGAACCGCTAAAAGTGATCCAGGACAGCCTCAGGCGAATGGGTTGACGGTGAGTTATTCGGATGTGAATAATTCTCCTCATATTCCAATCACAGGGTCAAGTGCTCCATCGCTTAAATTTGGATTACAGTTACGGAATACGGAGTTTTTCAACTATACAACCGAAGTAGCATTGCTTTCTGGAGATGAGTTTTTTCATTACACCAATGTTGGAGCTTCAGAAGTTTTGGGAGTTATTGAATTAGTACGATCAGTCCTCAAGCTCAGACGAAGGGTGTTTCCACATGTTTTCAGCGTTGCAGATCCTTTGCCAGTGACAGCTACAATTAAGGTATATAATGCGGATAATATTGAATTAGTAGAATTTGGACAAACCCTCGTAAGCGAGGACGGGAACTTTGATTCCCTGATTGATCTCAGTGAGGCTTCAGATGGAATTTATACTGTTAAGATTATCTCAAATGCTATTGTCGTTCAGGAAGATAAGTTCTATGTCAGTGATGAACTTACCGCAATGAGAGCATTTGGTTTGATAGATATCAGTGTTGTTAACAATACTGATTTGTCAACTAAAGAACTAAGGGTGAGTTTTACAACGCGTGAAACGAAATGGAAATATTTTGTAGTGTTTGCTGTCCCCTTGGCGAACTCGGATACGATCAAACTAGAGCAGCCAAGTCCATCTACATTAAAATTCTCGGAGATAGTAGCTGCGGCTGGAGATTTGGTAACTAAAGAATCCTTGGAAAGTCAGAACCCAGGAAGTGATGTACGCCTCTATGAGTCTGATATTCTTGTCGAGTATAAAGAATCAGTTCCAAAAAATATAAAATTAAAGAAAAATGGCGAAGTCTTAGTTCTACATATGCCTGCACCTTCGCTGAGTAACGTGAAACCCGAGGCTTATATATTTATTTAAACAATACATAATATGACATCATTTAACACACCAGGAGTTTACATCCAGGAAATCTCTACACTTCCAGCATCGGTTGTACAGGTAGAGACTGCAATTCCTGCATTTATTGGACTCACAGAGAACACAGTAGCGGATCCCAAACGAATCACCTCGATGGTTGATTTCTCAGATATTTTTGGAGGTCCAGATGACGGTATAATAACGATTGAAATTACTGCAGGTAATGAAGTAAACCCTGCGGTTGCAGCACCTGCTAGTAATAAACTGCTTTATTACCACATGCAGATGTATTTTGCAAATGGTGGAGGTCCATGTTACGTGATTTCAGCAGGGAATTTTTCAGGATCGCTAACAACGTTAAAAGTAACAGGCGCCTTGACTAAATTGAAGATGGAAGATGAGCCAACATTGATTGTGATTCCAGAAGCGATAAATATTGCTGGCTCTGGATTTTATGATTCAATGAAGGCAGCACTTGGTCAATGTAATGATTTGCAAGACCGTTTTACCATTATGGATTTGATTGATGGTGGATCAGCGTTTACAACCGATATTTCCAATTTCAGAACAGGAATTGGGACGCAATACTTGAAGTATGGTGCGGCTTATTACCCTCATCTTCAAACTACTTTGCAGTATGCAAATCAATCAGTGAACATCACAAATAATGGTAGTTTAACAAACGTTTCTTCTGGGACATTAAAGGAGATAGTTGATATTGCCGCAGACCCATCTCACGCGAGTTTTGATATGGAATATCCAGATTTTTTGAATAAGCATTTAGGTGGAATTCAAAATCTAATAGCGGAGCAAACAATCGTATTGGGAGCTTCTTCTTCTATGGCTGGAGTATTTGCCCGAGTTGACAGTGACAGAGGTGTTTGGAAGGCACCAGCCAATGTTAGTTTGAACTATGTGTCTGAACCAGTATATAAAATCAACAACGCTGACCAAGAGAGTTGGAATGTAGATTCTACTGGAAAAACAGTGAATGCTATTCGCTTGTTTAAAGGCAAAGGAAATATTGTTTGGGGAGCGCGAACGCTTGCAGGTAATGATAACGAGTGGAGATATGTTCCAGTTCGACGTCTGTTTATCACTATGGAAGAGTCGATAAAGAAAGCTACTGAATTTGTAGTTTTTGAACCGAATGATAAGAATACTTGGGAACGAGTTCGAACAATGATCGAAAGCTATTTGTCAGGACTTTGGAGGCAAGGTGCTTTGGCAGGAGCCAAACCAGCAGATGCTTTCTTTGTCAATGTTGGTCTTGGTCAAACAATGACCGCTCAAGATATCCTTGAAGGGAAACTTATTGTCGAAGTTGGGGTAGCAGCGGTGCGTCCAGCAGAGTTCATCATTCTGAACTTCTCACATAAATTACAAGAATCATAATCATAATCAATAATTTAAAACACAAGTTATGGCAGTAGAAATATACCCAATGGTTGGGTTTCACTATGCAGTACGAGCAGGATTAGCTCAGATATCATTTTCAGAAGTTTCGGGATTGGATATTGAAACAGAAGCAGTTGAATACAGACATGCTGCGTCACCAGAATTCAACAAAATTAAAATGCCTGGTTTACGTAAGTTCTCAAACATTACACTCAAACGTGGAATTGTAGCAGGGGATAATGAATTATTTCAGTGGTTCAATACTGTTTCTTTAAACAAGATTGAGCGCCGCGATATTACGATCAGTTTGTTAGATGAAAACCATGTTCCCGTAGTGAATTGGAAAATTAAGAATGCTTTTCCATTGAAAGTTTCTGGGCCAGCATTGAAATCTGATGGGAACGAAGTGGCTATCGAAACAATTGAATTGGGTCACGAAGGGATCGAAGTATCGAATAGTCCGGTATAAATCAACTAATTATTCACCCTAAACACGAAAAAATGGCACTTACACTTAAAACTCCTGGTGTTTATATTCAGGAAATACAAACACTTCCGGCTTCTGTAGCCCAAGTGGAAACAGCAATACCGGCCTTCTTAGGATATACCTCGGTTGACCCAGGGAAAGCTGTAAGAATATCATCAATGGTTGAATATGAAGAAAACTTCGGAGGACCATATGTAGGAGTGACTATTCCTATAAGCGGAACCACTCCGAATTTGGCTGTTGGTATTCCAGTGGTGGTAGACACCTATTTTATGTTTGAAAGTTTGCAGATGTATTTTGCAAATGGAGGAGGACCATGCTACGTCATTTCAACAGGTGTTTCAGGGTCCGGAATTACGGATACAGATTATACTGGATCGGGAAAGGCATTGGAGATTCTCTCAAAAGAGGATGAACCCACGCTAATTGTTATGCCTGAATTGCGAGGGGTAGGCAATGCAGCAGGTACTACTGGGACATTTTATACAGTTGTACAACAGGCCCTTGCCCAGTGCAATGAATTACAAGATCGGTTTACGATTATTGATGTTTATGAAGGGAAGACAGTTGCATTAGCAGACCCTATCGCAAAGCTACGTGATAACATAGGCACACAGTACTTGAAGTATGGAGCTGCTTATTATCCAGAGTTGAATACAACATTGTCACACCGAAATGATGCAATTAAGTTTAGTGGTGGAGTCTATAACGGGCAAACATTAGCTGCTGTTGAGACTCTTGCGGCTACACCTGTTGCGGAGGCTGCAGGTGCGCCAGCAGCAGCTCAATTCCTTTTGGAAATTCAAACAGATCTTAGTAACGCATTGGGGGAATTATCTATCACTTTGCCTCCAAGTTGTGCAATGGCGGGGGTTTATGCTCGTGTTGATAATGATCGTGGAGTATGGAAGGCTCCTGCAAATGTTAGCTTGAATAATGTATCCGATCCAGCGATCAAAATTTCGCATGAAGATCAAGAAGACATGAATGTCTCAACTACTGGGAAATCAGTCAATGCGATTCGCACATTTACTGGAAAAGGTGTGTTAGTTTGGGGTGCGAGAACCTTGGCAGGAAATGATAATGAATGGCGTTATGTTCCTGTTCGTCGATTGTTCATTACGATGGAAGAATCGATTAGTAAAGCTACAGAATTTGTTGTTTTCGAACCAAATGATAAGAATACATGGGTTCGAGTGAAGGCAATGATTGAAAATTATTTGACTGGTCTTTGGAGACAAGGCGCCTTGGCTGGAGCAAAACCTAAAGATGCCTTTTTCGTGAATGTTGGTCTAGGAGAAACAATGACGGCTCAGGATATCCTTGAAGGGAAACTTATAGTCGAAGTTGGAGTAGCAGCGGTGCGTCCAGCGGAGTTCATTATTCTGAACTTCTCCCATAAATTACAAGAATCTTAAAAAGACATAATTATGGCAACTACATATAAAACACCTGGAGTTTATATCAATGAAATAGCTACGCTGCCTGCTTCTGTAGCGCAGGTGGAAACGGCAATTCCTGCATTTGTTGGGTTTACTGAAAAGGCAGAATCGATTAACGGAGATGACTTGACGAATACCCCGAAGCGAATCAAGTCCATGATCGAATTTGAGCAATTCTTTGGAGGAGCTGCTACGCCTGTTGGTTCGTATGGTAGTGGAACCAGTACACAACCAAAAATCATTCTAGATCAACTTAATAATTATGTTGTTTCTGACGTTGAGATTTTGATGAAGTATCATCTGTATTATAGTATGAGAGCATACTTCGCGAATGGCGGTGGACCTTGTTATATTGTTTCTGTGGGTGATTATGATTATTCAAGAACTAATACGGTCATCAATACTGCATTAGAAAATGGAATTGATTCGCTAGAAATAGAAGATGAACCAACGATTCTACTCTCCCCAGATGCAACTGTACTTTCAGTAACTCAGTTGGGAAATCTACAAATTAGGATGTTAGCCCAATGTAACAAATTACAGGATCGTTTTACGGTAATGGATTTAATTGAAGATGCATCTTCCGATGATATTGGGGAAAGCGATTTTAGAACTAAAGTTGGAACTCAATATTTAAAGTATGGAGCTGCATATGGTCCATGGTTGGAAACAACTTTCCCTTTTGATGTACAATATTCTGATTTAAATATTGTAGATAAATTGGATGTAAGTGTTATCCCTCCAACTTTGAATACGGCTGCAGTTGCTGATATTACCATCGCTGCGGATGCAATGGCAGACATTCAAGTTTTGATTGACGCTGATTATTTAGGCGTATTTGATGCGGCATACGTTGGCACTGTTACCAAGACTAAATTCAAAAACAAGGTGATAGGTAGTTTAATTGCACTTGGCAATGGGATGCAAGACCTTATGGATCATTTAAATACGGATATCCAAACTAAGGTTAAGGAAAAAGTTATTATCACTACAGGTGAGCTATATACAATAATCCGTCAAGCAAGTGCTTGGGATAAAGGCTATCCGGGAGGTGCTTTGGATGCTTTTGCCGCGGCTCCCTTCAATGGTACAGGATTAACATACCCATCGGGAACGACCTCTGCTAATTTCAACTACGACCTTGGGACAACAGTCCTAGATGCTACAGTTTATAGTGGCTTGACAGGAATAGCAGCAATTGAATCTGCTACTCCATTTTTCAGAAAATTATTGGTTGAGGCATTGGATTTACTTGATGAAATTAGGGTAGAAACTGAACGTGTATTTGCTTTATTGGAAACAACGCTTGAAACAGCTGATCCAATTTATGCAGCAATTAAACGAGCAATTGCTGCAAAAGGAGTTGTTATTCCTTCGAGTGGTGCTGTCGCTGGTGTTTATGCCGCTGTTGATGCAAATCGTGGAGTCTGGAAGGCACCAGCAAATGTGAGTTTGAGCAATGTCGTAAAGCCAACGATTAAGGTTGACAATAAAACACAAGAAGATTTAAACGTTCATACAACAGGGAAATCAGTAAACATTATTCGATCCTTTACGGGTAAGGGTATCCTTGTTTGGGGAGCTAGAACATTAGCTGGGAACGATAATGAATGGCGATATGTTCCTGTAAGAAGGTTGTTCATCACGATGGAAGAGTCAATCAAAAAGGCTACTGAATTTGTGGTATTCGAACCCAATGATGCAAATACATGGTTGCGTACCAAAACAATGATTGAAAACTATCTTTCTGGTTTGTGGAGACAAGGAGCCTTGGCTGGTGCAAAACCTGCAGATGCGTTCTTTGTGAATGTTGGTTTAGGATCTACTATGACTGCCCAAGATATTCTCGAAGGTAAACTAATCATAGAGATAGGTGTTGCAGCGGTTAGACCTGCAGAGTTTATCATATTGAGGTTTTCTCACAAACTACAGGAATCATAAACGCTAGATCATTATGCCATTGCTTCCTGATGAATTGAATTATGCAAAAGTAAAGGATAACAGAGAGTATCCTTTGCTTGCATTTTACTATGCCGTCACCATTGGTGATGATACTGATGCTTCTGTTGTGAAAGCTTCGTTTACAGAGGTTTCGGGTTTAACAGCGGAAATTGAACCCATTGAGTACAGAGATGGATTCGATAAGGTTACTGTGCCCCGTAAGGTTCCTGGAAGGACAAAATATGGCAATGTGACACTTAAACGAGGAGTGTTTCATAAGCATCTTGAATTCCAAGATTGGGTAGATAGTCAACAGTATAATTCGATTGATCGAAAGGTTGTAACCATCTCATTAAGAAATGAAGAAGGTGAGGCATTAATTCAGTGGACTTTGAGCAACGCTTATCCAGTGAAAATTGAAGGCCCATCACTAAAGTCAGATGGAAATGAAGTGGCAGTTGAAACAATCGAATTGGTTCACGAAGGATTAGAGGTAAAACATGTCTAATTAATTAATTATGGCGGAGACGGGCGTTAGAAGCGAAATGTACGATATTCCATTAGGCTTTCATTTTAAAGTTGAATTTGGAGCTGGAGACGGAGGAAAGGATTTGGCAATTGATAATAGTGGCCATGAAGTGCGTTTTCAAGAAGTAACAGGGTTGACATCTGAAATTGGGATTGAAACGTATGAAGAGGGTGGAGAAAATAGATTCTCGCATCGACTTCCAAATCGTGCCCAGTTTGGTAATCTCGTTCTCAAGAGAGGGATGTTAATAGATACTAAGTTGAAAGGATGGTTTGAATCGGCATTGCACAATTTCACATTTGAACCTATAGCTGTTACTGTAGTTCTACTAAATGGTGAAAATGAGCCGCTGGATTCTTGGTCTTTTCACAATGTATGGCCCGTAAAATGGGTCATTTCAGACTTGAAAGCAATGGAAAATGCAGTAATGATTGAAACGGTTGAATTAGCATATCAATTTTTTGAAAGAAAGTCCCCTAATTAGAGAAATGTATGCCAGTAGAAATTAGAGAACTCGTAATTAAGACAACTATTGACAATTCTAAAGGAAAGTCAAGTGGTGCCGGTGAAAAGGGAGGTGACTCCGCACAGGATGATATTGTTCAAGAATGTGTAGAGCAAGTTATGGAATTATTGAATAGAGCGAAAGAACGTTAGAGATGGAGCAAGGATTGACAAAATTAAAGATAGAAGCTTTCAAGGGACCTAAGTTCCGTGATAAGGACAAGATTAGCGGGCTTGAATTTACTGCTATGTTCAATCCGACAACGTTTAATCGTAAACTGGAAATTGAATATCAGGATGGGCAGGGTTTTGGAACTTCTTCAGCTTCGAAAAAGTTTAAGAAAATTAAGCCACAAGACTATAATATAGAGTTGCTTGTCGACGGAACGGGAGCGAGTGGAATAGAGAAGAATGTAAGTGATGAGGTAGCACAATTCTTAAAAGTATGCGCCGAATATAATGGAGAAGCTCACAGGCCCAATTATGTAATGATTTCATGGGCTAAGCTAATCTTAAAAGCGGTTCTTACGACTGTTGATGTTTCATATACGCTTTTTGATAGAGAGGGGGTTCCATTAAGAGCGCGCATTGGTGCGACATTTTCAGGGACGGTGGATGATGATTTACGAACAAAAGAAGAGAAAAACTCATCACCAGATCTCACGCATTCAAGAGTTATAAAAGAAGGAGATACACTGCCACTAATGGCAGAAAGAATATACGGCAACAGCAAATATTATTTACAAGTTGCCAAGGCAAACGGACTTAAGAATTTCAGAAACCTCAAACCAGGGGAAAAACTGTTTTTCCCACCAATTGATAAGTAAAATATGGCGAACGAGGAAGTTATTTTGGAGGAAGGAACAGCGGATGTAAAGACGGTGAACATATTACTTGATGGAGAACCAATGAATGAACTCTATCAGGCAGAGACTATTTGTATTCAAAAAGAGGTAAACAAAGTTCCATACGCACAACTAACCATCATTGATGGAGATGCCTCCGAAAGAAAATTTGAGGCGAGTGATTCAGGTGATTTTGACCCTGGGAAATTAATCGAGATCCAAGCTGGATACAACGGTGAAACTGAGACGATTTTCAAGGGAGTAATTGTACGCCAAGGAATCCGAATTGGAAAAAACAAGAATAGCGTTCTCAAATTAGAAGCTAAGGACGAATATGCAGGATTATGCATTGGTCGGAAGAGCCGATATTTCTATGATTCTCTGGATTCAGATATCATCGACGAAATCTTAAGTGAACACAAAAAGAATTATAAAGCCAATGTTTCAAGGAAATATAGTTTGACAAATGACATTGAAGCGACGGAAATAGAGCATTCTGAAATGGTTCAATACTATTCCTCAGACTGGGATTTTATTGTTACAAGAGCAGAGAAAAATGGGATGCTTGTAATGGTAAATGATGGTGATTTTAAAGTCGCAAGACCTGACATGTCTCAGGATACTGCTGTGACTCTTTCATTTGGCACTACGATTTTTGATTTTGAGTCAGAAATGGACGCCGTATCACAGTATGATTCTGTTGAATCCATGTCTTGGAACGTAAGTGATCAAGAGTCGGAGCTCATCGAATCAGAGGAGCCAGAACTAGGTACACAAGGATTATTGACTGGGTCAGACCTTTCTAAAGTCTTAGGAACGTCAATGTTTGAAATTAAGCATGGCGGAAGCATTATTGATCAGGAATTACAGGTTTGGGCAGATGCTAAAATGCTCAAATCTCGCTTAGCAAGATTGAGAGGTCGCGTAAAGTGCCAAGGAGTATCTGTTGTAAATCCAGGAGATGTAATTGAAGTTAAGGGAGTAGGAGACCATTATAATGGAAAACTATTCACATCAGCAATTAGGCATACAATTTCAGAGAAAAACTGGGAGCTTGACATACAATTTGGATTGAAAGAGTGTTGGTTCTCAGAAAATAGAGATGTTATTGATACACCCGCCAGTGGTATGGTGCCAGCAATGAATGGATTGCACATTGGAATGGTTACGCAAATTGAAGAAGATCCAGATAGTGAATTTAGAATGTTAGTTCGAGCTCCAATGATCAGTGATGAACAAGATGGAATTTGGGCTCGCGTAGCTCAATTGGATGCTGGTGATGGTCGTGGAACATATTTCCGCCCAGAGATTGGCGATGAAGTGGTAATAGGTTTTTTAAATTGCGACCCTAGGGATCCAGTTGTTCTTGGAGCATTACATAGCAGTGCAAATCCATCTCCTATAGAACCTTCTGATGATAACGATGAGAAAGGAATTATCAGCAGAAGCGGAATGAAATTATTGTTTGATGATAAAGACAATATCATAAAGATAGAAACAGAAGATGGGAACAATAAAGTGCACTTGAATGATACAGATGAAGGAATTTTTATTGAAGATCAGAACGGAAATAAAATTGAGATGACCTCAGACGGAATCTTAATTGAAAGTGCAGGAGACATAACGTTGAAAGCATCAGGAGATGTGAATATTGAAGGAACAAACATTGCTGGATCGGCTAATAGTGAAGTGAAATTTGAAGGAGCCTCAGGTGCAGAATTATCCACGAATGGAATTGCTGTATTAAATGGATCAATTGTACAAATTAATTAGAAATGGCAGGAGCAGCTAGAGTAGGAGACACAACAAATCACGGAGGAACCGTAACTGGTCCAGGAGACGCAACGGTGCTCATTGGAGGAATGCCAGCTGCAGTAGCATTGGATATGCATGCATGCTCTTTACCGCCAAATGGACATCAACCAACAGTGAGTCCATTCCCAATGGGAAGTACGACAGTATTGATAGGAGGAAAACCTGCTTTAAGAGTTGGAGATGCTTGTGGATGCGGGGCATCTGTGGTGGTTGGTGAACCAACAGTTTTAATAGGATAGCGATGGAAGAAAAGGAGACAACATTTTTAGGAAGAGGATGGCATTTTCCACCAACATTTGATAAGTACTCAACGACCGTTCAAATGAGTGAAAATGAGGAGGATATTCAGGAAAGCATAGGGATACTTCTATCAACTGAACCAGGAGAGCGGGTTATGCTTCCTGATTATGGAGCGGATATGAAGCAGTTGCTCTTTGAACCACTTGATACAAGGCTCTCCGCCTATATGGAGTCGCGTATAAAAGACTCAATCACCTTGCATGAACCAAGGGTGAAACTTGAAAAGGTAACATTGACACCGATACAAGAGGAAGGTAAAATTAATATTGCTGTTGAATACACAATTGTAACAACCAATACGCGCTACAACAATGTATTCCCTTATTATTTGAACGAAGCTAATAACCTGTAGTATGAGCAGTAGAGATTGTAACGCATGTAGTAACCTGTTAAGACGGGACGGGACAAGCCAAAAACAACGATTGTTTGAGGAGCAGCAAACGGATTACGTTAAAGTAGATGAACGATCTTACACTGATTTGATTCAGTTTACCATTGATTATGCAAGTAAAATCCAATTTTGGGACGTATTCAATAGAAGGTCGGGTGATTGGACATCTTTTATGGAGAAAGGTCAAGCATCAATTTATACAAATATCGCAAACACCAATACTTCAAAATACAAGGAAGAATTTGACGCCTTTTATCAAGGAAATTTTTTAGCAACTGCCAATGCACAAGACAACACTGAAGGCATGGTTCAGAAGACCTTTGAACTTGCAACTATTTTGGACGGTTGGTTAGCTGAGCTAGAAGAGGATCTAGAGTTAACCGCTACAGTAAAAAATGTCATTCAGCGACAAGCGGCACCATTGATTCGAACTTTGTTGGAATATGATAAAGGCGCCAATGATTCTTTAGGTGTTGCCTACGATTCTAATGTTGTTTATGCTGATTTATCTGATTTTTGGAACCTCGATCTTTCAGTCGATTCAAACTTGAAAATTTTTGGTTCTGGAACAATATCAGATAAGGCGATCAATGCTAGACGATATTTCTTGGTACTTTTTCAAAGCATGATAAATGTTCTGGAAAACCTTCAGGTTGAAGCCAATAACTTATTCGAAGAATTGTTGGAGGACTATGGAAAACATGACCCATATTTTGGCTTGTTTCTAGCATTTATACAACTATTCCGTCATGCGCAAGATCATGTGAATGAATTTACCGATGCACATTTAGACTTTTATTACCGAGATGTTCTTCAATTGACTGAAAAAAGTGCAGTTTCGGACAGTGTCCATGTTGTTTTGGAACCAGCCAAAAATGTGAGCCAAAAGAAAGTTGAAAAAGGAACATCTGTTAAAGCAGGTAAAGATGCTGATGGGAATGACATTATTTTTGAAACGGATAGTGAAATAGTTATCAACAAAGCGAAAGTTAGTGAACTGAAATCAATATACATTGATCGAGGACGTAATTCAAAATATATTCAAACCATTTACGCGGCAAGTCAATCAAATTCGGCAGACGGAGAAGGGAAGGCATTTACTGAAGAGAACCCTTCGTGGGAAGCATTTGGTAAAACTCAGGTAAATGATGGTATTTATATTGAGGACCAAACAATGGATCTGGCAAGAGTTGGACTTGGTATATGTTCACCAGAATTCAAGTTGTCGGAAGGGAACAGAAAATTGACGATTTCATTCATTTTGGAATCAGGAGAATTTGTAAATACATTCGAAGCAGGAGGGACTTTTGAGAACTTTCTTTCAGTAAATGCACTGGAGTACCCAGTTGGAACAGCTGTTCCCAATACCAAAGAAGGCTACGCTATTCTACTTTCAAACTGGATAACGCTTCGGCTTTCTGGATCTGAAGGTTGGCTGTCACCCGACAATATTGACACCAATGGTCTTCCATCAATTTCAATAGGTCAAAGTGTCGAAGGAGAGCTTAGCACAATGGTCATTGAATTAACTTTGTCACGTGAACAAGCTGCAATTGTTAGCTATAATAGTGAATTACATGGTCAGAGCTATTCAACAGAATGGCCAGTGCTTGAAATTCTAATGAATCAAGCTCCAACAACACATAATGAAGAATATCAGTTGGCGTATGATTTCCTTAAGAATCTTCGATTCGAACGTTTTTTAATTGGAACGGAAGCGGAAGGGGTTACGAATCTCGTATTAGCAAATGATACGGGTACAGTTGACCCATCGAAACCATTTATGCCTTTCTCATCAAATCCACAAGTGGGTTCCAATTTTTATGTTGGATCAGCAGAGATATTTTCGAAACGATTGTCCTATTTGCAGGTAAAACTTGATTGGAAAGGAGTACCTTCTGACGATTTTTCAGAGCATTATAAACATTATCTGGAAGAGCAACCTGCTTCTGCGAAAAATGGTTATACTGCAACGGCGGTCCCGATTGTTGACGACAATGATCATTTTACAGCGCAGCTAAAGATGCTTGATAATTATGGCTGGAAAGATTTATCTCATAATTCATCGGCAACTAGAGAGTTACATCAGTCATCTGAAATAGCATTGAGCCAGAAGAAGTGGGTAATGACATATCCAGTGTCATTTTTCCTAATGGCTTTATATAATGCATTTACTGCGCATTCGGAAGAAAATTATTTGATGTGGGACAATCCAGTTCAGCGAGATCTTGACACAAACAATTTTGTGCATTTGTTCAGAACAGGGGAATTGATTGATAGAGATGTTTTGAGCGATGGTTCATTTAATTATGACAATGATGAGGATGCGCGTTTACCGCGAAAGATTGTAGTTCAAAGCAAGGAAAACGGTTATGCTCATACAAATGCAGAAGAAAGGAAAAATAATTTCGACTTATTAACATTGGATGAGAATACCGATATAAGATACAAAAGAGATGAGACCCTTGTAGAGCTAAAAGAGTATTCCACAGAATTGAAAAGAGGGTTTATTAAGTTTGAATTAATTAATGACTTTTTTCACGCGGCTTATCCAAAAAACTCAACAGAACGAGCACTTAAAAACCCAAGTGTTTACGGTGGCGTCGGAATGCCAAATATTCCTTATACACCAGAGTTGCACAAAGTGTCCGTTGATTACAAATCGACACATGATGTGAATTATAGTCCTGGTATTGCAGAGCCAATTACCTGGGAAAACAGAGTGGAACAAATTTATCACATTCTGCCATTTGGAGAAGTAGAAGTACTTCCAACTGAAGGCGAAAAGGAGCTAGAAGATGAATCTGGAGATGTATACTTTTCCAAGCGTATTCTTCCTAAGTTGTTTAAGGATGCAAAAGCCATTACTTCAGAAGGACTTCCAGAAACAAAAATTGACCTAGACACAGGTCGTTCAATAGATATCATTCTTGAGGAAACAGCAGAAGGAACGTTATTAATAGGGATTTCTGATTTAGAACCACCTCAAGCATTATCTCTGCTATTCCAATTTAAAGAAGGAACTGAAGACAACGATTTGGAAGTTCCAGCCGTTCAATGGAGCTTTTTATCGAAGAATCAATGGGAGTGTTTTGATACTGCAGAAATTGTAGAAGATACTACCAATGGCTTGGTTAATTCAGGGATTATTAAGTTTTCTGTCTCGCATAAAGCAACAAATGACAGTACATTTTTGAAAAATGGATTGTACTGGTTTAGAGCACAAGTAGCTGGAAATACGGAAGCATTCAGCAATTTAGTTTCTGTACATGCTCAAGCAGTAAAGGCAACGTTTGTAGATAATGAGAACAACCCGTACCGCCTGAATACAGAGATTCCATCAGAAACGGTCAGCAAGTTTGTGAATAAGGATTTTGAAATCAAAACGATTTCACAACCCTATGAATCATTTGGAGGCCGAATTAAGGAACAATCAGCTGAATATTATACACGCGTTGCAGAGCGTTTAAGACATAAACAACGTGGAATTACCATTCGTGATTATGAACATCTTGTGCTAGAGGAGTTTCCAGGGATATACAAAGTGAAATGCATTAATCACACAAGTAAATTCTCTGAGTATTCACCAGGAAATGTGAGCGTGATTGTTATTCCATATTTCAAAAATAAGAATGAGAAAAACCCTTTTGAATTAAAGGTGAGCAAAGCAAAGCTTTCAGAGATTAGAAAGTTCCTTGTGAAGCTCAATTCACCCTTTGTTGACTTAAGTGTTCGCAATCCAAAATATGAGACCATTCGCGTTGAATTTGGTGTTGAATTTCATATCGGTTATGATCGGACATATTACGAAAATCAGTTGAATGAAGATATAAAGGAATTTATTTCTCCATGGGCGTTTGGTAAGGAAGAAGAAATCATTTTTGGCGGAAAAATTAATCGGTCGGTGATTCTGAATTTTATTGAGGAGCGTGAATATGTAGATTTTGTGACACAATTCAGAATGTATCACAAGCGAGATGAGAATAAGGCTGAGTTAGAGGTATTCGTGGCCGAAGGCACTACGGCCTCTTCTGTTTTAGTAACAGCGCTGGATCATGAAATTAAAGGGCCGGCTTGTACGGAGGAAGAAGAGGAAGCATTGGGTGAAGGATCATTCGATAGCGGATCACACGGAGGAACATTTGATTAAAAAAAGAGAAAAATGGCAACATCTTATAGCGATATACAACAGTTGATTCACACATATATTGTTGAGAATACTCAGCAGAAAATTACTGCAACGAAAATGCGTGAGGTCTTCACGCGTTTGCTCGAATATACAAGTGAACATCAAATAGATAATGGTCGGTTGCATTCAACAGTTGCAAAAAATCAACCTGTAGATCAACGAATTGGGGTCGCAAAAAATGATACGATTGAGCAATTGCATGGTCTACCCTTAAGTCCGGCTCTCACTCTTGTTATGCTTGAGCAAGAAATTGAGGACCTAAGAACTCAGATCAACGGAACAAGTCCACCGAGTCCCATCCCCCCCGGAGTTATTTGCATGTGGAGTGGTTCTAGGGCTCCTGACGGTTGGGCATTGTGTGATGGATCAGCTGGAAGGCCGAACCTTCTAGGTAAATTTATTCGTGGTCATAATCCGGTGGATAGTAATTCTCATTCTGGAACGCATAGTGATCTTCTCGCAGGACATACTATTCCACCTGGGACACCTACGGATGGAACTATTGCCGGGGAGCCGAACGTTATACTGGGAAGATCTAATATCCCAACACATGTCCATGATGCTTCAGGCCTCGTGAACTCTAGTGAAGGGCATGACCATGGAATCAACGCTCCAATTAACGATGTCATTGGGTTCAATGTGGCCTTCGATTCTTTAGTCGTGCCTAATCCTCAGGTTTCTTGGGGTGCTACAACCTTTGCTCCGGTTACTGTTATTGAAGGTAACGGGGCCTCGACCGCGACAGTCAATTTGGACCATCACGATCATGATATAACAGGAACCACGGGAGATGGCTCAGGAGACTCACTCGCTGCGTCACCAGACCCAATAGATATTATACCGCCGTATTATACGCTCGCATACATAATTAAGACGTAGTGATTTAACCTTGAAAGGAATAGGAGATGCAAGAATTTATAACAATAGAAAAAGATCCGGAATTAAATAGCAGTCAGGATTATAAGGCCCTAAGAGAAATGGGGTTAAAGCATATTGAATCTCTTTCAAGTGCCTTCTGGACGGATTATAACGAACACGATCCAGGAATTACTCTTTTAGAAGTTCTTGCATACGCAATAACGGATTTGGGTTACAGAACAGGACATGATGTGAAAGATTTGCTTACTGCTGAGCAAGAGGCTTTCAATAATCATCAAGACACCTTTCATAAAGCGACCGAAATACTGCCATGTAATCAAGTTACTGAGCTTGATTTACGGGAAATTTTGATCGATATAAAGGGAGTTAGAAATGCCTGGATTAAGATTGCTGAAACATTTGAAAACGACTACTATGTTGATTATGATGAAAGCGTTTTGTCAATGACAGACCCTGCGTCATCAACAACTGAAGAATTAGTAACAAATCTAAATGGACTTTACCATATTATTGTAGAGTTTGATCGTTTGGTTATCCCAATGGACCAAGATTTGGCCGACCGATTAACACAGGAACAAGGAGTTCTAGAAGAAGCACGAGCGAAATTATTGGAGTATCGAAATTTTTGCGAAGATTACTTCATCGATGATGTGCACGAACTATCCGGAACACCTTCTCGAAAAGTTATTGAGAAACCGAAAGGCTTTGAAAAGATTGTTCTCTGGGCGGACATTGAGGTTTATCCAGACTCGGAAATGGAAAAAGTCCATGCCCAAGTCTATTTCGATGTTGAACAATTCCTAATTCCTTATGTATCGTTTTTCTCCATGAAGGAACGAATTGATGCAGGAAAGACGGTAGATGAAATATTCGAAGGCCCCTTGTTAGCACATGGATTTATCGATGAGGAAGAGTTAGAAGATATTACATTATTCGAACGGATTCATACATCTGATTTGTATCAGGTAATTATGGATGTTCCGGGCGTTAAAGCCATTAAAACCTTGAAGGTTGCCAATTACTTGTCGGATGATGGGATAGCACATAATTCGGACGCGACAATAGAAGATACGAATGGCGATCTTGATCTATCCAAATTGCTTACAGAAAGAGGAGAAGAATGGTGTCTTGAGTTGAGCTCAGATATGGACACGTGTACCTTTTATGAGTTATTACTAGCCACCGTTACAACAGAAGCATCTGATGCGATTAATAAAACGGTAAAGTTTTATACAGGTGAAAATAGTGTACCCGTATCACTTGATACAGCCAAGACGCTTGATGAACTGAATATTTTACGTCAGAATGATAGAAAAAGAAGAGAGCGTCTCGATCAGATGTCCTTTGAATTGGAAGTACCTGAAGGAGATTATCAGGAAGTGAATAATTATTTCCCAGTTCAAAACGAACTACCTCTGGTATATGGAACTGGACTAGATGGTTTGGCTGAAGAAGAAACGGAGGAACGAAAAGCTCAGGCTAAACAGTTGAAGGCGTTTATGCTTTTCTTTGAACAACTGCTAACGAATTATTTAGCACAATTACACAATGTACGTTTCCTGTTTTCTTGGGATGAGTCAATAGATAAGACATATTACACTCAATTGCTAGAAGATGTCAAAGATCGTGGATTATTGTACGTCGAAGAATATGATTCATCTCCGCTTTCTCCCGCTGGAATTCTGGATGAAAGCGCATTGAAGGATCTGATTCAGAAAGACACGGAAAGTAGTGAAGTGTTTTTTGATAGACGCTCCCGCTTTTTAAATCACTTGATTGCTCGATTTAACGAGAAATTCGTAGAATATTCAACGATCATGCATTCAATAAATCTTGAGGATCGCTTGCTCACAGATAAGGCAAAATTTCTTAGGGATTATGACTTAATAAGTATGAACCGTGGTAAAGGGTTTGATTACTCTGCATTACGTCCGGTGACATCTACTTTTGAGGATGTTGCAACGTATCCTGATGTTTGGGATACGAAAAATGTTACAGGGTACCAACATAGAATCAGTCGCTTTTTAGGATATTGTGATGAGAGCCGACGTTTCCTGTATTCTGGACATGATATGCGCATTGAGCAGATTCAGGTGAATATTGATCCAACGGTTGCTCTTGAATATAGATATGTACTTACAATTGATGCCGATACGGGCTTAGAAATTTATGGTGACCAACATCCAACAAGTGATGACGCCATCACTCAATTCAATGAGCTTATTGAGAATGAAGGGAAGGGGAACGTAACCAATTTTTCTCATCCAACCCAACATTGGTTTAGAATTGATAGTACTGTTCCCGTTGCTCCATTGGGGAATAGTAAAGTTTATGCGAGTGCTGCAGAAAGAGATGCTGCTTTGGCTTTGGTCGATGCTTACTTTCTTGATGTGATCACTTTTGAAACAGATTTTTACGAAGATGGAGGAACAAACTTGTGGCATTATACAGTTAAAGTGAGTTCTGCAGTTCCGCCGTTTTTTATCAATGGAATTGGGCAGCCAACATTACCTGAAGCAGAAACGGCACTTGACGACTTCCTGAACGCTGTGAATAACGACACTGTAGGATTTTCTCTGCCTGCGTTAGGTCAGATATCAAATAACGAGTACTACTTTCAAGTGACTGACGGTGGTGGTGGTGGTGTGATCGCTATAAGTGATTTTGCAGGATCGAGAGAAGATTCGGGAGCATGGATGTTATTGGCACAAGAGTTTTTCAGTAATGCTATTGGCTACTTGAATAGTGAGGCAGGGATTCACGTTGTGGAGCATATTTTACTCCGACCTAAAACGGACAATTATTCGCTATTGGCTGTAGATGTAAAGCAATATGACTCCATTGAAACTGAAGAAAACCCTCCGGTGGCATATCCATTTGATTATGATGGAGTGTATAAGTTGTCTGATAACGACACAGGAGAAGCGCTCTATGATCAACAATATTATTTATGTGAAGAGGTAGATTTATCATCTCCCAACATTGATCCAATTGGACTCTCAGTGAATATTGTGGAACCATATGTTTATACGCTGTCAGAAAATCAAGTTGACTTATCAGATCTTGACTTTGTGGCAGGAACTTCGGTTACATGGAAGGATTTCATGGATGAATTGGATAATATTTCGCCAGTCAACTATGATCTGTCTCCCCTAGGAGGTGAAAATTCCGTTGACCATATAATTTGGGGGAATTTATTAGATGATGGGCTCGGTTGCAATTATGACAATTATATTTTTGGAACAATTTCAGTTCCATGGCTTAATGGAGCTGGAAACCCTGAAAACACGAATTTCAATTATTACTTTATAATTGACGGGACAACAATATTGGCAGGACTCGCATCTTCTCAACTGTCTTCAGAGGAAGTTAAGGAGCGGGGATTAAGAGCATTCGCATATTTCTGTGACAATACAACATGTAAAGGAGTAGCGAACCCCTATGAATTCAGAGCGACAGTAATTCTTCCCGGTTGGGCAGATAGGTCAAAAGACTACAATTACCGTGAATTTTCTGAAGAAATCATTCGTTTAGAAGCACCAGCGCACGTTGCAATGGACATTAAATGGGTGAATCGCACTCAGATGAAAGAATTTGAGCTTTGCTATCATGATTGGCTAGTTGCACAAGGGTTATATGTTGAGTTGGATCGTCAACTCAAGTTTGATGATGCGATCAATGAAGAATTGGTTATATCGTCAATAATACCTAATTCCGGTGAGTATGATTGGTTACTAGCAAACACGAATATTTCTGAAGCCTACAACGAAATGGTTGAGCATGGAAATTGCGTGATTGAAAAACTCAATAATCTTGTTGATATTTATCAGTCCAAGTACAAGACTGTGGTTCGAAACGATCAGTACTTTACAGGTGACAGCACTACCAATGGATATGTCATGGCATGGGTGTCTGATGCAGCAGACGGAAGTGTATTAGAGTTGGCAGAAATTATTTCGGGAGAGCTTCCGGCGTTCTTAGGATTCTATACTGGTCAGGCAATGGAACCTGGTCTTGGATTGGTTGATCCAATGGAGACATTTGACCCAGGAGATTTTGTCGTAATTGATAATACTGCGGTAGAGGCTGGTATATGGTCATTTACCGTTAAAACATATAGTGATACAGGTCAGGTTTCCTGTACTGATGTTACAATTGAAATAATTCCAGATTTAGAATCATTTTATACAATTTATCCAGAGTGTTATACGCACTTGAACATCGGAGATATATTATCAGATATTCACGATCCAAATGGTTTAGTGTTCTCTGCTTTATTACAAGGTGGAACCCTTCCGCCATATCTGAAATTGCTTGAAAATCATGGAGATGTGATGCTTTGGGCGGCGTCACATTCTTTAGATGAAACATTGTATCAACCCGGTGACATTGTTGTTGATGCAGTAGTTCCAACTTCAGTAAATGATACAGCAGCAGTTGGACCACCAGCAGATTTTACAGCTGCGTTGACTATTAAGATTACCGATATAACAGGTGGTATTACCGTATTGTCCGGCTCGAGTCAAATGGACGATCCATATAATCCGGGAACTCCTATTTTAGGTGCCTTCCCAATAGTATTAGTTTATGGTAATGCACAGTTGATACAAACGAAAGGCACTTGCCCTCCAGTTCCAGTTTCCCTAGGCTATGCACATGTTGCAACATTTGATCTAACGAATCCGATTTATCCGAACCCGGATGATACCCTATTGGAATTTGCTGATGGACATGAAAGCGAAGGTGTTTTACTTAGTACGTATAGCTTATTAGCTATTCCGGGAAGTGGAATCGCCGCACGTCTTACAACAGATGGCAGAGTTCAGGTGTATGTTGCTGTTTATGGTGACTTTAAATTGTATGTTGAAGGACTAACACCGGATGCACAGGGAGTGGTGACCATTCCTGTTACACAATTGGCCGTAACTGATACCTGTGGATTTTCAAATACTTGGGCAGGTAATATATGTGTTAAACAAGACATCGAAGCAACAGCACTTGAAGACATTACTTCCTGTGCTGGGAAGTACGGGACTTCACCAGCCATTGTAACAATTACAGACCCTCAAGATGGAGGATTATTTAGCTATGTACTCAGCGCTGGAGTTCAAAGCGATTTGGCTGCAATGGGAATTACCCATCAGTTAGTTTCCGTTGGTAACCCTGTGAAAAAGGAACTGGTATTTAATGTTTCTAGTGCTTCTCTATTCTTATCTGAGGTTGAAAATGTAAACATCTTCAATTCAACTGAAGTTGTAAATGGACTTGAGGTCAATGTCTATGAATTTGATGTTGAAACGTACGATATTTATGGAGGATATTCATTGGTATCAACGAAAATATATGGACCAGTAAACAAACCTTTCGAATGCCTGAAGGAATTCCCTGATGGAACTTCATACTTGGCATATTTGTACAATGTTCCAGATTATAACCCAATCTTGAAGTATATTCCTTCAACGTCAGGAATTGGTAAAACAGTCATGAGTTTTGAAGATGACAATGGGATTGAATCTATTTCATGTAGCTGTGTAGATTGTAATGGAAACCCATTTCCTGTGGCTAACCACCCTTGGATGGCGAACTCGAAGAATAAATTCATTATAGAAGAGACCCAGTATGGGGTTGATGTAGAGTTTTCTGGAGCGAATAAAAATCAAGCGCCTGAGCAAGCACCAAAGGCAAAAGGTGGCAAACAGCCGAGCTCTAATAAGCCAAAGGTATCGGAAAAACCAGGAAAAGTAGGAGGTCCGATCGCTGGATCACCAGAAGAATATCTGGTTGGATATGTGAATGAAATAGGATATCCTTACTCACCATTTGTTCCACCAACACCAAATTGTGATTGTCTGACATCTAAAGGTCTTTCTTTGGACACAAGTAACAATAGAATCTATGTTTCGAACGCTAAGCTATTTGCAGAAAAAGCTGTTGGTACAACCAAATTTTCGATTCATGTGGTTGATGGTTGTGGAATTACTTCATGCAAGGAAGTTAGCCTTGTGATAAGTGATGATAAAGAGTCCTATTATTTGGATGTAAAGAACAAAAGCTTCTTGAATACCCTCAATGGAGGAGATATTTTGGCTTATCCAGAAGATCCAGATGGACAAATTACCAGAGCAAGTTTAATTCTCTATAATCCTGATTCAGAAGAAATGGCGATGCCTGAATTGGCATATACATTAATTCCGCCAGGAACAGCCTTTAACAAAAAAACTGGCGAAATAAAGGTGTTAGAAACGATTCCATCTGTAATGGAATACGTTGGCAATGAAAACGTACAGAAATCAAAACAGGAATTAGAAGCTGGTTTTGAGAAGAAAGCACCCAATGAAGCTGGTCATTCAGTTTTTGAAAAGAGTGGTGCATCTGAAAAGCGAGCAGGAACGGCAAACAGAAAGTCAGATTGGGCCTTACAAAACGAAGATGTAAAGATTGAGCCAGCAAAAGCAAAATCTTCTAGATACGATCGTAGTTGGGTTAAAGAATCACCATGGATCGAGCACAAAGGGAATTTGACTTCTGGAAAATGGACAATTTATGTGTTAACCAAAGATATTTTTGGTGGACTTTCCATTGCCAAGTGCGTTATCATTATCAAGAAAAACCGTGTAATAAAAGGTGTCGGAGAAAGTGCTGGAACAAGAGATGGATATGCGGGAGTGAAGAACAACCTTAAGGATAATTACAGCAATATTTTGGTTAAATCCGTTGACGTTGATATTGAAAGCAGCCAAGTGCAAATTGAAAATGAGGTTATTCAAGGCCTTGAAATCGAAGGATTGAATCAAATAAATAGCTCAAAAGCGAGGAAATTATGACAGACAAAATTGCAGCTGCGCAGGCGATTCATATAACAGATTTGTCAAGTCTAATAAGACTTCAGCAGCCACTTGAGGAATTAAATACGAAACGAAATCAAGAGGACAATGAGGCGACATTAAATTATGTAAATGCCTTTCTAGATATTCTAGACAAAGAACTCAATACACCATCTGAATATAAGAAATACGTATTCGGAGAAAAGGAGCATTATGTTTTTGTTCAAATGATATCACGCCTTGAATTAGTGGCGAGCAGGATTCAAGAGAAAAAGGCTTTGGAATGTTCAACCGACAATTTGGATGAACTTAAGTTTATCCAAGAGGAGCTCAATTTTTTCGTTGATCTCTACTATGTTTTAGTAACAAGTTTAATTGACCTCGCTTCAATTCGTAAAAAAGATTTGGAGCAAGGTACACCTTATGACAAATTGTTGGATACTGTTAAGATTCATATGAGTTATATCGGGGCGTATCCAGAATTGCAGGTTTTAGTGAAGGAATTGGATGAAAGATCAAGTGATTATCCTGACCATCCGATGCTTCAGGATAAAATAAAGACCTTACTCCAGTATTCGCCTTTTAAAGAAGGAGATTTCCTTTTCACACACCCCAGATCGGTTACAGATTATAAAGAAGGAGATGTTTTAGTAGAGGTTCATCCTGAATCAGATCTAGTGAATTTTCAGACGAACAATTTGCCAAGTGGCTTAGTATTAGATGCCCATAATGGTGATATTGTTGTTCTTGAAACCAAGAAACTGGTGCCAGGAAATTACAATGTTTTGGTTGAAAC
>CAJQJL010000013.1 GCA_905478665.1 uncultured Flavobacteriales bacterium
AACAGCCTGTTTGTTCTTGTCGCCTTTAAACGTGCTAAGTTCAAAATCAACACACTTTCTCAACCCTTGTTCGTTGCGACTTCCGTTATTCTCTTGACCGCTGGAATCAACATGCTCCAATGCTGGCTACTCGACACCCCAAATCTCTATGGTAGAACGGCGCTCTTCTTCTACCCGCTCTTTATCGTTGCACTGATCTCGTCACACGAAATGTTCACTACCCTAAAAGGTCGAAAAATAAAGATTGGCTTTTCCATACTCATCGTGCTCGTTTGCATTTTTCAATTGCTGAAGACCGTTAAACTGGACAGCGTAAAGGAATGGCGCTACGATGCAGACACCTTCAAAGTGTTGGATTATTTGGAAGAGAATCGCGAAGGACGGAACATAACGCTGGAAACAAATTGGCAATTTCACCCTTCCTTTCTCTTCTACCAGCAGACGGATAAAACTCCGTGGTTAGAACTTAGAGCATATAGCAAGTTTGTCGTTCCAGAAACAGACGCAGAGTACTATTATATTTTTGAAGAAGATTTTCCTGCACTGGAGTCGGAGTTTGAACCCGTTGCTAAATTCGAGAACCATTGGCTGCTCAGGCGCAAACCAGAACAGGTGCCTTGGTAATCGTAATGTATACGTCAAGATTTGTATTTTTGACAGAGAAGTGCACTAACTAATATTCCAAATGAGCAATACGGAGCCCGTAAAAAGCAAACCAAAGAAAGGTCGAAAGACGCTTATCTTTCTTCTTGTCGTTTTTGTACTTCAAGAAGTTGTGATCCGTATTGTTTATCCGCTTCCCGAACTAGCCAATTTTAACCGAATTAATTACATGGTGGCAAACGCGGAAGAAAAGGGAGCAGAATACTTGCGTAATGAAACATGGACTTGGCAATCGGCTCCAGATACATCGGCCGTCTTCGAGCATTACATGAACCACTATGGTTTTAGAGATTCAGAATGGACCATTGATCGCCCCGAGAGAACAACCCGTGCTTTCTTTATTGGAGACAGCTTTGTCGAAGGACTTATGGCCAATCAAGACGAAACAATTCCCGAAGGATTTAAAAAAGCTTCAGGCGATCAGAACCTTGAAGTCTTCAACGGTGGAATGTTGGGCGTGGGATTGGACTCGTATGCAAAACTTCTCGCCGACGCGGTTCCTATTTTCAAGCCCGATGTAGTCTTTATTTGTATTTACGCAAATGATTTGGGGAAGCGGGAACCTATCATTCCAAATGGCTCAATTACTCCACAACACTTTCCGACTTTGCGCCCTCGTTTTCTCGAAGTATCAAAGCAAAAGAAGACCAATGGTAAAATATTCCCCATTTGGCACGATGAGGCTCGGCCATTTATGGTACCGTCTCCATCTCCTAAAAACCCATGGACGAAAGGTGAACATGAATTAAAGAAACATACGACTCCCGCGTTGGCTGAACAAATGAAAAGTGGTTCTTTCAATCCACACAGAATCAACGAATTTTACGAAGAGTCTATTCATTTGAATCAATCTCCAGCACTTGGTGGAATGCTTCCATTCATCCAGAAGATTTGCACAGAAAACGGTACAACTCCAATAATTGTCTATATCCCAGGAAGAAATCAGGTCACGGATTACTATTATGAATATGAATTACAGTTATGTACGCAGTTGTGTTCAGACACGATGAACTTGACAACAGATGAATATCAGCTTCATCAAAAAGTATTGGCTGAAGAATGCGCCAAATCCAAGATTCAGTTCATTGATCTTACGGACATCATCAAAACGAAAGAAGCCAAAGGTGAACACCTCTTCTGGAACTACGACAGTCACATGAAAGGAAAGGGTTACTTGTTGCTCGGCGAAACAATTTGGAAAGAATGGAAAAAAGCGAATTAAGATTGTCGGAAAAAGAAGCGGACTTTCTCTAGCTGAATTCCACTTTTTAACGCTTCATGAACCTTGATGATAAACGCATCGTTCGGCGAATCACTTAAAAATTCTTCACAGTACTTTTCTGCAGCCTCATACTCTTTCGCTTCAACAGAAATGTGAATGGCAATTTTTAATGCCTTCGTCCGATTTGGATAATCTGCTTTCACCAAATCATCTACGTATTGATACGCCGCAGTATAATCCTCCAGGAGAAAATGACCTATGACTAGATTGTAAATGTTGGAAGAGAAATCTGGCCAATAATTAGCTGCATCACGGTAATACTTAAGCGCTTTGGGAACATCGTTTTCCACTCGCTGATAATATACTCCAACTTGTCCCAGCAATCGTGCGTAGCTTGTGTCCTGTTGAATCGAAGCAGGTTTCTCTGTTTCCAATCTTCGGAGCATGGCTTCTACCCCTAATGGTTCAGGGTTGCCATTTACTACATTCTCAGAACTTTCAAAGAAGCTTGATAAACTTGTTGGACTCGTCTGCGATTGAAGCTCGTCTCTTAATTTCTGCATCTGCGCATCCGAAGGATTCACCTCCAAGAATAGTTCAACATATTTCAACCCATCTTCGCGATTACCTGAAAGAACAGAAGCTTCAATAGCAAGTTCCAAGGCCTCCACATAACTTGGATATTGAACCAAAACCAATGATGCTACCAATTCATGTGCTTTGAAATACTCACCCGCACGAATGTTCGCAGTAGCCAGGTAATAACGATTTTTCACATAATCAGATCGGTAAACAGCCGACAAATTAAAATATCCCCGTGCTTTATCAAGGTCTTTATCTTCTTCTAAATAATAGATTCCAGCATTGCAAAGAAGCGCCGCATACTCCACGTCATTCTCCTCAACAGCAAAAGGTTTTAACTCATCCAAGATTTGAATTCGGATTTCCTGTTGTTCTTCAGGCGCTCTAAGTCCAATTGACTCATCGACCAAATAACTAGTACCTATCCAATAGGTTTTAAAATCCCATTTAGCCACAGCTTCCAAACGATTGGCAAGGGGATCTTTGTTTGCATTCACAAAAATAACTGGGAGACCAAACAAAGCCAACCCTACAATGGGACCAAGCGCGTATCGTCCGATCTCCTGCTTTTCCAATTGTGCTGCGAGTATCAACGCAAAAACCAACATAAATGGTGCTGGAAGCGAGAACAAATCCCAATCAATGGACATTGTTAACAATGGGTTTAAGACAAAGAATACAGGCAAATAAATCAACACCGAAAAGCCTGTAAATAACACCAATGGATTTTTCCAATCGACTTGCTTCTTCGCAAAAGTTATCGCTAAAATAATAATGAAAAGCGCTGCCGATGACCATACAAATGTCAGATTTAAATAGTCGCTGAGATGTGCTCCGCTAAACAAATTGTAACGATCCAAAGGAGCGGCTTCTGATGAGCTAAATGGAATAAATAGTGCGTCTTCCAAGGTGTCCTCTGTAAAGCTCCGCTTGTTACCATGTTGATTCGTTAGGTAGAAAAAGAGCGCTATTCCGATTCCATAAATAGGCAAGACAACCTTCTTGAATAATTGACGAAAATCCCCAAGGACATTCTTCAATGGCAGTTTCTCCCTTCCATAGATTATAACAAGCACAGCAACTGGAAACATCAAAAAGCTTGTGATATGGAACTTAAGACTTAAGATCAAGAAAATGAGCGTCAGCCACAAATAGACATTCTTCTTTCTCCGTAAATAGAAAATAGCCGAAGCAAGAAAAGCGATCATTCCAACCATTGCTAAGGAGTACAACTCAATATGCCCGTAGAACATAAAGAAAAAAGGAGCGAGAACGCCCATTAGGCTTAGTCCAAGGCGCCACGTGTTCTTTGTCAGCAGCTCAACAACCAAACGAATCCAGATAAAAACGAACAACATACCACAAACTGCGTCAAATGCAATGAATACACTTTTGCCAGTTGCACCGGTAAGATAAGACAAGGCCGCCACTATTCCAGACGTGGTCTTCCCTCCTACTTTGGGATCAAGAAAATCAAACGAAAAAATATACGTCCAAAGCGTATCAGTCATCTCTACAATTTGATTCTCCAAACCAGGTTTGAGAAAATGTGCATCTCCATAAACATCATGGTAAATTGGAAAAGCATAGAACATGCCCCCCATCAAGGCAGTTCCAATTATTGGGAGCTTCCATTTAATATTCCATTCGCCAATCCCTTTGAGCATGGAATTAAAACGCTCGTGCTTGATGAAGTGAGATAGAATTAATCCTCCCACCAATAAATAAAGTGTGATCGTAAAAAATGTTGGCAGAAATAAGGGAAAATGAACACCCCAAAGAGCTTCTGGAAAGACAAGTCCAAGGAGATGAAACATAAAAAATGCACCTGCAACTTTTAAAACATTCAACGAAGTCTTTTGAGTGGCTTCCTCCATAAGATCGAAGTTAAGAAAACTATGTGATTTCGGTTAACGGTCAATTCCCAAAACATTTCTATCTTAGATTTAGCCGAACCTTACTAAATATGTATGAACTCATTTATTTTTCTACAGCACGCGAGGATCTTCAAGAAACAGACATTGATGACATTTTAGCGATTGCCAGTCAGTTCAACAAGGAGAACAACATTACAGGCTGTTTGCTCTATTACAAACACGAATTTTTACAATTACTAGAAGGAGACCAAGCTGTTATTGACGCGTTGTACGAGCGTATCTGTGCCGACAAGAGACATTATGACGTTGCCTTGCTGTATACAGGAGAAAAGGGTGAACGAACCTTTAAAAAATGGAGCATGGCTTTTCATAGCGTTACCGATAAAGACATCAATGGTGTCTCCGAAGAAATGTTTAAATCAAATTTTATTCAATTCTCAGAATTGGCAGACAAACCATCTTTGGCGGTTCATTTATTCTGGTACATGGCTAAGGAAGTCGTTTCTTAAACACAATTTCTATCTGTATATTTACGTACTAACTCAGCGAATCTATGATCATTTTCGGAACTGGACCTGTGCGGTCAACCATACAATCAGGAAATTTTAATTGTCCGCAATGCGAGCGATCTGTGCCCTATCGTCATAGAAAAGTAACCAAGTTTTTCAGTTTGTTCTTCATTCCTATCTTTCCCATTGCGAGTCCAATGGAATATGTAGAATGTGGAAGCTGCAACAGTACGTTCATTCCAAGGGTTTTGGGTGGAGGAAGTCAAACTACAGCGGTTAGCGGCACAACGAAAGCTGTAAGCGCAGCTGAAGCTCCTCAGGAAGACAATTTCATGGCTATTTATGAAAAGGCGATCCGACACTGTATGGTGCTGGTGATGTTAGCCGATGGAGTGATTGATGAAAATGAGAAAATTCAGGTTCAAAAAATCATTAATAAATTCGGTCACAATGATTTAACCATGGAGCAGCTGGAAGGATACATTGAACAAGTGAAAACGGAAAATCAAGATGTGGCAACCTACTTGAGAAAAGTGGGACCATCGTTAAATGATCACGGAAAAGATACGATCATTAAAGTCGCACTTTCGGTAGCGGATGCCGATGGACACATTGACAAATCAGAAATTGAAATGATCACAAAAATGTCGAACGCCATGGACATGTCTTCATCGCACTTAAAACGTGTCATGGGGGAATTCAACGAGAAACGAAGAGAATTGGCAAACTAATAGAACACCATACGAATACATAATCTAAACCAAAATGAAAACATTCCTTTTTACCCTTGGACTTACAATAAGTACTATCGCATTCGGTCAAACTGAAGCAAGTACTGCAGAATATGGAGACTTCTCTGTCTCTCTGACCGTGGAAGACATAACAGCATCTTACGAGTTTTACCAAAAACTGGGATTCAAACGCATTGAAGGATTTGGGGGAATTGATGAGAAATGGTTGATTCTTCAAAGAGATGGGATAACGATAGGACTATTTCAAGGAATGTTTCCAAAAAACGTAATGACATTCAATCCATTGGATGTACGTAGCGTTCATAAAACAATTGAAGCAGCAGGTCTGAAACCAATCATGACAAACGGATTGGAAAAAGAAGAAGGTCCTTGTTACTTCATTCTTGAAGACCCAGATGGAAACCCCATTTACTTCGATCAGCATTAAGGCGTGATAAAACTCCTACTTTCGTTCTCAATTATTAGTCTTCTCTCAGGTTTTGGCTGGGGACAAGCTAATTATTTTGAGTTAACAGACAGTGTCATTACAGAAGGTGCAGTCTATCATATACCCGATTTGCGTTATTCAGCATGCACTGGATATGACAACACCGCTGAACCCGCAAACATCGAGTATGTGGACAGTCTAGCTGATTTTCTAAAAAGTCACAAAGAGCTTATTGTCGAAATAAGAACACATACGGACAGCCGTGGTAGTAGCGACGCGAATAAAAAGCTTTCTCAACAGCGCGCAAATAACTTGAAGTACTTGTTAGTACTAAGAGGAGTTGATGAAAGCAAAATTCAAAGTGTAGGACTTGGTGAAGACGAACCCCGCACCGTTCGCGTTGTAGATGGAAAGCATTTCTTTTATCCAGATCCGAATTGGAATACGCATGAAAAAATCATTCTGACAGAAAAGTACATCAACAAATTTCGGAGTACCGACAAAAAACTTTATAATCAATTGCATCAATGGAACCGAAGAACTGAAATTGTAGTCATTGGTATTGTTGATTAATAATGACAAACACGCGTCAACCTGTTTAAAATGAAACGATTCTTAAAACGTCTTCTTCCAACAAAGCTTTTGGATCGGTATAGTAAATTAAAATACTCAGAAAAGCGATCTCCTTATTATGGTATGGAGCATACAGAGGTGTTTGAAAAAATTTACACCAATCAAGCATGGGGGAGGGATCAAACCGTTTCTGGTGCAGGCTCTACCCTAGAACAAACACATCAACTAATCCATCAACTCGAAGCACTTTTTGAAAAGTTAAACATTCATTCATTACTCGACTTACCGTGCGGCGATTTCCATTGGATCCAAAATGTGGATTTTAAAAATGTAAATTATATTGGAGCCGATATCGTTCAAGAAATAGTCGAACGAAACACTGAGCTCTACCAAAAAGAAGGAGTCTCCTTTCAGCAATTGGATCTGTTAACGGATGTTATTCCGCAAACAGATCTCCTACTCAACAGAGATTGTTTTGTGCATTTTTCTTACGCTCACATTTCTCAAGCTATCCAGAACATCAAGAAATCTGAAGCAACTTATCTGGTGAGTACAACATTTCCCAAACAAACTGTCAACCACGATATCACTACAGGAGACTGGAGACCGATAAATCTTCAACTACCACCGTTCAATTTCCCCAAACCAATAGCTGTAATACAAGAGCATTGGGAAAAAGAATATGAACAAGAATACAAGGGGAAGATCTTGGCCGTCTGGAAGGTTGATTCACTTCCTAAGTAAGCTGCAAATATCTTCTGGATATCCAAATTCAAAATTCTATGCGTTAGCTAGGCAAAAAACTTTGTCACAAAAATATAGGGTTTCGTCACAACGTGTTTTTTCATTAAACTATTTCATCACTATTATTAGTCAACTCGTCACAATTCCCTTTATTCACGGGCATATCAACTATATTTCTGAATAAGTTTGCTTCAGTAGTAACTTAATTTTTTAATATGAAAAAAGTAGTAATAGGTGTGACGATGTGCCTGACAAGTATCGTCAATTATGCACAGGTAGGTATCGACCCAGTGATTGAAGTTTCGAATGTTGTGAGGACTACTCCTGATTTTGGACAAGGTTATCTCGTTATGAATGAAACTTCTGGCGTAGATCATTGGAAAGTAATTGTAACAAAGACTACGGAGAGTGGAACTCTCGTCGTAAAGGAGTATGAATCAGCTTCTGGAATGGACTATGTTCGTCTAGATGAGGCGCATTACATTAACAATGATCATTCAGTTCGAATAATTGGAGTTGACGCTCTAGGTCAACAAGTTGTTTTAGATGATCACGATGTTGCAGAAGCAAATGATCCGTGGGCTCTACAACCATGTCAACCAAGATGCAATGGAGACGAGTATGCGTGGCAAATTAAGGTATTCCAAGATCCGAATGGTACAAATGAACGTTTGGTCCTAGCGAATACTGATACAAAGTATTGGCAAAACATTCCAGCTGTTAATGGAAATCAAATGAGCCAAGGGTTCTTGGATGAAGCTTACGAGCGTGGTATTTACCCAGGTGTATATGGTAACATGGCTGGTCTTGAAGGAATCAAGTGGAGCGGACCCCACCAAGTCACCCAAAATCAGGGCGGAACGTACACTCCAGTTTACAATGCTACTGGAAATCCAATTCCAGTTGGAGATTTTTACTTCAAGTTGATAAAAGATCGTGGACCTTGGAGAAACGACAACGCTGGTACCAATTCAATTTCTCCAAATGGAGGGTCTTTTTGTACATACAATTTATCCAACTTGATAGGAATCTTCAACAATAATTCTCAAGCGGCAGCCAATTTGTCGACTCCTCTAGCCTGTGACGGTCAAATGCTGGCAGGTACTGGATCACCAGCAGGCGAAGGTTCAATACCGAATAACACTGCCGTTGCGGGAGAGTTTGTCGATTGCCTTTGGGATTTAAACCCATTCGATCTTGCTTATGATGAAGAGAATGGATGGCAACCAATGACATGGACGCAATATACACAAGCAATGGAAGATTGTTACGGTAATTACAGCCCAAGTGGAACTCCATTTCCCGGCATTCAAGATATCGTTGTTACGGATTTTGCTGTGCCAGGTGAAGATGACAACACGATTCGCTTTGTAAGAGGTGAAGGTGAAGACTTAGAGCTTGCAAATATCGCAGAAGGTTTATACGTTGTGAATATCCATTTAGCGGATGGATCATCAAATTATGTTTTCAAGGAAAAGAGTGCGAGCTCAAGCAGTGCAACTTTGGATTTCAATGTATATCCAAATGCAGTGAATGCAGGAGATGACTTCACAGTAGAATTGAACAATCAATTAACAGGATCTGCTCAAGTTGTTGTTCTTGACATGGTTACTGGAGCTACACTAACTTCAGGAACAGTTAGCAACAAAAATCGATTTAATGGATCAATTCAAAATGGTGAACAAATGGTTGTTGTACGTGTAACTACAGCGACAGAAACTGCAACGAAAATCCTTGTTGTAAACTAAAAAAAAGAATATATGGGATCTCTCTAAGGAGGTTCCATTTTTAGTAGGTCGTTAATTCACTACAACTTCTGATGTTAACAGAAAAAAGGGCACCTTTCGGTGCCCTTCATTTTCATTTCGATTGAGCAAGTTATTTTGCAATTACAAACCGCTTCGTATACGTCGCTTTACCGTCAACGGTAATCGACAAGAAATAGATACCATTCTCAAGATCACTTATATCATGAGACACGTGTAATTCACCAGCTTCATAGGCGCCTTCACCAATTCGTTCTATCTGCTTTCCGTAAGCATTATAGATTACTATTCGCGTTGAATTCGATTCCGCTAATTCGAAATCGAGGTTCAAAATAGAATTCGTTGGATTCGGATAGAGATCAAAGCCTGCAACCAATTGTGCATCTTCTAACCCTGCATTCCCCATATATGCCAAATCAATTTGGGCTGCATCGATTACTTCTCTCTCCCCTATTACCGCACTGTGATAAGCCATAAATCCAATCAACTTAATCTTCGTTTCGTCCATTGATGCTGGAAGGGTATATGAGAATGTTTCAGAATAAACATCGTTGGGTGATACTGTTCCCGGAATTACACCGGCGTTACCAAATGATCCTCCAGGTAAAGCTCTCAAGACATGGTTATGAACAAATCCAATGATAGGGTCTCCAGCTCCAAAGTATGGATGTCCCGCAGTTCCATCTAAGTAATTTACCTGATCATAGCCCGACCCCATTCCTGTGACACTGTCCTCAACAATCATGGCTACAAAGCGCATATCACCAGAAGCATAATCTGCAAATACACCTTTTACTTCCAACGTAATTTCACGATTAACAGGATCGTACAAATGAACAAGGTTCACATCTGCAGGTGTGTATGCACCAATTTGACTAACTGCATTCGCCTCCCAATCACTTCTCGAATGTGGCTCATCAGGTTCTCCAGCGAAGACTTTTCTATCTACCATCCCATTAGGATAAGCAGTCACGTTAAATCCTTCTCGGATACTGTCATTAATTTCCATATCATCTCCATCATGAATTGAAACGCCAACGACATCATCTGGATAGTTTGCCAAAATATCTTCAAGAACTACAGCTCCATCGGGACACCATCCGCACCATGCTCCAGTAAATTCTTCAACAAGAACCGTTCGTGTTCCAGAATTTCCAGTTCCAGAAAACAGGGTTTTGCAAAGCTCATCGTTACACGTTCTTTCATCCGCATTTGATCCATTAATGTTCTCAGCCCAAACGCACAGTTCATTATACTCCCCACCGACAGTAACATTCCATGGAATACTATGTGTGAAGGCATAGCTTCCTCCAAAAGCACTGACGTTAGCTGTAACTGGCATCGTTTGTACCGCTCCACCACTTATTGTATAGTTTAAATCAAATGAAGTAACGTTTGTGCCACCATTATTCTCAATAGTTCCTGTAATGGAATTTGATCCTAACATAACAAAGCCTGACAAATCAATAGATGTTACGGACATATCGTAACTGATCTGATCCCAATAAAAAGTATAGACTTCATCATCGTCTCCCAGGCTACCAATAGAAGGAAATACGAGATTTGGACTTCCAGCAATTTGTGTAGCCATAGTTCCACCAGCATTTTCGCAGCCTACAGTAGCTGTTAAACCCGATGCCGTTCCGAAATTGTGAACTACATCAAAGTCTCCACATTCGTACAAACGAACGGCACAATAAAGAAAGCCAGTACCACTAATTGGAGTTACTGAATACCATTGAATAACATGCACTCTTTGTGGAGCCGTCCCATAGGTATATGTTCGAACATTATCCACAGACCCTGACCCACTTATCACTTCCAAATCATCCCAAAAAGCATAAATCGCGTTGTTCGGACCAGCAACAGATGGAATTGCTGTATTTGTAGGATAACTTATGCTAGCGGCATTATCAAAAGTGATATAGCCATTATCACTTGCATAATAGCCAGTTACTGGTTGTCCGTAAAACTCGAAAGCAAATGGAATTGTTTGCCAAGCGGAAAGAACGTCGCTAGATGTTATTTCCAATATAGGTGTCCCAGATGAAGAATAATCATAAGGTGCTGATGTCCCCATCGTTGTATTAGATCCGTAGTTCTGCGCAGATACTCCGAAAGAGCATAACGTCAAGCTCAAGAATAAATATACTTGCTTCATAAATCGAAAATTTGGTTCATAGTAAAGATATAAACCACTTTTCCCATTTGTAAGGTAACGGCGATGACATATATCATCGTTTAAGGACTTATTAGATTGCGAAATGAGGCGAGAAATGACTAGTAAGTGGCCATCTCATTGTCTACTTCAATTGCCCATGAATGAATTCCGCCAGTAAGATTAATAAGGTTTGTGAACCCTTTTGCCTTCAATAGCTCGATTGCAGAAGCACTCCGTCTTCCATGGTGACAAATTACAACAGTTGGGGTCAGCCTGTCTATTTCATCCGAGCGATCTGAAATTTGACCCAAAGGAATTTTTATGCTCTCAGGAATCAAACAGATTTCATATTCAAATTCTTCCCGAACATCAACAAGTTTAAGATTCTCCCCTGCCTTTATTCGCTCATTCAGTTCTTTCACTGAGATTTCATTCATTTCCATACGCAAGTCTGTTATTCCACAAAAATCTTCATAATTCTCTTCAAGTACTTTTCGTTCCCAATTCTCAGGATTCTTTGTGATGTTCAATTGAAGATTCTTGTTCCCCAAAATATCGATGAGGAGTAGTTTTCCCTTCAGCACCTCGCCTATTCCGAGAATAATCTTAATGCATTCAGACGCCATTCGAGTTCCAATAACACCTGGAAGAACTCCAATAACACCAATTTCAGAACAATTCGGTACTTCTCCTTCTTTCGGCGGGTTCGGATACAAGCAACGGTAGCTTGGTCCACCTTCGTAATTGAATACAGAAACCTGTCCCTCGAACTTATAAATTGAACCAAAGACTAATGGTTTGTCGAGTATCACACATGCATCATTGACCAAATAACGCGTCGGAAAATTATCCGTACCATCAATGACAATGTCATACCCCTCAAAAATGTTCAGTGCATTTTCGTTCGTCAGTCGAACTGCATGTTCTACTAATTCAACAAATGGATTTTGTTTAGAAAGTTTTGCGATGGCAGTTGAAGCTTTACTTTTCCCAATATCCTCAACATCGAAGAGAATCTGACGTTGTAAATTTGATGCATCGACTACGTCATCATCCACAATTCCAATTCCCCCTACTCCAGCCGCGACAAGGTATTGCAATACAGGGCACCCCAAACCTCCAGCACCGATAACCAAGACACTGGCGGTCTTCAATTTCTCTTGCCCCTCCAATCCAACACCATCAATTTTGATGTGTCGTGAATACCGCGCTATTTCTTCTTTTGATAACAAAATCAGATATAATATTAAGGATTTTGGATGATTGATTGCGCTGTAGTGACAGAGATTCACTTTTTCTCACGTATTTTTGACCACTTAAGTACGAAAGCAGCACAATGTTTCATTGGACAGAATTTATTCAGCAAGTTATCGAATCCTCCTTCATCGAATGGATGGCGGTTCTTTCCAGTGTCGTTTATGTAATTCTTGCTGCACGAAATAAGATTCTTTGCTGGGCTTTTGCATTAATCAGTTCAGCCTTGTACATCTATATCTGTTATGATTATCAGTTGTACTTAGAATCAGGACTTCAAACTTTTTATTTCGGCATGGCAATTGTCGGTTGGATTTTATGGCAAAAGACGAACGAAGACGGTGCAAAAATTCAACAATGGAGTCTTTCGAATCACGCAATAAACATCGCAATTAGTAGTGCCTTGACATTAATCTTGGGTTTCCTGTTCTCAAAATTTACAGATCAGGCAAATCCTTATGTTGATGCCTTCACTACTTGTTTCAGTTTAACCGCGACTTACCTTGTTACTAAGCGAATTCTGGGAAACTGGATTTATTGGATCGTAATTGACCTCATCTCCATCTATCTCTATGCGGGTCGTGGACTTTATTTATCATCTGTACTGTACCTCCTATTTACTATTCTGGCTGTTGTTGGACTCATTGCATGGCAACGCAAATTTAAAACTCAGTCACGATGTTGAAAATTGCGCTAACAGGCCCCGAATCATCAGGCAAAACAACACTCTCTGAATTGTTAGCAAAACACTTTGAGACGGACTTTATCCCCGAGTTTGCACGCGAATATTTGGAGCAAACAAATGGACGCTATGAAAAAACTGATCTCGCAAAAATAGCACATGGTCAACTCAGAAATATTTTATCCTTTCAGCAGAAACATCCAACCAGAAAAATAGTAATCTCCGACACCGACTTTATCGTTATTGGTGTTTGGTCTGAATATAAATATGGCTCAATTGAGAAGGAAATCAACGCGTTAATTCAGTCAACTATTTTTGATCTCCACATTTTATGTGAACCAGATATTCCTTGGGAAAAGGATGATCTTCGAGAAAATCCAGTCGATCGTTATGACCTCTTTATCCGCTATAAGGAAGCATTGAATCGATACGGAAAGAATTACATCGTCGTAAATGGTTCCAATGAAAAAAGATTAAAAAAGATTATCGAAGCTATTGAGAACCTTCAAAAATAAACTAGTTTTGCCCCGTCTCTAAGGGGTGCTTGTTGACACAGGCTGAGATTATACCCATTGACCTGATCGAGATAATGCTCGCGAAGGGAAGTGACTTAAAAGCTAATTATTAATTACACAGAGAATTAGCCCCTTATTCTTGTTAAATCTTATTTAACATGAAAACAAGAATGATTTCTATGATCTGTGGTCTAGTCCTAGTTCCACTGGCCACAATCGCACAACACAACATTGAAGGAAAAGTATCGTCAGAAGACGGTTTGCCTATGTTTGGTGCAAAAATTCACTTAGAAGAAACGTACGCTGGTGCGTTTTCGGAAGTTGATGGAACTTTCACAATCAAAGGAGTGAAAGATGGTGACTACTCTTTAAAAATAAGTTATCTCGGCTACGAAACCATCAAAAAGGACATCTCAATTTCTGGTGCCAATCTTGATCTCAATTTCACGCTCAAAAAATCGCCTCAGATGCTAGAGGAAATGTTAGTCCAAAGTACGCGGGCGAATGAAAAAACACCAACAACCTATACGAATCTTTCAACGGGAGATGTTGAATCGTCCAATTTTGGACAAGATCTTCCATTTCTGCTACGAATGACTCCATCTACGGTCGTTACTTCAGATGCTGGCGCTGGTGTTGGATACACTGGAATCAGAATTCGAGGAGTCGATCCAACGCGTACCAACGTTACCATTAATGGTATTCCCATTAATGATTCTGAATCACATGGCGTATTTTGGGTAAACATGCCCGACTTTGCTTCTTCGGTAGGGAGTATTCAAGTGCAACGAGGTGTTGGAACTTCTTCCAACGGAGCAACAGCCTTCGGTGCTAGTATCAACGTAAAGACAGACGACATCCACAAAAAAGCTTATGGTGTTGTTGACAACGGTTATGGATCTTTCAACACATGGAGACATACCGTCAAAGCAGGAACGGGATTATTGAAAGACAAATTCACTGTTGACGCGCGCTTGTCTAAAATATCTTCGGATGGTTATATCGACAGAGCTTCTTCAGATCTAAAATCCATGTATTTATCAGCGGCTTGGCTAGGTAAAAAAGCGTCATTGCGCGCCAACATCTTCAGTGGTGTAGAAAAGACCTATCAAGCGTGGTATGGTACTCCCGAATTGGTCTTATTTGGTTCAGATCAGGACCTCGAAGAGTATGCCGATAATAATGGTATCTCTGGTGACGACAGAGACAATCTCTTGAATTCTGGAAGAACCTATAATTTTTACACGTACGAAAACGAAGTAGACAATTACCAACAGGATCATTACCAACTGCATTATAACCAACAACTTGGAAATAAGCTTGTATTGAATTTAGCTGGGCATTACACTAGAGGTCGTGGTTATTATGAGCAATACAAAGAAGATGACGCGTTGGCCAATTACGGATTGGCACCTATCATTTTTAGTAACGATACGGTAACTACATCTAACATCATTCGCAGAAGATGGCTCGACAATCACTTCTATGGAGGAATCTTCTCGTTAAACTATAAGCAGAAAGGTCTCGACCTTACGCTCGGTGGCGGTGCTAATAACTATGAAGGCTCTCATTTCGGGGAGGTTATATGGGCAGAGTACGCCTCTAACAGTAGCATACGAGAAAGGTATTACGACAATTCTGGATACAAGCTTGAAGCACACGGTTATTTGAAAGGAACGTATCGCGTTCAAAAACTGACAATTTATGCTGATTTGCAATTCCGCAACATCAACTATGAATTCGTTGGTATTGATGATGTGAGTGGCTCATTAGAAACGTTGGATCAAACCGCATCTTACAACTTCTTCAATCCGAAAGCAGGTCTTATGTACGATTTTAATAACCGAAACAATGCTTATCTATCTGTTGCTTTGGCCAATCGTGAACCTGTTCGCGCCGACTTCAGAGAGAACACACCAGCAAATCGTCCAGCACATGAACAGCTTATGAATATCGAAGTTGGGTATCGCTATACAGGACAAAAACTGTTCGCAAATGCAAATCTGTACTTTATGGATTATACAAACCAACTGGTGCTAACTGGACAGATCAATGACGTAGGTGGCTATACAAGAACAAACGTGGATGACAGTTATAGATCTGGTTTTGAAATCGAATTTGGTTATCAACCTATCAAACAATTAAGCGTTTCTGGGAATGCAACATTTAGTCAGAACAAGGTACTTGCATTCAACGAATATGTGGACAACTATGATGTCGGCGGGCAAGATACCATTGTTCATTCCAACACTAACCTAGCGTTTTCACCGAATGTCATTGCGTCTTTAGGTCTTGTTTATGAACCATTGAAAGGTTTGGAAATTGGACTCTTCGGAAAATATGTAGGAAAGCAGTTTTTAGATAACACCTCTACGGATACGCGTAAAATTGACGCATACTTCACATCGAACCTTCAACTGAGCTATACACTTAAAGATGTTTTCTTTAAAGAAATCTCGATCGGAGTTCAAGTAAACAACTTATTCAATGAACTCTATGTCAATAATGGCTACACGTGGGGTTACGTCTACGGAGGCGAACGAACGGTTGAAAATTTCTATTACGCGCAAGCAGGAAGAAACTTCATGACACGGTTGACAATTAAGTTGTAATCACACCTTTCTAGTTACAAAAAACGAACAGTCGGATATTCTGGTTGTTCGTTTTTTTATTAGTGACTAATAATCACAAATGTTTAGCGCTCATGCGAAGAGGAGTCTCTATTCTCTTAGAGCGTTATCTTAATTGGAAAATCCTAGATTGAATCAGGGTATGACGTATTCTGTCACCTGTAATAATTTAATTTGTAAAAGAACATTGATCAAATAAACCAATACTTTGAACTAAATAAACAAATCTCATTTGTCATGTTCTCCTAATTTTACCGTCTATAACCATTAATCCAATATGATTACTGATAACATGCATCCAATCGAACAAAAGTATTTAGAAGTCAGAAAGCAATCGCTAGATATTTGTATCCCTCTTCACACCGAAGATTATGTTCCGCAAGTAGTGGAATTTGCAAGTCCTCCAAAGTGGCACCTAGCACACATTACGTGGTTTTTTGAAGAATTGATTCTTAAGAAGTACCTAAAAGGCTATACAGAATTTCACCCTGACTTTTGCTTCTTATTCAACAGCTATTACAATACTTTAGGAGAACGAACTGTCCGTGCTCAGCGTGGAAACATTACTCGCCCTGGAGTAGAAGAAATATACGCCTACCGAGAGCATGTTGATAAGCACATGTCGGAATTGCTAAAAGGGGAAATCTCTAACGAACTTTTAGACGTTGTAACCCTGGGGTTGAATCACGAAGAGCAGCATCAAGAGTTGTTGATGACAGACATCAAATATATGTTTGCGCACAACCCTACGTTCCCTGTCTATTCAGATAGCGACGATTTATTGAATGACACGAACAAAAATGATGGTTGGCTGGAAATGATTGAAGGCATCTACGAAATTGGACATAACTCAGATGAATTCTGTTACGACAATGAACTTGGAAAGCATCGTGTTTTTCTTGAGAACTATTCGATTTCGAAAAAGCTGGTTACCAATGGTGAGTACCTAGAATTTATGGAACAAGGTGGATACACTTCGTTTCAATTTTGGTTGGATGAAGGTTGGTCTTGGGTACAAGAAAACACGATTCAATCTCCCCTTTATTGGCATAAGATTAATGGAAAATGGCATTATTACACATTGGCAGGATTAAAGGCGATTGATCCAGATGCTATTCTTTCCCATGTTTCCTTCTACGAAGCGAATGCCTATGCCGCTTGGAAAGGACATCGTTTGCCAACGGAATTCGAATGGGAAGCAGCATCAGAGCAATTAGATTGGGGAAAGCGTTGGGAATGGACAAATTCAGCCTACCTGCCCTACCCTAACTTTAGCATAGCAGAAGGAGCCGTTGGCGAGTACAACGGAAAGTTTATGGTCAATCAAATGGTTTTACGCGGGGCATCTGTTGTGACAGCTCCTAACCACAGCAGAAAAACCTATCGCAATTTTTTTCATCCGCATTTTCAGTGGCAATATTCAGGAATAAGACTAGCAAAGTAGTATGTTGGAACAATTTAAGAAAGACGTATTGGAAGGTTTGAGTGCTGAGCCCAAAAGACTTCCTTCAAAATATTTTTATGACGAAAGAGGAGATGAACTTTTCGTTCAAATTATGCACCTCCCTGAATACTATCTAACGCGCGCTGAACACGAAATTTTCAGAGATCAAACGGATAACATAATCCAAGAACTTGGAATTTCTCCAGACAAGCATTTTGAATTGATTGAGCTCGGAGCTGGAGATGGAACAAAGACAAAAGAACTTCTTGCTAAGCTCACAGCCAATGGTTTTTCATTTGAATATCTGCCGATTGACATTTCACAAAACGCCTTGGATGGCTTGAAGGGTTCGCTATCACTGGAACTTCCTGAAGTCTGTTGCCGACCAAAACAAGGTGATTATTTCGAAGTTCTTGAATCCTTGAAAAGTGGGAAGCACCAAAAGATTGTACTTTTTCTAGGATCCAATATTGGAAACCTCAGCGATGAGCGTGCTACTGACTTCATGAATGAACTCGGTAAGACCTTAAATTCAGGTGATATTCTTTTTCTAGGCGTGGACAATCTTAAAGATGAATCCATTGTACTTCCGGCATACAATGACAGTTCTGGGGTGACACGTGCGTTTAATTTAAACCTTCTCGAGCGCATCAACAGAGAACTGGATGCAAACTTTATTATCGAGGACTTTGAGCATGCTCCTGAATACACTGTAGAAAGTGGTGTGGCAAAGAGTTTCTTGAAGAGTATGAAAGATCAACGTGTAACCATTGATTCTATTGGCGCCGAATTTCACTTTAAGAAAGGTGAAAAAATTCATACTGAAGTCTCGCGTAAATACAACGATGTGATCATTGAAAAGATAACAAAGAATGCGCCGTTTGAAATCAGCAGTAAGCTTTCCGATAGCAACAACTATTTTACAGATTATATTTTAAGAATAAGTAATTATTCCTAAAGACAAGAAGCATGAATTTAGAAGAGAACAAAAAGAACGCAATTGCATTTTATAAAATGGCTTATGAGGGAAATCCTAGAAAGGCAATTGAACAATACATTGGCGAACAGTATATTCAGCACAACCCCGCTGTTGCTGATGGTACTAAAGGATTTATTGATTATTTCGAAAGAATGCAAGAAGAATATCCCGAGAAAACCATTGAATTCGTGCGGTGCATAGCAGAAGACAACTTAGTAGCGTTGCACACGCATCAAAAATGGCCTGGAAATGATGAATATATCACAATGGACTTTTTCAGATTTGATGAAACTGGAAAGATTTGTGAACATTGGGATTCGATTCAACAAATCCCTAAGGATTCTGCGAATCCCAATACAATGTATTAGCTTAATTTGCTGAGCTATTCATCGCGATCTGTATTTACCAATTCGCTTTCTTGAATCTTAGCGCTGCCAAAGTCATACGGTAATCGTTCTTTCCACAGGTATTTTTTCTGTGCAGACTCAAATGGACGATAGATGTAATAGACATGATTGCCGAAAACTTGAATATCATGTGCATAACGGTGCTCTAGCCTCACATGTTGATTAATCGCACCCGTTTTGGTATCAACCCATCCTAAATAGATATACCCTGCTCTATCGAAGATAGCATAAACTTGTCCCGTAATTCGATCTTGAATTAATTTACTCTCCCATCCAGTATGGCGTTTATCGTAATGATGATAAATGGGAATACTGTCTAGTTTGTTTCCATCAGCATCAAAAATTCGCAAGAAGTCCTTGTAATAATCAAACACAAAAAGCGTGTCATTTCTATGAAATAAAGGCGCGTATAGTTCCTTATAGTAAATGGATTGTGTGAAGTAATTCATTCCCACCCAAATTTCAGCATCTATTCCCGTCTGAATCTCTTTGTTCTTTGCCCACAACTTTGTTCGTACGTCCACCCATTTGTACTCAGAGCGATAGAGTTCCATCATCAATTCATCCTCAATTTCTAAGATCCTTGTGTAGGCCGAATCCAATCGGTCCATTGAATAATAATCGAATGCAGGGTAGTCTTTATTAAAGTTTGAGAAGTATAATTTCGTTTTGTTCGTATCCACAATAGGCGCGATATACTTCATGTAGTAGTCTTTTTCTAATGTTGCTAAACCAACTTTGTTGCGATCTACATATACGCCCAAAACCTCTTCTTTACAGACAATGTGTGGGTTCCCTCTAAAATCATGAACGAGTTCCTCCGCTACAGCATCTATTTCAAAATTACCTTTAACGTCCTTTCCATCGTACAATAACAAACGACTTCCTTTTTTAAGTTGTTTGGGATATGTGAGCAATAACATATCTCCATTTTGCAAAATTTCATAGTCCGAAACATGAAGAACATCCGATTTAAAAATGACTCTAGGAACCCCAGGCGCAGGCACCCACATTTCGTCGATTAACTGCTCACGAATAAACTCCATATTAAACGTATACACGATTGTATCCTCCTTGGCACGTGTAGGAATCTTTCGATTGCGGGAAAGCGGATTAAACTTAAAATGAGTGAAGCTAAAGGAAACACTTTCGCCTTTTGTTGCGGAAAACAACAAACAGTTATGGAGACTTTTTTATTTCTGCAACAAAA
>CAJQJL010000014.1 GCA_905478665.1 uncultured Flavobacteriales bacterium
CACAAAATCGATGTGGGATGAGGTGGTTCGTCTCCCATGGTGATTGACATGGTAAACGTCGCAATTGCGAATTCCCTTGGCGAGTGATTTTTCAGCCGAAGGTTTCTCGTTAAATGTTAAGTCACCTGCTGTGAAATAATCAAAGCCATTGTAAGTGATGATGAGTCCAATGGAATTGGTGTTTTTATCATCGTTGGGTTGATAATTAGGATCGAAATCGGTTGCATTATTTGCTGCCACACATTCAATCGTCACACCACCAGAAAATTCCTCCTGATAATTGAGAGAAATCGTTCTACGATCCAGAATAGAAGTGCGTCTTGGGTATTGTTTAATGGAACCACCAAGGTCGTATACAGTTTCAGCCATCGGTGCAACGATCTTTACGTCTCCCATGTGATCATGATCGTAATGCGTTACAAAAAAACGAGTGATGGGCGTGTCTGCCACTTTAAGTCCATTGTTGATCAATTCCTCCTTAATGCGATCACCGTCATTTTCGCCAGTATCGATAAGAATCACGTCTTGCTGTCCATTTTCTTCTGGACAGATAATAAGTGTCGCATCCCCAACTTCCACATCAATCACAATAATTTTCAATACATCGCTTTTGGCCAAGAGACTTTCCTTGGTCAAGGTTGCTGTCAGCGTACCGTCAGTATCGGTATTTGGGACTTCAAAATAATTTCCTTTGTACGAGTATCCAGTGGTGCCGTCGGCTAATTGTATTGAGTAGTAACGGCTCACTTCTCCGAGTTGTATAACGCGCGTACCCGCTTCCAGGCGGGCGATTTGAGCTCCATCACCAGTAGGCTCCTCTTTAACAATGGCACTTTTATCTTCTTTTACTTCAAGAATCTGGGCGTCAAGCGTGTATGCTACGAGTAGGATGAATACGAATAGAATGTGTTTGATCATTTTCATGGGAAATAAATTAGATGCGTAAACGGAATGTCCAGTGTAAATAGTTGCTGTAAAGATGAAACATTTCACTATAAATGTCAACCGTACAAATACCTGATTATCAAAAGGAGGGTGATCATGAAAAGGCGATTGGCTACTTCGACAAGGCTTTGGAACTTGAACCTGACGAAGCGCTTAGTTACAGTAATAGAAGTTTTAGTAAGCTTAAACTAAATGACTTAAAAGGTGCGATGAATGACATTGATAAATCTTTGGCACTCATGCCCATTAATTCATATGCTCACAAAATTAAAGGACTAATATTGATTGAGCGGGGAAAAATGAAACAAGCATGTGTATCGTTTCATGAAGCGTCAGAGTTGGGGTATACTGAGCTATACGGTTCGGAAGTTGATGAACTAATTAACAAGCATTGCAGGCAGTAACGAACACTGATTAACATTAGCCCTTTCCATTAAATCCCAGGCGGCGAAGTATTTGCAATGCTTCGCGACACACTATTGACTTGGCAGTGAAAATTTCGCGAATTCTAGCAAGCTTTCTGCGCTATGATAACCCACAACGCTTGTAGTAAACTCTTCATCAGCTCCAATAAAGTAGAGGGTAGGGTACGATTTCAATCCAAATTTTTTGGACAACATTGGTCCAACACCTTTCTCCATATCCATTTTAAAATTGATGAAATTTGCATTGAAGAATTCACCTACTTTTTCGTCGGTGAACACACTTTTTGACATGCGTTTACACGGACCACACCAGCTAGCGTATGCGTCCAAGAAAATCAATTTGTTCTCTTCCTTTGCCTTCTCAAGTGCTTCATCCCATGTTCCCGTGAAGAATTGAATACCATCCGTTTCTTCATCCGTAGTTGCTTGAGCGTTGTCAGAAACGGTAGAAGAATCTTCACCACTTTCAGACTTCGCTTCTCCAACACAGCCATAACTGCTAACGATTAACGCAACGGTTACGATACTGATTATTCCCTTTTTCATAATTCCAATTGTTTTAATATTTCTTCTATAGTTGATCGCTCTTTGTAGTTCTGATCAAATTGGCGCCAAATGATTACGCCTGTCTGATCAATAATAAATGTCGCTGGTACAGGCAGTAGAACCGTTTCGTTTGAATGTGCATTCCATAAATCGGCATTCAGAAATGAATCGTACTTAGCGATCTGCGCATTAGTGGGTACAAAGAGCACGTCAAAGTCTTTGCAAATTTCGTAATTCTCATCAAAAAGAAGGGTAAATTGAGCGCCTGTTTTTTCGACCGTTTTTCCGAGAGCTTCTTGATTTTCTGGAGAAATGGCAACGATGGTGGCGCCCTTTTCCTCAATTTGGTTAAGGTTGTCTTGAAGTTCAGAAAGATGACGATTGCAATACGGACACCATTGTCCTCTGTAAAACACTACCACTACAGGGCCTTTCGCTAGGGCGTCCACCAGAACGAATGTTGAGTCGTGCTGATCTTGTGCGGAAAAGGGCGTAACGATTTCGCCAACATCTATTCCATGCGTTTTTTTTACCGACTTTGTTTTTTGAGCGAATCCAACAAAGGCCGTTAACATACATCCTAGAAATAGCAATCCTTTACATTTCATAGTTTCTTATTTTCTCATCAATCCAATGCGGTAATGATTCTGTAGAAGTATTCTTTTGACAAATATGAATAGCGAACCTTACAACTTTCCACCTTCAACTTTCCACCTTCAACTTTCACCCTTCGAGACGCTTCGAGCGCATTTCAACTGGCTCAATGAATGACCTCAACGTTCACCCCAGCATAAACTGAGGGCTCCCGCAAATCCAATAACGCTGAGTACTGAGCGGAACCGAAATACAACATCTAATATCTAAAACACCAACGAAAAAATCCCCACAGCCGCAACGGCAAGCATAACGAAATTGACGATCAGAATTGTAGTTGCCCATCCAAACTTTTGAGCTTTCGCATATTCTGGAGGATACCACTGGAGCGTTTTCTTCGCATCGAGATAAGCACCAAACCCACGCACGAAGAAATAGATTCCTGCAATACACAAGATAATACCCACTACGGGGATGTAAATACTAATTCCTGAGAGAAAGAAAGCGGGTATAGCAAGGGCCAACAGTCCACTGGAAATCCCTGACATTTGCATTCCTTCTTTAAAAACACTGGCTTCTTTCTTCTTCTTTTTCTTGGCAGGTTTATCGGTAGCATTTTCTTGCGCGGCACTTTGCTGTTCCGTTGAATCAAGTACTGTAACTGGAGCAGGCTGAGATGAAGTGAATAAGTCAGCCACATCGTTTTCATTCGAGGCAATGTCAGCATTTCTTAACAAAGGCGTTTCGACCGCCTGTTCTGCAGGCTTAACGCGAGCACTGACCTCAGTCTTGGTTACTTCGTATTTTGGTCCGAATTTGATACGTGCCGAGTTGCAAGAAACGAGCAGTAGACATGCAATCAGAAAGGCGAGCTTTGAAATCTTTAGCATGGCTCTAAGTTAGAAAAAAATAGATGGATTTTACTTTCCAACCTTCTTCCACATTCTACTGATTCATATACTGAAAACTATTGTTGTGAGCGGTTGTGAGAATAGGTTCCATCCAGTCCCTGTATTTTGTGCTGCTAAATTTTAAATCTGGAAAGACCATTTGGTAATCTTGAAGAAACGGATTGTTGGGTTTTGCTTTTTTTACAATATTCACGGCTTCTTTTTGAAGACGGTAGAATTCATCGAAATATTTTGGCAATGGAGGTAACTGGTCTCTTTTAAAACTGTTGAAAGAAGGATCCGCAGGAATTAGGTTCCACATTAAATCATGGGCAACAAATTGGAATGGGATAAAATGCTCAACGTCATAAGTGCCCTTCATCAATTTCTTATCGGTATAGATACAGTCCACAAACCCTAATTCATCAATGACCAAATCCCAGAATTCTTTTTTGTGTTTCAAGAGGCTTCCACGTTTTTCTGGACGTTTCAATTTGTTCACAATGCCCGGAACATTCGGATTTCGCGATTGTAAGAATAAGGTGAGGTTCCAATAACAGAAGTCTTTGAGAACGCCGCTATTTCGTTTGAAATAATTGAACCAGTCGGGTTGTATAAGAATGCAATCTTCGTACAATGCGTAGGGAGGGAAGTTGTAATTCTCCTGCGAGAGACGGTACATTTCTTTTTTGTTTCCTGTACCCAGCCATGGACTCAGAAACTTATAGGGAACATTGTTATCGAAATGTTTTAGTTGTTTCTGTGTTTCCTTCTCTGAGGAATTCAAGAGTTTATTGACAATAGCCGTTTTCTTTTCGCTAATGTCAATGTCCTCTAGGTTCTTTAAAAATTCGATGGCTTCCTGAAATTTATCCTGCTTACCAAACGAAAGACGAAAGTAGTTCAATGTATACCATGCATTGGCAATCATTCGGGCAAAGAGTTCTTGCTTATCGATTTGGTCTTTGCCTTCTTCTACGGCTTCCAATATAGAGAGTAACCAGTAGTATTTATAGGAGGCACTGGTACTGCGAAAGCATGAGCTTAGTAGCGGGACTGAGACACGGTAGTCTTTGGGGAGCTGCATTTGGATTAAAGGTAAGGAGAAAATTTGGGAGGGGGTTGTATGCGCGCATTGTCTTTTAGATATGGAGGTTTTTAAAAAAAATCTAGTTCTCCCAAATAACACTTATGGCAAGATTAGCATCTGAATATATTAAACAAAAGTCATAGAATTTATTTTCTCTTTCCTCCTCGTTAACTTATAGCCAATGCATCTTTTACTATTTAGTCCAATACCTTCATTGAATCAGTTCCTTTTTACTTCATCCTCGCTCCTGGTCTTTCTCCGTTCTATATTCTGAATTATAATTTCCTACATGGTCAATACAATTAAGTTTTTTCTTCTTTTCCATAAAACAATTTCTCTTCTACAATAGGATTGATTTCCGGGCATACTTTTTTAAATTCATGCTTATAAATGTCAATCAATTTCGGAATAACATCATCTTTTTCCCGAGATGATATCTCGTACAAAGTGGCGTCGTGCATTGGAATTACAAATTTAGCTGTAGGAACTTCTTTCTTAGCTCTAAGCAGAGCGTTCTTGTAAATTAATGAAGCAGTAGATTGTATTTTATGACTCAGTGCCCAGTTAGTTCTTTCAATAACTTTTCTCCCATTACCAAATTGCGAGAAAATGATCCCGTTTTGACTTAAATCAGCTTTGGTTTTGTCGGCAAATTCAAGAAGCTTTTTGAATTTTTTGAAATAAGCTTTCTCTTCATTAGTAAATGAATCATCTCCATACATAAAACGATAAAAAATAATTTTCGCCTGATCTCTATTATCTTCAGAACCTAATAAGTTAGCAGCGATATCACTATAAATGTCTTTTTCATATAGGTCAATCAGCTTACTATCCCCAGATAAAGACGCAAGAATCCCTGCCTCGAATTGACCGTAATCAAGATATAGAAACTCCTTCCCATGACTTGGAATTATGATATCTCTATTTTCTCTTTTCATATTCTGAATGGACGGTTCGCGCATTGTGATCCTCGATGTAATAGTTCCAAACCCTTTGTAGGTAGGATGAACAGAATCTTCGCCACCGTAATGTCTCAACATGGTTAATATTGAATTAAAATCCATTTTTAACCTATTCAATTCATATAATAGCTCACAGACTGGATCCTTCTTTCTTTTGATCCTTATGGTGTATCCAATTGACTTTACTATGCGATAGTTTTTCTTTTTTAGGTACTCATATTGAAAGCTGACATTCTCTGGATCGAATATTCCATAATCGAATTGGAGGGTGTTCTTAATTTGATAAATTGAGCTTTCTAATTCTTCAGCTCTTATTTTCGCTACATGGCTATTGAATCTTATACCTTTTAATTGACTTTCGTAAAGAATTCTATTTATCCCCTTCTCAATCTTTTGAAACCTTTTTTTTTCAATTGAATCTCCTTCAAGCAATTCTTGAAATGATTCAGCTAACAATTTCATGAATTCCTTTGCCGTTGATTTTGTCAATTTAAATGAATTATCAATTTTACCAATTTCTTTGAGGAAACTCAAAGCTTTCCACCGAGCTTTATTCTTAGTTTCATTACCAACTTGTTGAAATTGTTTGAGGAAGCACTCTAGGTCTATTATAGAAGGAATCGTAACGACATTAATGGACTTGAGATATCTGATGAAATCGCTTGATTGAATAGTGATGTACGTGTTTTCGCTATTGATGCTATCCAAACTGGAATATTCATGAGTGTCTATTTCCAATTTTTTCCATGCAGTGTTAATAAAAAGGGTTATAAATGTTGTCATTGTTAAAGTGAAAATAATGGTTCGAATTCTATTTCGTTGAAATCGCTAAATTCTCCTGGAACGTAAACGAAATCCTTATCATCGTATTGATTAGTAAATTCAGGTGCGCACTTCAAAGAAGAGTGAATTTGCTTTTGATTGATCGTTGCAGGTTTCATTTTTCTTTGAGTAATTAAAGCTGTCCTGCACAAGAAGAATTTTTGAGTAAAATGTCCTTCATTAATTCTTCTTGAAATAATTTTTGAATAGTTTTCATTAACAGAACAGATATAAACTATCATTGCCGCTATACCTGGTTGGTTGGTCTGATCATTCTTATTAATTTCATCACTAGCAAACTTTTGCAAATCTTCATCAAAACATTTCTGCTTAGCTAACAACAACCAAAGGTGATAGACTTGATAGGTATACGTATTGTATTTGGATTCCAAAACCAATGGCTTTATTTCTACCAAAAAATTATCAGCAAATATTTTTTTCGGGATCAAGTTTAAGAGGCTAGTAATTTGATAAGTGATCCATGGGTTATCCTTCATTCTTCTTATTGCATCAATCATTATACCCGTGAATAATTCATTACATAAATGAATATCTTTATGAACGATCCTTTTTAAAGATGATAATGCAAAATTCAATACTCTTGCTTGTGCTTTTGATTCATCATTAACATCTTCACTGGCTAGATTCTCGCCTATCAAGTCAATGCATAAATGAAAAGCTTCGCTCTTCGAAAAGGAATCAGAACAATTGATCAATCGATTCAACAAAGCAAGTTTATAGTTGAAATGTTTGAATTGGACTTCTCTTTCATTCTGGGATTTCAATTCTTTGATTCTAGTTTTTTGAGAATTGATTGATAAGTTAATGCGCTTAAGTTCAAACTCTAGAATTTGTAATAATCGCCTAGCCTCATACTTGTCTTCACAAAATATTTTGATGTCATCCATAAACCTATAGTAAGAAGGGCAATAACTTGTCATAAGAACGTCAACTTGATTTAAATAAAATGATGCAAGAATAGATGACGCATCACTATTTTGCGGAATTCCAACTTGATGATCCGCGACCCTAGTTAATAATTCATAAAGCTGTTCGGCAGCATTTGACTCATTATTTGAAGAACACACTCTATCAATTTTCTCTTTTAGGTGTTTAAGATTTATGTTGTCGTAATAATTGAGGATGTCCACCTCAACCAAACAACCATGTTTAAAATCATTATCATTTATCTTACAAGTAACTTCTTCATGTAACTTGTATTTCATTTTCTTCCATTGTTCTACACCTGGAAGAATCAGTGATTTACTATTGTACCAATTAAATCTGGCAGAAAACACATTTACAATCATCGCTTTGTCCATTGCTGGAGCAAGTTCACCAACTAAAGCAATGTACAATAGCCTATCTGAAAACGAACCAACAAGAGCTTTTCGATGTGACACTTTCTTCTTAGGGACGTAGAAAAGTTCCCATTTGCTGTAATTATATTTGCCTTCGTGAAATACTTCTTCAAATTGTTTAAACAAATAATTAGAAGTAATTAAATCAACATACATCAATGAATCATGATACCAATCATCAGTGATATCTGTTCTTAATCGTTTTCTTGCCAGTTCTAGATTTAAGGTTACTCCATTTATCGGTACTTGATAAAGATCGACCACTTTATTAGATATTATTCTCTTCTTTTTCGATTCGACTGTATCTAGAGGTACTAAACCCAAAGTCTCTAATTTAATGTTAATCTCGTTGAATGAAATCTTAGTTAAATTAATTGTTTGATTTGCTCCGTCTTCACCAAGATAACTACTAATTACGCCAAATAAACACGGGCGGGCAACACTAAACAATCCGGCTCCTGAAATACCTTTTATTTGCACTGGATCAAAAGGATCAGTTGCTTTATATACCCTTGACTCCGGATCGTTTATTTTGAAGTCTAGCCGATGTATACTATTAACATTGGCTGAAATTGTACCCCAGGAAATGAAGTCCAGTTCATCAGTCATTGGATAATCAGCCACCAATAACTGTGGAACAAAATGACCATTACTTTTTGGGATTTTAATGATAACAACATCTTTTTCAAAAGCTATAATTGAATTGCTAATTTGATTCCCATTAATTATAGTAAGTAGATCAAATTTATCTTCTACAGGATAATATATTTCAATTTTCGAAATGGAACTTGCTTTATACTTGCCCCTCGAGCTTTCTTGTAAAATATGCTTTGCGGTAATTACATAATTATAATTTTCTGTATTTGGTGTCATATAGAGTACGCCTGAACCAACACCATTTGGATCTCTAACTTCCTTTATTGTAGGAATAATTTTAACCCCACAATTTCTTAATGATTTAAAAATTTGAGAATTCGATTCCATAGTCTTTATTATTAGGGATTAATTCGAAATAGTTCAACTGAGTATCTTTATAGCTAAACCCCATGTTATCCATGGTTTCTTGATAATTAAAATGGAATTTTATAGTTGGTCCTTCTTTGCTAGAGTGAGCAATAATTTTTGCAAAAGCTCTTTTGTTTGGATGTTTATATTTAGTCGAATCTGTCGAAACAATAAAGTTTTTACACTGAATTTTCCCCAAAAGCTCTTTACTCAAGCTTCTATAACTGCCATGATGTGGCAATTTTAGATAATCGAATGATATTGTTTCAGTATTAGATTGCCGCACTAAATTTTCGATCACCTCATTAAACCTTGCGGGTGTAACATCTCCGGTCAACAAAACCCTTGAAGTTTTATGCTCTAGTAGAATTACAATGCTTGTTCTATTGGCTAAAGTGTTATCAAGATCAGCATCATCAGTCTTGGAAATTAAGGTGCTTAAGTCGGAACACCAATCAGACCTATAATCACTCGATAAATAATCCCCAGCTCCCTCACTATACTTTTCCAAATCACTAACTATAGGTGATAAAAAATGTAGTTTCGTATCACCAAATCTGATGGATTCTGTTTTATCGGTACAAGTTTCCCATTGCAAGTCTAGCCTTGAAATTAGTTTTTCGGTTTGGTAGGACTGTCGATAGGATAGTTCTGATGTATCTTCTGGAATTTCTATGTTTTGAATTTTTCTTGGTGAATTGAAGAATACTTTTTGAATGAATTTTTTAGGTTCGCCGTACTCTCCCTTTTCTATCTTCTTTAAAAGTTCTAATATACCTTTTATGTGATCTTGATCATGATGAGTAATTACCAAGAGATCGATTACTTGCCCATTAGCATAAATTTCTTCTACTTGCCTAAACAAAAACTCAGGATTATCTCCTCCATCGATTAAAATGTTTTGTCCATTAGTCTGTATTAAAATGCTATCACCACCACCTGCTTTTAAAAATTTTAGTTTCATCTTTTTCAATCTATAAATCATTAAAAATTTAAGTAGCAGGTGAATTAAAGAACGAACTTTAACTCTTGCTGATTTTTGTCTCATATTTACGACTCTTCAATAAATTTCATCTCCTCCTCACTCAAATCGTACAACTTATTAACCATTTGGTCAACTTTTTATAGATCTTTTCAACAATTGCTGAATCTTGTAACTTGAGTTGCTCTTTAAGTACAGATGATTGGAATAGTGACATTAATTTCTGGTTGATATTTTACAGTCTATAATATAAGTAATCATGGGCTTCTTTACTTCACTAATTTGGTGTTCATTTACTTTTGACAAGATAGAGAGAAGCAATCTCCTCCTCAATGAGTAGAACTACTCAACATCACTGTGCATTCACCCGCACCTTACTCGTTTTAACGCTCATTCGCTGTTTGTTCAGCGTTACATATTTTGGATGTGTTCTGTATTTAGGAATTTTGTAGTCTTCATACTCCCTGGTTCTTACCCAAGCCGAGACATTCACATATATTGTTGCCGAGCGACCACCACCAGTTAAAAGAGTTGATCCATTTTCATTTTCCAAACCAAGATAGACATCTCCCTTCAGTGGCGTTTCCATTCTGATTGAGCCACTTGAAACAATTTCATCCCAGCGCAGTGCCTTTGCTTCTGGTCTATCATTCATGAATAAAAGCGCTTGATCGTAATTTGCAAACAATCCTGTTTTTATTGATACATCGGAATTATCAGAGGTAACAACGTCTACCAATTTAAATACAACTTTCATTTCGCCTCCAAGAAATAATGATGCAATTGTACCGCCAACATCTAATAAATCTGATTTCGTTTTGTTCGCATTTTTTCTCAACTTTTGGTTAACACCAACTCCATAATACCAAACAATATTTTCAATTTTCTTGTACTTAGTATTCATAGTTTGTGGAAGCTGAATTTTTACAAGTTCCTCATTTAGTTCACCGGCGTTATCACTGAATACGTTGTATTTATAATACCTTGAGTGAACCTTTACGGCTAGATTGGTTAGCACATCCTTTAATTCGACAACATCTCGGATTAAGCGCTGCTTTGTGATAGTGTAGTGCGTTGTATCATACCCAACAATACTGTCCTGTGTATAGGGAGCATACGTAGTGTCGTACAAGGTCTTCCATTCCCAATTTGTATTGAAAGAAATCAAGTCTTCCGATTTTGGAATGCGTTGAATCTTAATCTTACAAATCCGTCCAGCCAATGCTGAGTTCCGAAAACTAAATTTATAAACCGCTGTTTTGTTCACTTTGATCTTCTTGTCAACGATGCTTATGGGTTTGAAGTCCATGAACTTTGAATTCGTTGGCAACTCAATAATTTCAATTTCCTTCAGCGGTTTTCCTTTTACCTCTTCAAAACTGAATACGATCTCGTCTCCTTCTGCGAAACCGTAGTAGATTTCTTCTGTTGACATCGTTCCAACTTTTATCGTCAAGTCAGCGACATCCACCGCTTCAATTTGAGCGAAGCCGTTAGATGTGACACAGGTAATAATTGTCAGGACTAGTAGAAGAGAGTTCATAATAATAAATTTTCAAAAGGATTTACTTGTTTACTTTCTTCCCAAATTTTTGTCATAGGTCCTTTGGTTTCGATTTTCGAAAGCACGTTATTCTCAAATGTGTATTTGTTGCGCGTTTCTCTTTTTGTACTTGGGTTGATTGTTTTAAAACTCAGAACCAATTTGGTCTTTGTTTTCATTTCTATCTTTTCAATATGATTAGGATGACCATACATGGCTAGAAATTCTGCATCGGTTTGCCCGAGCCATGGTTCAGACTTAACGATACTATTCATTGTCTCACCGCCGAATTTTTCTACTAGAAATTTATAGTAGTTGTCCTTCCATTCCTGTCTTTTTTTCTGATTGTAGGCTCCAACTATAATGAGTAGTACCACAATGCCAATAACTATTATCCAGATCATGTTATGTTGGTTGAATGTTTGTTTTTAAGCATTTTAGGTAAGTAAGTGTACAGCCCCTCCAAACCTACCAACTCTCCCAACCAAAACCAATAGCACAAATACCCGATTATTTTTGCATTAAATACCTGATTATCACTTGCGGGAAGTACTCAATCGCGTCATCTTATCATGCGTTACCCAACTAACCAAACCTCGCACCCTCCAATACCCCCATCCCCACCAAATCTTCGAAAATAAACCCTACACCCTGCGATCTACCCAGAGCGAAAGATAAGCAGCAAGCTCTTGAAATCACTGGGCGATCATCCGAGTGTTCTAGGCAACAGCGCTTTTTCATCCAACAAGAATGAGATAATCTTGGGCATCAAACGGAAAGCAAGGGGCATCAACGCTTCCTTTTCCGACAAGAACGTGAGAACGCTGGGTGACGGCACTACGCCAGCCGACAAGGATGGGAAGCTTTTGGGTAGCATACGGAAACCTCTGGGTGAAGAACGGAGAACTTCGGGTAACCACCCTTCGCCATCTGGCAAGGATGGGAGAGTCCTGGGTGAGGATAAGAAACCTCTGGGTCCCCCAAAAACACCCCCCGTAAAACCACCCAAAATGCATTTTTTTTGCCCTTTTCGAAAAGTTGCGAACCCCTGTGTTGTAGGGCACTGGCGGTTATCAGCCAATTTTTTGTTAACATTTGTTGGGAAATCGAAAACCGAGTTTGGCACGACTTTCGGAGCTTGGGTATTCAAGTATAAACCGTTCGTTAGTGCGTATCTGGAAGCAGATCCAAAGTGGGGAAGGACAGGTACAAGTCACGGCGAACACAACACCCTGAATTATGAGAAAAAGGGAGAAAAACAAGTTTGCCATGTTCGAGGCAGTCAAAGAATACCTCGAGGCAAACCAAGGAAGCTGGGTTGGGATTCCAGCGTTCGGAAACACGTACAACGTGTTCGTCGAAAAACTATCCCAAATGAAAACTTACGCCTACAGTCAGGCCGCAGCACTGATCGGTGTAAGAAGTACCAAACAACAAAAACTTGAGGAGACCGCCGAACTTGCTGTCGAAGTAGCGGGCGCCGTATTCGCCTACGCCTCAAGTGTGCAAAACATCGAGTTGAAGGCATACATGAAGGTTTCCAACTGGAAAATCGTCCACAACTCGAAATTCAACAGCCTGTACTTCGTTGCACAGGTCATTGAAAAAGCAGCAATGTATCAGAATGAAATCGAAGACTTCGGTGTCGACGAGGCCAAACTGAACAGACTGATTGTTTTGCACGACGAACTGGAAGCAGTCTTAAAGGCAGAGCGCCAAGCAGTCGTAGCCAGAAAGTTGGCAACAGCAAGCATCAGAGAGCTCGTGAGCGAAATTGATGCAGTGTTAAACCATCAACTGGACAAGCTCGCACTTTCTTTGCGATCTTCGGAACCAAAGTTCTACACAGGGTACACAGATGCCCGAATTGTGATAGACAGAGGTGGCCGTCACAAAAAAACAAAGGAAGATCAAAGTCCAAACCAAAACAATGAGCATGGAGCAAGCGAGTAGCAGCGGTGAAAGCACCGTCAAGTAAACCCCTATCGTTCAATCGGTGGGGGTTTTTGTTTTGCCCTTAACTTTGGATCATCAATCCACATTTTTCAAGTATAACCTACACAGCTAGCGCGATTGTAGATTTTTTTTAAGAAGATAAAATCAAGTTAACTAGAATAATTTCGATAACCACAAACCCAAGTGTGCAGGCCTGAAGAAATGGCAGGCGCGCGTTGGCGGTAATTTGGCAAATAATTTTTAAATCATCAAAGGCGCTTGCGTTTATCTGCTCAGATACTACTTTGATAGATTTATAGTATTTGCTAAGAGCGCGTTGGAGCATCATTTCTTCTTGAATTTTTTGTTTCTTTTTTCTTCAAGGAAAAAATGAAAGTGAATTTTCTAACTAAATCTGCTCTTCTCTTTTTTAGCTCTTGACCGCGAAGCAGCACCGAAAGTAATAACATAGAACAAGAGAGTAACAGCTACGAAAGCACCGTCGAGTAAACCCCTATTGTTCAATCGGTGGGGGTTTTTGTTTTGCCCTTA
>CAJQJL010000015.1 GCA_905478665.1 uncultured Flavobacteriales bacterium
CTGTTTGATCATCAATGATAACGATATCGTTAGCATTTGTATTACTATACAATTCAACACCAGCATAATAAGCTCCAGCAGTCAAAGAAACTGTAGAAGGGAAGAACAAATCGATGTAACCATTTGAACATCCGTAGCTGTAACTACTCCAGGAGTAGCATTGAACAAAGGAGTAATCGTATTTGCCCAAAAAGCAGCAGTATCCAAGATAGATGCATAAACATCACCACCTTCAACTGTAGCAGCATCCAACATTACACGGATACCCATTACGTCATCTGTTTGTTTGATGTTATAAAGTGCAGCAACAACTAGTCCGTCTTCACCACCAGCGAATGAACCAGTTCCGATAGTTCCATATGACTCTGTAGCCGCAGGGTTGATACCACCAATACCATCAATAGAGTACTCATCAACTGTTACGTCAAAGTTTCTTGGGTAAACGTTATTACCAAACTCAGCACCACCAGTTTCACTATCAGAAACAGCTGTATAAGTACCAGAATAAGAACCAACTGGTAAAGCTGGTGTTTCTGAAGACTCAAGATAAACTGTAGAATCTGACTCTAACAAAGCATAAGTACTTTGTGAAGTAAATGAAGTATAATCAGCATCCAACACTATGTTAGTTTGATCCAAAACACCAAAGTTGTAAATCTCACCACCTACTAAGTAAGCAGCATCTAAGTGATTTTCTGGAGTTCTTCCGTACTCAATACCACCATTGTTAGCTCCAGAGAACCAAGAAGAAAGTAATTGAATATCATCATTAGGCTGATCAAGAATTTCTACATCGTCAACTGTCCAGTACCAAGCCCAGTAGTCGTTATCATTGTAGTAAAACTGAATAAAAACTTGAGATTGACCACCTGCAACAGCAGAAATATTTACCACCTCATATACTGGATTCTCAGAATCCTGATTGTTTGGGTATCCATTAGGGAAAATTCCACCGTTATCAGAAGTAACTGGGAAATCAGTCCAAGTAGCACCGTTATCTCCTGAAACTCTAACACCTCTAGTGTCATGCCACCAACGGTAGCTATGCTGATATCTCAAAACCACATTTGGTGATCCAGTTAAATCGATAGCAGTTGCATTTGTGATTTCAGCCACAATCGCACCATCACCATCAGCATTTCCTGGCTGGCCATCTGAATTGATCAAAGCGTAACCATTTGACATAGTTGTACTCGCAAAAGGCTGTAAACTTGCAGGGATACCTGCTTGTGGTATTGCTAATGGATCAGTAGTAATCACCCAGTCATAAGACGTTGGTGCACTAGTATTTGTCATCGCCCAGTTTCCAGGAACAGAAAAGTCATCAGACCATAAAACGGCTGCCTTTTCAGTATTCACCACTGGCTTTGTTTGATTGGCAGTGCTTGAGTGAGCATTCCCACCAATTTTTGTCACTAACTGCGTCCGCTGAGCATTAGCTCCAACAGCAACCGCAAGCGATAAAATGCTTAAGTAAATCTTTTTCATAATTGCAATTTTTATTTTAAGAAGGTGTAAAGTTAATAAATTGAAGTCATAAAATATGCACTCCAGTACTTCTAAACGTAGGATTTTTGCAAAAGGTTGATGAAAAAGTTACTTAACCCTGCTCCTTGTTGAGTAAAGGGGGGAATCTATGTCGTAAAAGGTGGTGCTCAGGAATTTAACGAATGGAGATAATTTAGTCCGCAATCCAGACCATAACGATAATCAACTGAAATAAGCTTAATCGAATTCGAATAAGTACCTGTTTGCAGAGGCATAGTTGGTGCGATCTGAGTCAAATTCAATCCCTCTGGTGGGTTATTCATAAAATCAATCGATGCATTGAACTTCTTGTGATTATTCTCAAAACATGCCCGTAAATCTCTATTTGAACGATGTATGAAGGAACCAAAATAATCTGGCCAACTCTGGTTCATTTTTAGATTCTGTGGAGTTGTACGAATCACGACAATGTCAGTTGCTCCATTTTTTACCGCCCACTCTACAGGCAAGGGGTCACTCCAACCACCGTCAAAAAATTCTTCGCCATGTAGACTATGCTTCCCTTTGGTCACAAAAGGTAAGGTACATGAAGCAATGACTCCATCCAGCCATGTTTTCTTACTCGGATGGTAATAATGTGGATCACCAGTCAATTTATTCGTTAAGACAAACGCCAGTTCCTTTTCATGAACAGACTTCATCGCTTCCTCCAAATTAAAGAGAACTTCTTTGTTTGCAACGTGACTAAAATAGTCCACATTCATGATTCCTTTTGAAGATATCATTCGGTTCCAACTCATAAAATTTTTATCCTCGGCCAATAAGCACATTGCTTCGTAGCACTTTTTGTATTGCCCCCCTAGATAATAAGACAAGGCTATTGCTCCGCCTGAAACGGCAACATACGAGTCAAAAGGATTGTGATTATGACTTTGAAAAGCGTCGAGTACGCCCGCCGTAAATGAGGTTCTAAAACCTCCACCCTGTATGACTAATGTCTTCTTTAGCATTTATTGAACTGAAATAATAAGATAATGATTCACAAACAAAATACAATAATCGAACCATATAATTAATTCTGACAGGCAATTCAAAAATCACCGATAATAGTGTATCAATGAGCTCTTTTCTATTTGGGCAGCAACAGAGTAATTGCTATCCCATTTTTCTGTTTATCTTCGGTTTGCGTGAACCAGATAGATCCAACATCTACAATTTTTGGGCGAAAGCTGTCGAATAGAGTACTTCTTGGAATCATCCTTTTAATCACGCTCATCTGCCTCTTTCCAACACTTCAAAATGACTGGGTAAACTGGGACGATGATTCGTATGTGTTGCGCAACCCACTTGTTCATTCCTTATCCTTTGAAAGTATTTCTAACATCTTTTTAACGAGCAATTCTGTTGGGCACTATCACCCAATTACGCTAATATCATTGGCAATTGATTATCATTTTTGGGGAACCAATGCATTTGGGTTTCACCTTACAAGTTTCTTTTTTCACCTCATCAACACCTACCTCGTATTTATCCTGATAAAAAAGATCAAAGCGCCCTTGTTTGTTGCATTTCTTGGATCACTTCTCTTCGGAATGCATCCGATGCATGTGGAATCAGTAGCCTGGATTTCAGGAAGAAAAGATGTCCTCTACACCTTTTTCTTTTTACTCTCTATTATTACTTACCTGAGGTATTTACATCAGAATGAACGCAAAAAAGTTCTGTGGTATTCTTTGGCAATATTCTTTTTTATCTGCTCCATCCTTACCAAGAGTTTAGGGTTCGTGCTTCCATTAATCCTACTTCTTTTCGACTATCTCAACAAGCGTGAGTTCAATCGGATACTGATAATAGACAAAATTCCGTTTGCAATCATCGGCGTTTTTGGAGCATGGTTAGCCGTCTTTGGCCAACAGGAAAGTGACACTATGCTTGGAATGTCAGAGTTTCCAATTCAAAAAACCCTCTTCATCGGTTCCGAAAACGCATTTATTTATGCTGTCAAATCTCTTGTCCCTATTCGCTTAAGTATTTTTCACCCTTTTCAATTCAGTCAGGATTTTCAACTATCGTTACTCACCTATTTGTCTGCAATACCAGCCATAGCAGTACTATTTATTCTTTATCGCTCCTTCAAGCGGTCTCGCGCGCTCTTTTTTGGCTTGTCCTTCTATCTCATTACCATCGGACCTGTTCTTCAAATATTCCCGAACGGCAAAGCAATTATGAGCGAGCGATACACCTACATTCCTTACATTGGCATTTTTTACCTGATAGCCCTTGGGCTTCATTATCTGTTGAAAAAGACACGTGAAAATTCGCCCAAAATTAATGTGGGAATTACTGTTCTCTCTCTCCTTTGGTTCGTTTTCCTCGGCGCCCAAACATACACGCAGTCGAAAGTTTGGCAAAACAGCGAAACACTTTGGACACAACCAATAGAACGCTACCCTGATAATTACTGGGCATACTTAGGTCGAGGGACATATTGGGTCGATAACAATAATTTGGATGGTGCACTTAAGGATCTGGACAAAAGCATTGCATTGAGTCCATCATCGGAGGCCCACTATGAACGTGGACGTTTGTACGAGAAACTTGGGAATCTAACTCAAGCAGCTGAAGATTACGCAAACTCCATTCAACTGAACCCAAACTATGCAAAGCCCTACCTCAATCAAGGGATTCTTTTTGCACGCGGCGGGGACATGGAAAAGGCTACTACTAATTTCAATAAGGCTATTGAACTAGACGATAACTATGCATTGGCTCATTTCAATTTGGGAATGGCGTATAAACAGAAGGGAGAGAATAAAAGTGCACTAAACGCTTTTACGAAAGCCATTCAATTGGAGCCCAACAATGCACTTTTTCTTCGGAATAGAGGAGTCCTGAACAATGCGCTAAAAAATTACAACGCTGCAATTGCCGACTTCGAACGTGCAATGCCCTTGGAGCCAAATTCTGGTGAACCTTACTTACTCCGATCGATGAGCTATTTCTATCAAGGAAAAATTGAAGAAGCTTTGCAGGACGCCAAGACAGCATCAACAATGGGTGTTAAACTTCCTGAAGAATATTTGGAAAATCTAAGGTCAGCGGATTGAGAGACTATTCATGAGCACAATCTGTTTCCTCGAACTCAATTTCTAGAGTAATGTTACTCAATCCAAATGATTTTAAGCGCTCGCGAATCTCTTCTTTCAGCACTTCGACGTGTTCAAGTGTCACCACTTTATGAATGACGACATGGGCACTGAATACATGGTGTTCACCATCCAACGACCATAAATATGTATTGTGAACAGACGAAACTTGAGAAAATTCAAGAATTTTAGCATTTAACTCATCGATATCAAAATCGAGGGGAATGCCTTGTAAAAATAACATCAGCGTTTCTCGCAGTCTTCTGACCACATTCCAAAGAATGTAAGCGGTAATTGCTAAGGAAAGTGCTGGATCTAAATACGGAATATCCTTAAAAATAAGAACTATGGAAACGATTAGTACGGCCACCCAGCCCAATACATCTTCAATCAGGTGCCATGAAAGCACTTTCTCATTCATTGATTTACCATGACTCAATTTGTACGCTGCATATGCATTCACAACAACTCCAATGATGGCGATATACATCATTCCAAGACCATCTGAACTCTCAGGGTGGATTAGACGTTCAACGGCTTCCTGAATAACAAAAACGGAACCGATGATAAGTACAATACTGTTGATCAAAGCGCTCAAAAGAGAAAAGCGTTGATAACCGAACGTGAAGTTTTTATCAGCAGCCTTCTTCGATTTTTTGTCAAGGTACCAAGACAAACCCAATGAAAGGCTATCTCCAAAATCGTGCAAAGCATCCGATAGAATGGCAACACTATTAACGTACATCCCACCTATGATTTCAAAAACCGTAAAAAAGAGGTTTAAGAAAAAGGCCACCTTGATATTCTTGGTGCTATGATTGTGATGATGTGCGTGATTGTTCGACATTGCTCTGCTTACTAAGTTAAGTAAATCCATTTGATGGTAAAGCCGCGATCCAAACATTAAATCTATCGTTGAATTTTTCATTAAAAAATAAAATGCGCCAAAAACCTGTCTAATAACTAAATCGTTTAGCACGGACATCTACACCTTTTTATTGAAAAATATTTTTCTTACCTCCTTGAATAAATCGGTCTTTGGAATTACCAAACCGAGGTTCCCAATGAATATTGAAAACATGTTGAAAACTATTTTTTTTCACGTCACACATATTCCCTATAATTGCCTGCAATTAAATAACTTATAATGACTAACGACTATTCAAAAAAAGCCTTTTCGGTCGAAAAGACTAACACTGTATTTCCCCTTCCATCAGTTGTATTGTTTGCGGCCTTTCTATTATTTGCCAACTTAAGTCTTGCGCAATCATCCGCTTCGAATGATCAAAATACGATCGTATACAAGTTCTCAGTAGCTGGAGTAACAACACCAACTGAAGCGGCACCCGTTCTCGGTCTGTTAATGGAACAATCGTTCAGTATATCAGGAAGATTTATTGACGAATGTGATTGCTTTAAACTGTCGACGAATACAGAAGTCGACTATGAAGACCTTAGTACACCTCTATCTGACGAATCATATCTATTATCTGATACAATTGAGAATTCATACGGCAAGACAATTACAGAGAAAACCACCAACAATATTAAGGACTAATGAAAAAAGGAATCTTATCTACGCTAATTATATTCTTCTTAGCGATTGCTAGTAACGCCCAGGATCTGTGTTCTGGAGCAATTAACATCAACTGCGGAGATGTTCTGGCTGGAAACACAACGGCTTACACTGCAGATATAGCACCTTTCTGTGGGACTGGTGATGGTACTGGTGGAGGATTGTGGTATCAATCAACTGCGACATGTACATCAATGACAGCTAGCCTTTGTGGAAGTAGCTACGATACCAAGATTAGAGTTTACTCAGGAACCTGTGCAGGTCTTATTTGCGAAACTGGAATCGACGACTTTTGTGGATTGCAATCGGAAGTAACATGGGCATCAACACCTGGTGTGACATATTATATTTTGGTACATGGTTTTGGAGGAGGAGCTGGAGCTTATACGCTATCATTAACTTGTACAGGGTGTTGTGCAACTAACCCTCCAGCTGCAGACTTCTCCGTTCCTACAACTGTATGCATGGGTTCAACGGCAACGTTTACAGATATGTCAACATGTAATCCAACATCGTGGAGTTGGTCTTTCCCAGGAGGAACACCAGCAACATCGACAGCACAGAATCCAGTAGTGACGTACAGCACAGTTGGAACATACGACGTTACGCTAACGGCTACTAACGCATTTGGAAATGATGTTGAAGTAAAAACAAACCATATCAATGTGATCGATTGCTCGGGAGCTTGCATGGGTAATTACTATTACGTGCGCTCCAATACAGGTTCACCTTGGGGGTCTACTGCCAACGAGACAGGTATGGACGCCGTGTACGGTGCTGGTGTTTGGACACAGGCGTTCTTCGAGACAGTAAATGTTGGAACTCTGTTCTCAGCAGCCACATGTTTTGTCTACCTAGAAGGAAGTGACTTTGGAGCAACCGAATTGGAGACTTTCTTAACAGCCAACATGACTACGATTGAGAATTGGGTCGCAGCTGGAGGTCGCTTGTTTTTAAATTCTGCTCCTAATGAGGACAACGGTATGAGTTATGGATTTGGAGGAAGCGCACTTACTTACGCGACTAACTACAACAGTAATGCGACAGCAACAGTTCCAGGTCATCCAATATTCAGCGGACCTTTCGTTCCAGTGGGAACTGCTTGGACGGGAAACTATTTCTCACACGGAGGAATAACAGGTTCATACGGTACAGCGCTTGTCTCAGATGCAGCGCTTGTTCAAGCTGCAGAAAAAGCATGGGGAACTGGAATTGTAATTTTCGGCTGTATGACTACAGCGAATTGGCATTTACCGGCTATTGAAGCTCAAAATTTATTGCAAAATATTCTTTGTTATTTGGCACCACCTCCCATCTGTGGAACTCCTTTACCAATTGAATTGTTATCATTTTCTGGTAATTCACTGGACGATGCGAACATTCTTGAATGGACTACTTCTACTGAGTTGGACAATGACTACTTCATTGTTGAGCGTAGTTCTAACGGTTCAGATTTTGAAGAAATACAAAAGGTTGATGGAGCAGGAAACAGCAATTCAGCTATATCTTATTCTATACGGGACAATGACCCATTGAACGGAATTAATTACTACCGTTTGAAGCAAACAGATTTCAGTGGGAACTACAAGCATTCTTCAATCATTGCTTTGAAAGGAACTGATTTGGTTAGTGTTTATCCTAACCCAGCCGATGAAACGATCACTATTGCACTCAAAGAGCACCCGTCTGAAGGAATTAGTGTCACGATTCGAAATACGCTTGGACAGTTGCAAACAGTGGAATTGGTGAAACAAGAACAGCAAATAGATATCTCTGATCTTCCAGCTGGAATCTACTTAGTTGAAATTATTATTGACGGAAAGAAGACGATTCATAAATTCACGAAGAAGTAAAATCTGATACAGCATATCTACACTAAAAAACATCCCTTTCACATTTGAAAGGGATGTTTTTTTATAGTATGATTATTATTTGTTGTGTTTATTCTTCCGCATAGACTTTGATGATATCCATCGAACTTAACATGCCGACCACCTTACCATCATCCATTATTACGAGATGATGCACTCCATGTTTCACCATCACTTTGGCTGCATCTTTCACTCGGTTGTGACGAACACCAATATGAACTCTTGGAGATAGCACATCCCTAACAAGTAGTGATTCATCTCGGCAGGTAATCAGGTCGCTTGAAGAGACAATCCCTGAAATTGTACCATCATCATCAATTACAGGAACAGCGTTGATATTTTTTCGTTTAAACATATCCTTTAGATACGTTACTTTAACTGTAGGCTGGGTGAACACGACAGGTGTGCTCATTATTTCTTCAACTCTCATTATTTGTGCAAGTATATTGGTTCACTACTAAGGTAAAGAAGGTCATCACAACTAAACATGACGCATGTCAGTTTCTCCGACCATAGAAAAATTAAATCGCCCGACTGGCTTATTCAAAAACTTTCTTCAAAAGATCCGTTACACGGGCCGCTGGATTCCCTCTGATTTCTTTTTCCTGCTTTGCGATCTGCACAAACAAACCGTCAATCGCTTTATTCGTTGCATAGTCCTCCAAATTCGGATTCACTTTCGTAACCATCGGTAATTTGTTGTAGGTCGTGAAAACTGTATTCCAGTGCTTTGTTGCACCAACTTTCTCGAGTGAAACCTTTATAGCTGGTTTAAACTTATCGAAAAGTGCCGTCCGCGTAGTCTTATCCAGATACTGTGTTGCAGCGTTATCACTTCCTCTTAAAATACCCATTGCATCCGTCAATGTCATCGACTTTATAGCCGTAACAAAAATATCTTTGGCGGCACTTGCAGCATCTTCAGCAGCACGATTGATCGATTCAATTGCATCGTCCACTTTTTTTCCTTGACCTATTCTTCGCAATTTATCCTCTGCATTTCGTGCTTCTTCTGGAAGTGGAATTTTTATCGCAGGATCTTTAAAATACCCATCGGGTTTCGAAAGTTGAGCTACCCCTTTTTCGACTCCGTTCGTTAATGCTTCTTTCAATCCAGCACCAACTTCTTCTTCTGTAAGACTGGATGAAGTCGTGGTCACCTTCTCCTCTACCTTCTCCTTTAAATCGTTAAATATTTGTGCCTCAACATTCGTCGCTGTCAAGATAAACAGCGCAAATGTTATAGATATACTCTTTCTCATAAAATCTGTCTTTACAATTAGTAACGTTACAATATATGATTTCTATACTTGGAAACTAAAACAGTGCCGTTATATGTTTGTTAAACTTCCCTGTAGCTGTATTAATTGGAGCCCTATACTTTTACCCCAATCACGCACACATCGTCCAATTGCTCGAGATTTCCCTTCCATTTTTCAAAAGTATCATCGAGGATTATTTTCTGCTGCTCCATTGGCTTGTCTTGAATACTCAATAGCAGTTCTTTGAATGCTCTCGCCTTAAACTTCTTCCCTCCTTTCTTGCCATTTGGCAAATCTTCTCCACCAAATTGATCCACGTATCCATCCGAGAAAATGAACAGCGCATCTCCTGCTTGCAATTCAAAAGTGTGCGTTGTGTATGCAAGCTGATTATCGAATTTTCCGATCGGCTGTTTGTTGGCTTTTGTTTCTATCAACTCTCCATTTCGAATAATCCACAGCGGATTATTGGCCCCAGCGTATTGCAATTTGTTTCCATCCAAAGAGCACAAGGCGATATCCATTCCATCCTTCACTTCTTCATCGCTTTTTTCAAATTCTTGAATAACAATCTCGCGCGATTTGTCTAGAATCTGACCTGGATCTGTTAACCCGTGTTCGCGCACAGAACGATTTAACGCATTGTTGCAAACCACACTAACCATTGCCCCAGGAACACCATGACCTGTACAATCTGCCGCTGCAAACAAAACTTTATCATCTCTATGTTCCATCCAATAGAAATCTCCTGCGACAATATCCTTTGGCTTGTACAAGATGAAAGATTCCTGCAAATACACCTTCACAACTTTATCTGGTGGAAGAATAGCGGACTGAATTCGTTTAGCGTAAGTAATGGAGTCCATTATTTCCTTGTTCTTTTCTTCCAATTCATGGTGCGCCAATTCTACCACTTCCTTTTGTTCTTCAATGACCACTTTTTGCTTCTTGGTCACCCTCAAACGGTTGAAAACAAAGATTAGGAATCCGATCACTAAAATCAGCCCTCCAGTAATTGCCACAATCATGATCTGCTGCTTTTCAGTCTCCTTTTTGTGCTTTAAATCTCCCAAGTTTTTCTCCTCCACCCGACTTAAACTATCAGCAATTGATTTTTTCTCGTAATCGTACCGAAACCCTTGTTCAATAATAGCCTCTTGATTCGCCTCTCTATCGATGCTGTCCCGCATTCTCATATAATTCTCATGCATTGCAAGTGCAGAAGCATAATTTCCTTTTCGCTTATACAATTTGAAGAGCATGTAACTCACATCTCGTTGGGCATCCACATATCCACCTTGATTCGCTACCTCTAGAGCTCGCTTGGCGTAATCCATGGCCAATTCATAATCCCCTTGCTTCTCATACACCTCCGCAATACTATGGCAAACATCCGTTACACCTGATTCCATATTGAGTTTCTCAAAGGTTGAAAGACTCCTTCTGAAATGAATCATGGCGCTATCTAGAAATTCCATAGCGCTGAACACTTGACCAATATGATTGTGGGAATGTGCAATTCCATTCTTATTATCAATTGCAATCCTGATCTTTAAAGCTTCTTTTTGATAATACATGGCACTGTCGTAAATCCCTTCATTCAAATACCGTGTACCTATTCCCGACAACAGGAGTGATAACCCTAATTTATCATCTGTATCTCGTTTGACTTCTAAAGCTCTGTTGTACCAGATTCTGGAATTCGCATAATCTTGCATGTCAGCATAAACGGCTCCCAGATTTCCCAAAACAGTACTGATTGCCTGCTTATTCCCAATCTTCTCATGGACCTTGAGTGCTAACACATAATAGTCGATTGCATCCGCCAATTGACCACGATCCCTGTACACATTTGCGATATTGTTGTATGCACTTGCAGCAGACCCTTGATTGTTTAATTTTTGATGAATCTTCAGTGCCCTTTCGTGGTATTCAATTGCGAGATCATGTTTTCCTAGGTAGTAACAGGCATTCCCTTGTGTCGCCAGTGCATGGGCTTGAAATTGCTTTTCGTCAGTTTCAACAGCAAAATCATACATCTGCTGAGCGAGCAAGTAACTACTATCTGGATTGTTGAACAAATAACAGTCATAAGCAATGAACCACATTGCCATCAAGCGCACTGAGTCCGTTTTTTGCTCGTCGTTGTAGACCCCCCAAAGGCTGTCAACGTTCAATTGTGCGTTCGTATTCTGAAAAATGAGCACGCTTAGGCTAAGTATGAGGTAGATTCTTTTCACTTACTCAAATATAAGGTTTTAAGAATGTCCCGATTGGAATGTTGTCTATTTGGGAATCTAAAGACGCATTGGGTAACATGCTGAAAAACATGGGCGACCAAAATTGAGTTTCAACTATTCGACGGTGTTGAAGGTTGGCATATGGATTCGTATATATGAATCGTCAAAAAGCAAAAAAGCCTTCTCTTTTCAGAGGAGGCTTTTCTTGTAAAGATTGCAAAGTTAGGACATTTCAATCTTCATATTCAAATACATCCATTTAGTAGGATGCGGATCTGATTTACCGTTGACAATCTTGTCGTAATCAATATCCCAATCCAATAAATCAAGTTGTCCTTCAAGTACCAATGAGCTCGGCATCGTCTCTTTTGGATCTCTAATTCCAGTCACAAAGAGCTTTACATCATTCTCAACGCCTTTAATAGACAATTTCCCGTTTACTTGATACCAATCCACTCCCATGGTATATACGTTCGTTGATTTGAAAGTGATCTTCTCATCATTTTCTCCAATAAATAAACCAGGTGTTTTCACGCGGTCCGTTAATTCATCACCTCTACACGCATTAAACGAATTCGGGTCAATTTCAAAAGAGATTTTCATGTTTTCCAGTGGATTACCCATATCACTTCTTGGCACGAGATCAACGCTGAAATTGTCTACAATCCCCCCAAATGGTGTGCTACAATGTCCGTGAGTTACAAACATATTTACAGTCTGGAGTTGTCCATTTTCGTTGCTAGGTCCAACTTCTACTTTCTCATACAAGGAAGAGGTATACGAACTCAAGGTAAATCCACTCGCAACAATTATAGTAGCCAATACAACTACAGACAAACCAATAGTTTTGATCTTTTTCATATTTTAAATTTTAGTGTTTACAGTGAAGATAGGCTGAACCATACGCCAGAATGTTTCTTGAAAGTAAAACAATGTAAATAAGTGTAAAACAAGCCTCAACCACCTAGCACTACTTCGTGTTACACAACCAAAGGGTTATGAGCTAATCCGGTTAGATTTGCAGTACCAATCAATTTGATATGAAAATAGTACTGCCAATTCTCATATGTTTAGCAATGTATTAACGGCATAAAAACTGCTGAAGTACAAGCGGCTTATATATCGCGAGGGATAAAAGTTCATGGTTGAGTATTCGACGTGAATTCAGGGAAATTTATCGATTGGACAAATAGTTTAACACCATTGTATTGATAGTAGAGGCATTTAATTATGCCCCTATTTTTTGAATAGTCAATTCACTTTCAATTATCACCTTAACTTTTGTCCAGTACCGTCGTTAATTCAATTATTACTTTGTTTTGATCCATAACGCTAAAGTTCCATTAAACATTAAGTCCTTTAATTCAAACGTATCAGGAAAAGCGAATTTTTCTGAACAGTATGTCACAACCCTTGTATTTGTTGGCAATCTGCTAAATTGATCGATGACATAATCTTCATATTCACGGTGCTGATCATTCGAAAAGGAGATCGTATTATCAATTTGATCAGAAATGGCAAGTTGTTCGCAAAAAGGGTTGTAATAATAGAATGAATCATAGTGAGAGAAGTCTACGTCGGTGATATTTGAATGTAAATAATCAACATTCTGAAGGTCTAATTTTTCACTTATTGACTTGGCTATTTCAACAAGATCTCCCCTCATTTCAACTCCCGTAAATTGTCCATCTGTCATCAGTGTACCAAGTGAACAAAACTTCCCGACACCAGACCCGATATCAAGTACTTTGGACCTCTTCGTAACATCCAACCAATCAAGCGCGGCCTTAACTACCTCCATTGGAGTCCAGTGAATAGCTGAATGTTCGCGATACTTTTCATTGTATAACTTGTCAAACGCTGTATCGGTCAATGACTGTATTTTCGTGGGGTCTGTTAAACTCATTATCACTCTGTTCTATTGACTCTTCTTTTTTGCAAAGTTGAAGTTTTGGATATAGGCAACGCTCAGGGTATGATTGTTCTCTACATGAATTCCATCTGATTTTGGTAAAAATTGATTCATATACCCGACTTTCACCTTTATGGATTTTGCAAACTTCCATCCCAATCCAGCGTAAAACCAATTCTGATCAAAATAGTGATTCTTCTCAAACAGATTCATGAACAATTCATCATTCACGCTCACAAAAAGCGTGTTCGCTTCCATTCGCTTCTTATTCAACGGAATGTCCACTGCAAATTTGTAGCGTAGTCGATATTTCCAAATAAAGCCGTCAACGACCTTCCCACCTAGATTTCCCGCGTGAATGTTTTCAATTGTGCGACTTGCAAATCGAATACGGTTGCTGAAATAAAACCGTTGTTCTTGAAATTTCAGGTTTAAGTGTGCCCAAATACGGTGCTCATTCGTTAAGAATGAAATCGGCTGTTTACCATAAGGAAAGGTTGCAATCCAATCGTATCCAATTTGTGTTTTGATCTTGTCTGTTAGTTTCACTCCCATTCCGACACGCAAAAGTGATTGTTGCCAATTTTCTACAAACTCATTTCGTCTGAATGAATATAACGTGTGAATATCAATTCTTTTCGAAACTGAATAATTGCCAGCGTAAGTCAACCAAGTATTGAATTGGTCATCTACTATTTTTTGAGCATTTGCATTTCCGTAGAGCATCAAAAGTGCAATGACGCATGCTATTTTTTTCATACTTATTATTTAATTCTTGTTTGCTAAATTACTTCTTCAATTGGACATAACTTCTCGTCATGCGAATCATCAATAATAATTCCCTTGATACTCAGTCTCCTTGCATTCATCTTATCACGAAAAAGCGGTAACTTTGTAATCTTATCGAGGAGTTTAAAGGAACTAAAAAGACTTGTCTTTAATATCAGTCGAAAAAAGAACTATACGGATAAAAAAAGAAGAACTATTAAAGTTCGTTCAAAGTTAAACACACAGATCAAACCAAAGTATATGTCGTTTGTAGATTATTATAAAATACTTGGAGTAACTAAAAATGCTACAGAGAAAGAAATCAAAAAAGCTTATCGAA
>CAJQJL010000016.1 GCA_905478665.1 uncultured Flavobacteriales bacterium
CAGAAATTGAATTTGAACATGTTAAAGAGGTGTACGTCGAGCAAGCAATAGTTGATTACAGCTTCAACAGTGCGTTCAACGTGAAGGCAGGCGTTATTCTTATTCCCATGGGATATGTCAATGAATTTCACGAGCCAACATTGTTCAATGGTGTTGAGCGACCAAGCGTAGACAAATATTTGATTCCAACAACGTGGAGAGAGATTGGTCTTGGATTCCACGGACTTATTAAGAAAGCAAACCTGAAGTACCAGATTTATGCAGTAAATGGATTCAACGGTTACGACGGTTCGGCAAAGCTTTCAGGGAGTAGTGGACTTCGCTCAGCACGTCAAAAAGGAGCAGAGGCTGTTATGCGAACACCAGCGGTAACAGGTAAATTAACCTTCTTTGGTTTGAATGGACTGCGACTTGGCGTCTCTGGTTATTATGGTAATTCGGAAACGAGTATGTACAATGGGCTTGATAGAAATGATGCAGCCGCGATCGCCACAGCAGACAGTACCCGAATTGGCATTCTGATGGGTTCAACGAACATTCAATATAACATCGGTAACTTCCAAATTATGGCCGTGGGTAACTATACGAAACTATCTAACGTAGATCAATACAACGGATATACTGGTTCTACATTGGGAAAAGATCTAATTGGATACTATGGCGAAGTTTCTTACAAACTTGATTTGAAAAAAGACAGCTACCCAAAATTAATTCCTTTTGTGCGCTACGAAAAATACAATACGCATTATAGAGTTGAAGGTGGAACAACACAAAATCTTGCTTATAATCGTGAAGTACTTACAGGAGGTATTGGATTACAAATTACCCCTGGAACAATTGTGAAAACAGATTATCAATGGGTAAAAACAGTTGCAAATCCCAAACCTACGGGCTTATTTAACCTAGGGTTTGGATATTGGTTCTAAAGATGAAAAAGACATTAATAAATTTGAGTTTTCTTTCGGTGTTGGTGATGCTATTTGCTTTCGGTAATCCTGAGAAAAAAATAAATAAATTGATTTCAAAAATTTGGAAAGATCAGCCTACAACACTTCATTTGGTTGATCTTCCTGATTCGTTGGATGCTACAATTTCTCAATTGCACGAAATTCAGTCGGACAATGAGGTTTTAGGCTACGCTTGTTACACCAGTGCTTTTGGATGCAGAATTGGGGGATGCGCTGCACCTGGAAGCCCAAATGTAGATGGATACGAAGCCTTCGATTACATCGTTATTTACGACAAGGACATGTCCATTCTCAAAGTGGATATTGCAAACTACGGCGGACAATACGGCTACGAAATTTGCCGGAAAAATTGGCTTGCACAATTTATTGGACAAACAATGGGCTTTAGGCTAGAAGATAACATTGACGGAATTTCAGGTGCCACGGTCTCTGCTAGCTACTTAATTGATGATTTGAATCAAGTCGGAAAGACACTGAAAATATTGCAAGAAAGCAAAACCATTTAGTACATCAATTCCTGGTGTAATTGACATCCAGCAATTGAATTGCGGATGGGACTACTCGAAATGTAAGCACCCCCTGCCCCACTAATTCGCCGTCAGCTTCGCAAAATATTACCCGATCTGTCTTTTGAACCTCTACTTCCTTAGTTGAAAAATACGTAACCTCAGGATGCTCTGCATAGATTCCCTTCTTCAATTTTGAAAGATTACGGACATAATCGATCAAAGAAACCTTCCCGAACAAAGCAATGCTCAATAAACCATCATCGAATAGCGCCCCTGGCTGAATTTGTAGGCCATGTCCGAAGGTTGAACCGTTGCAAACAGCCAATAACAGCATCTTCCCCTCATACGAAAATTCGCCGCTAACAATACGTACCGTTGGTTTTGTATAAGAAAAAAATGCGCGTGCAATTGCTGTCGCATAGGAGAATTTACCCTTCATGTTCCATTTCTTTCGCTGCCGTGTCAACAGCTTAATCACATGACCGTCAAATCCAATTCCAGCAATGTTTAACGCATGCGTTTTGTTCCCATTCTGCGTTATTTCACAAAGATCTATTTCACGCGATTGTCCGTTCTGCAATCCTTCAAGAAAAATATCAGAATCATAGTTTCCTAGCATTCTATGGAAGTCATTGCCCGTCCCGTTCGGTAATATTCCAAAAACTACATTGCGATTTGAAGCACTCATTATTCCATTGATTACTTCATTGCATGTTCCATCACCACCAACGGCGATAATAAATTCGGATCCCGAGTTTGCCATTTCTCTGGCAATCACCGTTGCATGCTTTGATTCTTCGGTATACTTAATCTCTACGGTAATGCCTTCAAGCAAAGCAGCCCGATCCATAACATCCCGCATTGATTCATTCAATCGTCGGCTGCCATTCACAATAAATACTACGTGTCTCTCCATTCGAACGTCTTAAATGTAACTTTTAAGACCGAATAAAAGAATTGAAAACACGTCTTGTAGAAGTATAGCTTTACAGGAATTGTTGTTTTTCACACCTTTTCAAAGATCACAATCCCTTATCTTTGCCCTTAAACTGCACTGGTTATGAAACGTATTCTTTTTATCCTCTCACTACTTGCTACATTTCACATTTCGGCTCAAGCTGAACAAACGAAGTATGGTGTGAACGCCTCTGATCCAGAATGGGTTCACTATATGTATGAGGACAATCCAAGTCTATTTGTGTTGCGAGATCTCTTTGATGCATACTATTCAACGAATGATTTTAAAAAAAATAAACACACACAATATTTCAAACGTTTGCTGAAAGAAAACTGGTTAAATACCGATGAATACGGATTTATTCAACCCGCACCCGCAAAACAAGAACAATATCCAACAGTTAAAAGTCCTAGTTCACCGTGGGAAGAAATTGGTCCGTGGGATTATGACCATGAGCAAGCAATGGCATTTCAGGTGCAATCACCAGGAGCAACGCACATTTACACCGTTGAACAATCACCTGTCAATTCAGACTTAGTTTATGCAGGAACAGCAACCGCTGGTTTGTGGAAATCAACGGACAAAGGTCTGAACTGGACATCTGTTACAAAATTTCTAGATATCAATGGAGTCTATGCTATAGCACTTGATCCTATAAATGCGAACATTGCATATTTCGGGGAAAGCAACGGACAAATTTGGAAAACTATTGACGGCGGTACATCTTGGAATATCATCGGTGATGTAGCATTTCAAAGTACAGACAAATGGTTTCGTGATTTAAAATTCATTGGAACGAATACATTGTTGGCCGCAACAGACGATGACCTTTTCAGATCTACTGATGGTGGACAAAACTGGACATTGGTTCATGCTGGAGAGCACATGGAAATTGAAATTCATCCTACCGATCCAAACATTATTTATAGCGTAAAGCTGACAAGTACGCGAACTGAATTCTACAAATCCACAGACAACGGTGTTACGTGGACAATTAAAACGAACGGATGGCCTTATCCTGCCGCAGGAGATGAGCAGAAGCGTACAGAAATTGGTGTCTCTGCTGCGGATCCAACATTGGTTTATGTGTGGGCCGCTGGGAAAGTTGGTCCAGATGGAGGATTCTACGGCTTTTATAAAAGCACTGATGCTGGAGAGAGTTTCACATTTGAATGTTGCGATGGTTCTCCAGGAGGACCGGCTTCTGTGACCAATCCTAATATGTTGGGCTGGTCCGAAGAAGGAGATGAAGAAGGTGGTCAGTACTATTACGACCTTGCCTTTGGTGCTTCGCCATCGAACGCAAATCGGATATTTGGATCTGGGATCAACGTATGGCGCTCAACAGATTTAGGTCTGAATTGGGAACTTAACGGACACTGGGTTACGTGGGTGGGCGCAAATACTGCCAATCGATATACACATGCCGACGTGCACGACATTAAGTTTTTTGATAACGGAGTTGGTGTCGATATGTGGGTGGCTTCCGACGGCGGATTGTATTATTCTTCAAATGAGGGGGACAATCTAGAACCGCGAATGCATGGAATTCATGGAACCGATTTCTGGGGATATGGATCGGGATTTAAGAATGGTTATGTGATGCTCGGTGGAACATATCACAACGGAACCCTCATCCGCTACAACGATATATACAAGGGTGGAATCGTCGATCCGAATGAAGGAGGATGGTTAGCTGAATTAGGTGGAGACAACTACCGCGGCTTCGTCAACTATGGTGAACCCAAAACCGCCTATGCAGACAATGGAGCCTTTGAATTTTCTGTGGATCGCACGGTTCGAAAAACAAATAAATCATTTGATGGAAGCAAGAAATGTAATACATCTTATGTATCTGGTGAATATGGGACTTACGGGTTTTTACCAAGTAACTACACCACATTTTACTCTCCAGTTGATACGTGGCTCTACCTTACAAAGAACGGAGGGTCTTCGTTTGAACAGGTATACGATTTTGGAGGATCAAAATTGATTCAAGTGAAGATCGCATGGTCGAATCCTAATATAATGTATGTTACCCATAAGGTTAGTGGTGGAATTTTTAAAATTCTTCGCTCTGACGACGCTGGAGTTTCTTGGACTGATGTGACACCATCCTCTGGTGTTACCAGTAGTAATCAAAACCGTGCAAAGTACATTGAAGTTGATGACAAAGACCCGAACAAAATTTGGTGTATTCTGATGGGAAGTCAAACGGGGAACAAGGTGTTTGAATCTACCGATGGCGGATCAAACTGGACAAATATTACAAGTCCAGCAATAGAAACTGAAAGCGTACTCTCCATTTCTCATCATTACGGAACAGATGATGGACTTTACCTTGGAACGAAAAAAGCTGTTTTCTATCGAAACGCTGCTCTGGGTGCTTGGACTTTATTCAACAACAACCTACCAACAAGTACCGCCTGTTCTTTTATTGAGCCTTACTATGGTGAAGGAAAAATAAGAACGGCATCGCAACGAGGAGTTTATGAATGTGATTTCTATGAAGATGTCCCACCTGTAGCAATGGCGGCAGCCAATACAACGGAATTAAATCTTGCTGCGAACTGCTTATCGGATACAATTCAGTTTGTTGATCACAGTACCGTTCGAGCTGCAAGTGCTACATGGTCTTGGTACTTTGAAGGTGGAATTCCAGCGACCTCAACCTTGGAAAATCCGAAAGTGATGTACGCTTCTCCAGGAACCTACGATGTGAAACTGGTGGTCACAGATGCTTTTGGTACGGACTCCGTTGAGCTTGTAGATTTCATAACAGTAACCAGCAACTATTACAATCCACAAATCTCAGAAGACTTTAATGGAACCGAATTCCCCCCTGCCGAGTGGAAATTTTATGACTCAGAAGGATCATCATGGGAACACGATTGGCCTGAAGGAGATGATTCCGACAAGGTAGCCTCATTCCCAAATTACTGGGTAGATGCCACAGGACAGGAGCACTATTTGATTTTGCCAGCCATTGATATGACAAACGCCCAATCTGCAAGCATCAGTTTTGATTATACCTACAATGATAACAACGGTTACACGGATTCTTTAGCCCTGGTTTATAGAACTGGAGCGCAAACAAATTGGCAAGTACTTTGGCAAAAAGGAGGTGCTAATTTGGAAGTTCCCGGAACTGAGGTTTGGTACTGGTATAACAATGGTGCGAATATTACCTGGGACAATGCACTCGTCGATTTGTCCAGTTTAATGGGTGAATCATGTGTCGAATTTGCTTTCCAGAACATTGGCTACTACGGAAACCACATCTGGATAGACAACGTGAATTTGTTTGGAGATTATTTGGGTGATGACGAGTTAGCGCATGTTGAAATCTCGGTGAAGCCAAATCCTTCGAACGGGAAGTTTTTTGTTTCGTCCCCAAAGAAAATGGAAGGTTATTCGGTTGTCGACATTACTGGAAAACAGATTACCCAAGCTGAATTACAACCAACACATTCATTTACTTTCGACCTATCAAATCAGCCAAGTGGAATTTATTTCATGACTGTTAGCACAAACGCTGGAAGGCAAGTATTAAGGATTGTAAAGAATTAAGACACTTCTTTTCCTTGGACAAACGCAGTGGCTTTGTCAACTACTTCATCTGTCCACAGCATTTTGTAGTGCCCCACTTTTTCTAGGGTGATTAGCTGACTATTATCCAATTCAGAATGTATTTTTTGAGAATTGGAATACGGTAACACTTGATCGTTTACATCGTGAATCATCAAGAGCTTTTCGAAATTGATCTGTTTTAAATTTGTGTCCACATCCAAGGTTGAAATTGGTGCCCCCAGAAGTTGAGTTGTGCTCTTAATTAATGAACTATACGCCTTTTTACTCAAACCAATCGTCTCCTTAAATTCTATAAAAATGTCCTCGACTTTGTTTGGATTGGTCAAAAAAACGAGTCGATCTACTTTATAGTTCGTGTTTGACAGGCCATTCGCAACAACTGCCGAACCAAAGGAGTGCGCAATTACTGAAAAGGACTCCGTAGGTTGAAGAAAATTAAGAACAGCTTTCATGGCTAGTTTACACTCCAATAAATTGGTCGTTGAGGCCTTATAAAATGCGTGCCCAGGGAGGTTAAATGCCACCACTCTGTAATCGAGCTCAGCAAGTTTGTTCGCTAGTTGAGACATACTTCCCGCATTTGATTCCCAGCCATGTACCAAAATCACCAATTTCCCTTCAGGACTTCCCATTTCAAAACCATCAATGATCTCCTTCTCATACGCTACGTTGAACTTCCTTGTCTTTGAATAAAACAATTCTTCTCGTTCACGAATATTCTTAATGCGCACTTTTTGAAACAGTCCAAAACTCCTTGCTCCCGTTCTTTTAGGTGCGATTGCAGAACTTAGTCCAAAATACGCTCTTATTAGTTTCAATTTCATCTTGTCATATTTATACCAATCGGTATATTCTTATTCAAAAAAAATTTAAACAACCAACTCTTCAGCGATTATTCCGTCGATTCTGTCCATCGTTTCTTGTAAATATGTGTCGTTATTCATCGTCGTCGTCATAAACACCGCACCTTCGATGAGGGTAAAGAAAAACCTGCCATACTTTTCAGCAACAACAGTTTCTTTAATTTCTCCATCCTCGATTCCTACAAGGATCATCTTCGTTATATAGTACTGCAACTTCGATATGACTTCCTGTACCTTTTTCAAGAGTTCATCATTTTCGTGATTTGCATCTACCCCAATATTTACAATTGGACAACCACCATACTCATGTGTGTAGCTCACATAGCGTCTATAAAAGGAAGTCAATCCGTACAACTTATCTATTGCTGATTCCTTCGTGCTCAATTCTAACTTAATCTGATTCACGACCCTGTCCACATTGTGTTTAAAAGCTGTGAAAGCCAATTCTTCCTTGTTTTTGAAGTTGCCATAAATCGCGCCTTTTGTCAGACCCGTGGCTTTCGTTAAATCAGACATGGAGGTTCCGTAATATCCGTGCTTATTGAATATTGGAGCTACCTTGTGGATAATAAATTCTGCTGTTTGTTCGGCTTTTGACGTCATCACTGACAACAAATATACTGTTTTATACCGATTGGTATATTTTTTACGTGGAGTTATTTATTTGCCTTCTTCTGAGCCGGCGTGAGCTCTTGCACCCAGTCGTTCGCATACGGAACCGTTAATGGCGATTGATCAATGACCTTATCATCAATCTTTCCGTCGACGTATTTGGCCATTAATTTGAAAGCTGCTTTGTTCTCTGCTTTTAATACAAGAAGTGTCGTATTTACAGCAGATCGCACCGCAACAGGAACACCACCTCCCAATTCTGCCCAGTGTCCACTGAGCAAGAGGTTCTTTACTGGTGTTTTGTAGTGAGCTACGTTCGCCTTCATATTCGCCTTTCCTGGTCGAGCACCCATCATCGTTCCTCCTCGATTTCCTGTGTACCGTTGGTGCGTGATTGGCGTAGCGATATCCAAATATACGATGTGGGATTTCAAATCAATAGAAAGTGTTTTTTCCACTCTTTCTAAAAGTATATCTGCTACTTCTTGTTTCAACTCTTTGTACGCATCACCACGGATATATTCTCCATTTTCACCGAGTTCGGTCTTCCAATAATCAAACTGCTCAATGAAACCAGGGATAAAAATTGTAATCGTTCCACCATCTTCTGGAGCGAGTGTCTTGTCACGCGTAGAAGATGCTAAAATGTGCATTCCACTCGTATGTGGATCTCCACTTCCATGCTCTTCTCTGGAAACATCATCCCTTCCGAGGTAAATAATTTCTTCTCCAAAGCCCAAGCTTTCAGCCGTACAATCCAAGGCAATAGATAACGTTATCGCGGAAGCATACAATTCAGCATTCTTCAAATTGGCGAGCATTTTATCTGAAGCAATACCCTTTGGAAGCATCTTTTCATAGAGTGCTTCAACATCGCACGCGGCTATTACATGACGACTATTTACCGTGTAGCTTTCTCCTTTATGTGTGAATTGCACGCCTCTTGCCTCACCTGCATCTCCTATTAGAATCTGATCTACTTTCGATTGAAAAAAGATGTCATTGCCATATGATTGCGTTACATGTGTTAACCACTCTGCAAAGGATTGACTTCCACCTTCAGGCGGAGTTTGAAAATCGCCAATATGGGCCCATGAAATTGGAATAAGGCAAGACAACAAATCTGGCTCCGCTGCGAAAATGCTTAGTAATTTTTCATCTTTAAAATATTTGGCTAACCCTTTTTTTATCCCCTCATCGCCGTGATAGCTAATGTGTGGAATAAATGGTAGTGCGAACCTGAGCATTTTGATTCCGTGAAATGCCTTCTCCATCAAACTCATGGTCTGCATGGTTCTGCTGACATCCGAAAAATTTGCAAACGACTTACCAATTCGTTTTGCATGCTTAAAGAATTTTCGAATTCCCTTTTCCTCATGTGGGAAATCTGCTATTAAGGTATTCATCAACTCATCAACGTCCTTGGTAACGACATAGTCCATGTCACCAACTCGGAAACGTCTAATTTTGATTTGATCTTTTGCTTTTGGGTAGTCGCTTCCAATAATTTTGAATGCACTTGTTACGAGGCCATTTTCACCACACTGATTTAACCAATGAATTGCCGAATCGAATCGGTAGTCTTTTCTTCGGAAGCCAGCAACGTAACCGCCTGGTCTTGCATCCATCTCCACTACACATACGCTAAACCCAAATCGGCTGAACAAAGCTGCTGATGTCAATCCGCTAACCCCTCCACCAATGATGACAACGTCGTATTTCTCCTTAACTTCTAATTTCTGCATTTCGAAAATTCGAGGAAAGATACTAAAAGGTAGCTCAAATAGACTTTTGAAACTGGGATTATTCTGATTTGATTAACTCTTATTGACAGATCGCTGTCTTGAATTTGTATCGCGCTCGGGAAGCTCATCAAATGTCTAAGCGAAATTTCTTTTTCCCATTTCGGGAATATTGATTAACTCCTCATTTTTCTCGTCCTTTTGGAACTTTTCTTTCTTCCAGCATATCCATATAGAGATCCTCAACATGCTCACGAGCCCACTTAAATTTTCTTAAAAACTTTAGGCTTACTTTCATAGTAGGGTTGTGCTTGAAACAGAGAATATTAACTTCGTCTGCCAGGTATTTCCACCCATAATGTTCCACTAGACTTTCTAATATCTCGACTAGTTTCACCCCATGCAAAGGATGATCGAGTTGTTCTTGGGTAGCTTGTCTCCTGATTTTTTTAGCTGGCTTTTTCTCATCCTCCTTCGTTTTCGGTGTATTCGTGGGCTTATTCTCGTGATTATTTTCTGTGTCCATTGTTGGCGTGAAATTTAATTCCCTTTTTCAGTATTGCTTACGTGTAAGTAAAATTAGCCATTTATGGCGAACAGCTTCGCTGTGAATTTTACTTTTTGTTGTAGCCAGTTTTAAAATTAATATTTTTCATACACGAGCTGTTCCGTACTCAATAACTCCCCATTTAAATTAAAAGTTTCGACTCTTTCGAGTAAACCATCAGCATCATAGTAATATTTTAAAAGCTCTTTTACGATACCGAATCCTTCTCTTGTGCGTTCTGCTCTTTCAATCTTTCCATTTATTGAATAAGTGTATAAATAAGTTGTGTTTTCTGGAAATCCAGATCTGACTTCTTCAATTAATTGATTGCCCTCATTGTACTTCGCGGTCCATTTAGAAGTTCTATTTCCGCATGCCGCGACTCCGGGTTGTAAGCCTAAGCTAATTTCCATTAGATTTCCTTGAGCATCATACTTATAATTTTCAATGTCACTGAGACCTTCATACCTAATTAAAATTTCAGAGTCATACGAGAAATGGATTTTTTTCGAGTACGTTGTATTTTTCAGGATATTATCTTGATCATAAATGATACCATCACTCCTATTTATTGTAATCGTTTCCAAAAGCCCATTTGAGGAATGGTAGTAACTATCTATTTGAAAAGTGTCATTCTGAAAAACGTGATATGAGGATAATAATTCAAGGTCTTCCCCATACTTGTGATTTATCCAAATACAACATTCCCAACTATCATATTTTTCATGAATAATATTACCCAAAGTATCGAATTGCTCGTTAAAATTGCCCCAATCATTTATGTATGTGATAGATTTAATCTTGTTAGATTTTACAGTTGCTAAGTCAACTCGTTCAAGCAATATTCTTTCGCTCAACTTCTGACAGAAAGAATTATTAATCCCAACAATGGTAAGTAATATTATGAGTAAGTGTTTTTTCATTTAATTGGCTACAACGTTTTGGCTAAACTGCGTTTTAATGCAGTTTAGGTTTTGTTGTAGCAAGTAATACTAATATATATCTATTTAAATTAATCATCTATTGTTGTAGGTTTTGATTTATTTTTTGATCGAAACGCAATAGCCATAAACGACAGAAAGAATCCAATACACAGGTAGACGAAACTATCTTGGATAATTGAATATAATGTTGTGACACCTGTGGTAGGTAGTTGTGAATACATGATTTTATCATTATCGTCAAAACTGCTCATTTGTGAAACCATTTCACCGTATGGTGTAATTGCTGCAGAAAGCCCAAAACGCGTTGAACGAAGAACCGAGTGGCCTTGCTCAACTGCTCTAAAGGCTGCCA
>CAJQJL010000017.1 GCA_905478665.1 uncultured Flavobacteriales bacterium
TTCATATACTTTACCACCACGATGAACCGTTACTTTTTGGTCTTGTGAAAGTGCATTCACACAACTTACACCCACACCGTGAAGTCCACCAGATACTTTGTACGTATCCTTATCGAACTTACCACCTGCATGAAGTACAGTCATTACAACCTCCAGCGCAGATCGTTTCTCTTTTGTGTGCATCGCCGTTGGAATACCACGACCGTTATCCCTAACTGTAATTGAATCGTTTTCATTGATCAAAACTGATATTGTATCACAGTGACCTGCTAAAGCTTCATCAATTGAATTATCAACAACCTCGTATACCAAATGGTGCAATCCTTTTACACCAACATCCCCGATATACATCGCTGGACGTTTTCTAACGGCTTCCAATCCTTCGAGGACCTGAATATTATCCGCTAAGTAATCTTCATTTTTGTTTTCTTCACTCATAATTTTAAATCTCAATTAAGGGATAAATCCTAAATTTCAATAACACACAAAAATAACCAACGAATCAATCAAAACGTAGTGTTCAGGACAAAAGAAAACGGAACTTATCAACATGTTTTTTAAGTAATTGTTAATAGCTTTTTTATGCTTTCTTCTGCTTTTCAATTGAATAGAAAAAAAAGCGCCCAATCATGGAACATTATTTGCTTAATTCCGAATACTAAGAGATAGATGAGAGCATTATTCTTCATACCTGTTTTTTTTGCCCTTTGCTTTTCAGCATCGGCTGAGTCTGTTATTGATGGCACATGGCAAGGAGTAATGATTCGAGCTGGACAATCCATTGACAACGCAACGCTTTTCTACGCGGACTTTACGGTAAACGGATCTACGGTTGATGGGCGAACACGAGAGGAACTATTCAACACGGAAAAATTCGCTGTAAAAAAAATCACTGGAACGTTTAAAAACAAGACACTGTCCTTTCGACAAATTGTAATTGAAAAAAGTAGCAAATCATCGCGTATGAAATGGTGTCGTTTCTCAGGCGAACTTAAATACGACTCAATCACTGGTTATCTAGAAGGAACTTACGAAAGTACAGACTGCAAACGTGTCATTGGAAAAATCATTTTATATAAATCTGATTTTACTCTTTCACGTGAAGAACAACCAGAAATCAGTCATTTATGGTACGAGCAATTCGTTCGCGACTACAAGGAAGGCTTAAATGCTCCTGAAATCCGAAAGATTGAGCGCGCCAACTTTGTTTTTGAACCGATTTTTTTTGATTTCGACAAATCTGAAATACGACCAGAACACGATGCTTTTTTATTGCGCCTAATTAAAGTTGTGAAAGGTCATTCAGACTTGCGTGTGCACGTCACAGGACATACAGATGCGGATGGATCCAATGCTTACAACGACACCCTTTCTCAAGATAGAGCCAAAGCGATTATTGAATATTTCGTAAAACATGGATTAAGTGCAGACCGACTTGAATTCGATTTCAAAGGCGAAACCCAGCCAATAGACACCAACAATACTCCTGAAGGGAAACAACGCAACAGGCGTGTCGATTTTACCTTTATTTAATGAATCCTTTAATCTTTCGTTAGGCGAACCCAACTTTGCGTACGATAGAACGGTCCAATGTAACCACGAACCACAAGTACATCCTTATTTAAAGGATTCAGCCACATTGAAACTTTATAGATTTTTCCATTTTCTGGATCTACGATTGTTCCTCCCTTCCACTCTTTATTATTCCACGTAAGATTCCGTACAATTTGTAATCCTTTCAAAGGCATATTTTTACGATCATCTGTACATTTCTTGCATTTAGGGTCAGGTTCTCTACCTTCTCTTGGAAAGAGGTAGATTATTTTTCCATACAGTTTACCGTCTTTTTTGTACAATTCAACAATTGACTTTTTCTTCTTTGTTTTATCGTCGACAGTGCCCCATTTACCAACACATGACTGGCCATAAAGACTTAACGAAAAAATGATAAATAATGATGACAATATAATTTTCATGACAGGTTCTTTTGATCAAATGTACGAAAAAGTGATCGCCTTTGCTCTTTTCTCAAATTAATGAAATCTTCAACTAATTACATTTAGGCGCAGACCTAACAATGCCAAGAAAATTGTCAAGAATCTGCATTCCATCTGGAGTCATTATTGATTCGGGATGAAATTGCACGCCGTACATTTTGCGTTCTTCATTTTGAAGCGCCATCACAATATCCGTACTGGATTTTGCGACAATTTCAAAATCACCGCATTCAGAATTGACAGCCCAACTATGATACAAGCCAACTTGAATATGATTCTTCAACCCTTTAAAGATTGGTGAGCTCTCTGTTACAATTTCTTCCTGAACGCCATGTTTCACACGATTTTGATTATAAATTGTCCCCCCCAGATATTCAGCCATGCCCTGCATTCCCAAACACACTCCAAGAACAGGAACCTTACCATCAAGACATTCAATTAAACTCATCATTCTTCCTGCAGCAACTGGCAGACCAGGTCCAGGAGACAAAACAACACCATCATAATTGAGCGCGTCCAATTCCTTAACATCATTTCGTTTTACATCAACATGAACCCCAAGAGAGACAAGATAATGCTCAAGGTTGAAGGTGAAAGAATCATAATTATCAAGAAGAAGAATGTGCAGCAAAAACTCTATTTTTTTTGTGTAAACTTGTACAAAAATAAGAAGATGAAAAAGGGATTGCAAATACCGGGAGCACCGGCCCCCATCGGACCATACAGTCAAGCCATTCTGATTAAGGATACTTTGTATGTATCTGGTCAAATTCCATTGAATCCTAAAACAGGTGATCTTGTCAACGATTCCATTGAATCTGCAACGCATCAGGTAATGCAAAACATCAACGCTTTGCTTCAGGAAGCTGGAATGGAGTTTTCTAATGTTGTCAAATGCAGTATTTTCTTAAAAAGACTAGATAACTTTAAGGCGGTCAATGAAATATACGGCGAATATTTTCGTTCAACGCTTGCTCCAGCGCGCGAGACAGTTGAAGTTTCCAAGCTTCCGTTGGATGTAGATGTGGAAATTTCATGCATCGCAGTTGGTGAATAGGTAAATTTGAGCTCAACCACATCATATAAATTAAGTGTAATTATTGTCAATTACAACGTCCATTATTTTCTGGATCAATGTCTTAACTCTGTAAAAAAGGCAGTTAAATCTGTAGAAACTGAGGTCATTATTGTTGACAATTGCTCAGTTGATGGTTCGCTAGAGATGCTTGCCGAAAAATACCCAGAATTTAAAGTCATTGCGAACACTGAAAATGTTGGCTTCTCAAAGGCAAACAATCAAGCTATTCATGAGTCTACGGGCGAATATGTCCTTCTACTCAATCCAGATACTGTTGTCGCCGAAGATTCTTTTGAAAAGGTCGTTCAATTTATGGATGAACATGACGATGCAGGAGGGTTAGGCGTTCGCATGATTGATGGAAGAGGTGGTTTTTTACCTGAATCGAAAAGAGGACTTCCACGTCCAATGGTAGCCTTCTATAAAATCTTCGGATTGTCTAGTTTGTTCCCAAAATCAAAAAAATTCAGTCAATACCATCTGGGGCATCTTTCCCAATTTGAAAATCACGAAATTGACGTTTTAAGTGGAGCTTTCATGTTGATGCGAAGAGAAACGCTCGACAAAGTGGGCCTACTCGATGAAAATTTCTTTATGTACGGCGAGGACATTGACCTTTCCTATCGAATAACCCAAGGAGGATATAAAAACTATTACTGCGCTGACACTACAATTATTCATTATAAAGGAGAAAGCACGAAAAAAAGTTCAGTGAACTACGTTTTTGTCTTTTACAATGCGATGATCATTTTTGCTAAAAAGCATTTCTCCGGTAAACAAGCGCGGTTATTTTCCTTCCTCATTAATCTTGCAATCTACCTAAGAGCTTTTCTTGCGTTATGTGTGCGTTTTGTTAAACGAATTTTTCTCCCAATCATTGATTTTGCATACGTTGTTGGAGGTCTTTATGCCTTAACAAATTACTGGGAAATGTCAGACATTGAGTTCCCACAAGAGCTCATTCAATACTCCATCCCTATCTATGCAGCGACGTGGTTGGCTGCCACTTTTTTTAATGGTGGATATGATGCTCCAGCAAAGCTATTTAAGTATTTCAAAGGTGTTTTTCTGGGTACCATTCTTATTTTATTAGCCTATGCCATTCTTCCGAAATCATGGCAATTTTCACGACTCTTTATCTTTGTTGGAGCTGGCTGGATTTTCGCCTACTATCTGATCTCGCGAATTTTTCTACACTTTGCAATTGGTCGACAGTACAACCTTAGAACGGATCAAAAAAAGAACTTTGCTGTTGTAGGTAATGACACAGAATTTATGCGTGTCAAAGATTTAATCGAGCAGACCAATGAACACGCAAAGGAAATTGTTCATTACACCCCAGAAGAATTTAAAAGCGATTCCCTAAAAAATTCGCATGAAATTGTTTTCTGTTCAGCTGATCTTACCTTCAAGCAAATTACGGATTGGATGTCTGATTTTCAATCGGAAAAATTGGACTTTAAAATAGCCCCAGCTAATTCAAACCACCTCATTGGAAGTAACTCCATTGATACAGCAGGAGACCTTTACATTCTCAATTTAAACACGATTGCTAGTAGAGAGAACAAACGAAAAAAACGCCTCTTTGACTTTAGTTTTTCACTTGGGTTAATTCTTGGTTTTCCGCTCAATTTTATCTGGGTAAAAAACAAATCTTCATACTTTAAAAATCTTGTTCAAATTCTTGTTGGAAAGAAGTCTTTTGTTGGCTTTTCTGATGAAGACATGAAGCGCGACGTGAGACTTCCAAAAATCAAACCTGGTATTCTCTCTCCCAGTGACAGCATTGATGGAAGCGATGCCTTAATTCGCGAAAAATTAAACCTCCTGTACTCACGTGATTATTCGATGAGGAAAGATTTTTCTATCCTCTTAAAGTCTTGGGGCAAACTTGATAT
>CAJQJL010000018.1 GCA_905478665.1 uncultured Flavobacteriales bacterium
TTCGATAAGCTTTTTTGATTTCTTTCTCTGTAGCATTTTTAGTTACTCCAAGTATTTTATAATAATCTACAAACGACATATACTTTGGTTTGATCTGTGTGTTTAACTTTGAACGAACTTTAATAGTCGGTTCTGGTTATTGATATGTATGATTCTTTTCTCAACTGATATCAATGACAAATTTTTAAGCTCTTTCAAACTCCTTGATAAACTTTCTCTAGAAGTCCCAATCAGATTGGCTAAGTCCTCACGAGGAATGTTAATTCCGTTGGAACTGGTATTGGTTTTATTCAGTCTATGGTTCAACACCAATAGAAATATTCCGAGACGAAGAACTTGTGATTTTTGAGCCAAAACAGAAATAAAGTTAGCCATTACACCAAATTCATGCGCCATATTGGTAATCACAGATTCCTTTAATTTGGGAATTTCATTAAGCAATCGATTGAAATTTGAGCCACTAATAAATTTAACTTCTAAATGACTTAACGCTGCGCATGAATCTTGATAGCGTTCTTGTGATAGCAGTGCATGGTAACCGAGTAGATCGCCTTCATTGTAGATGTAAAATAGTTGCTCCTGATTGAAGGCTGACTTATATTTCTTAGCGATGCCTTTCGTTATAAAAAACACACCAGTAGGAACACCATCTTCATAAAATAATTTGTCCCCAGCATTGAACTTCAGGTCTTCGAATGTTGCACGAATTTGATCAATCTCTTTTTGATTCAGGGAGTTGAACAAGAAGTCACTGTTGAAATCAAATTTTTTAAAAAAAGTACTTGTTTTTAACATTTGTTAAAGATAGGTATTACATTTGTTCTAATCAAAGCTACTGATTGTCTATATTTGTAGTTAGAAATGAATAAGATTCGACATACATTCTTTGCATTCTTTGTGATGCTACTCTCCACATCAATTGTGCAAGCAGGAGGATATAACATTTCTGAAATTTCTTCTTCCGAAATGATCATCGAAGACACGATCGAAGAAGAAGAGGAAGAAGAATCACTTCATTCCGTCGAACAGTTATCAGATAAAGATTATGCACAGGACGGAGGAGATACTAAAAGTGTTTCGTCACATGCAATCTTACAGGAAAACAATTCATCACTTATAAGTGAAAGAACACTTGTTCAATTCAACAGAGGTGTAAAAAGTCATACTACACTTCAGTTATATCTACTTTATTGTTGCCTTAAGCTGGATCTCTAGATCAATCAATTTCACCAATTTCTCCCTGTGATCAGCGGAGTTTAGAAATTAGTATTGATTAGAAATTTAGTAAATGACACACCATTTTAATGAAGATGATGTCCTTCATAAGTTGAGGCATTTTCTTCCATCACAAGCGCCTTTAAAGGACTTTATACATCACAATACGCTGCATGCTTTTCAGAATTTTGAATTTTATGATGCGTTGAGGAAATCAGCAGTGATTTTCGGAAATAGAACGACGCTTTCGCTCCGTGAGTATAGAGACAAGTTCGCTAAAGGTGAGATACCAGAAGCCATTGTAGACAATGTGATTCTGTCGAGTAAATCCAAAGAAGCTTTCTCAAAATGGAAGGAACAAATGTTCTCCATTGAAGAGGTGAAGACACTTGATCCAAAGATTGGAAGACTAAGAAAATTTTGGGAAGTAGATTATGGAATTGATATGGACGGTATGGTTCGTCCAAATATTATCCGAATAATTAATTCGTATTTAGACCAAGGGATTGCATTTGAAGGATTGCCTAATTCTGACCAAGGTCTTTTGGACGCTGTAATATCCATACAGAACAACAGTTATGCAAAAATATTAAATTCTGAAAAGTCTATTTTTTATTTAAATAAAAAAGACAAACGGCTAGAAGATTTATTAAAACTAATTGTTGGAGATGAACGCTATTATGAACAGTATTTATTTGACCAACAATATTCTCACCCTGGTTTATCAGGGTTGGTATGTGCGATTGAGTTAAAACCGGACGCATTGTTTTCAGAGCGGAATATCACATTGTTTGATATCATTTATTTGGAACTGTTGTTTGAGTTGGAATCGCTGGAAGTATTCGTCAGTAAGAATTTTAAACCGTTGGCAACAGGAGCAGTATTCGAACCAACAGACCTTTTTGAAGATGTTTTAACAGATGATTATTGGGAGGTTTTAGAATTGTGGCAAGAATCTTTTGAAAGCACGTATCACGATCAGGTATTGAAAGGGATCTCTGGTGTTAAAAACGAAGCTAAGACTAATCCACCTGCTTTTCAGGCATTCTTTTGCATTGATGACAGGGAAGAATCGATAAGACGGAACATTGAAATGCTTGCGCCAGAATGTCAAACATTTGGAACACCGGCACACTTTAATATCATAGCTCGATTTAAACCAGAAAACGCGAAATTTTCAACACAAATTTGTCCAGCACCGTTTACTCCTACTCATTTGATCAAAGAATCCAACAGGACTTCGCGACCAAAAAAGGATGTGCACTTTCAAGACTCTTCGCATAAGTTCTTTTCGGGCTTTATTATCTCACAGACTGTAGGGTTCTTATCGACAATTAAGCTTTTCACGAACATTTTTAACCCCACAGAAAGCATTGCACAGTATAATGCGACAAAGGACCACATGGATTATACATCCAATTTGATTTATGAAAATGTTGAAGGTGGTACTGAAGACGGGTTTAAGGTAGGCTTTACATTAATTGAAATGATAGATATCGTTTTTGGAGAGCTATCTAACACTGGCTTAACAGGTGATTTCGCGCCCTTAATTTATCATTTTGGACATGGAGGAAGCAGTATAAACAATCCATATTTTGCTGGGTACAATTGTGGTGCATGCTCCGGTCGACCGAGTACTGTTAATGCAAGATTATTTGCCATTATCGCTAATCGAAAAGACGTAAGAGAAGGGCTTAGTGAAAAAGGGATGAAGATACCCGCTTCAACACATTTCGTTGGAGGATATCATGATACAACCAGAGACACATTCGCCTTTTTTGATGAAGATCTTATTTTGGAAAGCCTTGTTGATTTGCACCGGTCGATTAAAACAATGTTTGAGCAAGCTTTGAGTATGAACGCTAAAGAAAGAGCGAGACAATTCAAACTGATTGATATAAAAAAGACACCTAAAAAAGTTCACAGAGAAGTTTTGAAGCGAGCATTATCATTGTTTGAACCTAGGCCAGAATACAACCATTCTAATAATGCATTGTTTATTGTTGGAGATAGAAAACTGACGCAAAATTTGTTTCTAGATCAACGAGCGTTCTTGAATTCATATGATTACAAACAAGATAAGGAAGGCAAATTACTTGAAAATATACTGAACGCAGGAACAGGAGTTTGTGGAGGAATAAACTTAGAGTACTATTTCTCCAGTGTTGACAATGAAAAATTGGGAGCTGGATCAAAATTGCCACAAAATGTAATCGGATTGTACGGTGTAGCAAATGGTGTGAAAGGCGACTTGAGGCCCGGTCTACCTTGGCAAATGGTGGATGTCCATGATCCTATCAGGATTTTGACGGTCGTAGAAAACACGCCTGATATGGTTCTGAATGTGTTGAAGGCAAATCCAAAAACATTTGATTGGTATCGGAAGGGCTGGATGAAACTAAGTGTTTACGACCCTTATACCAAGGAAATAAGCATTCTGAAAAATGATGAGTTTGTTCCGTATCACTTTGTCACGGATAAAATTGAAACGATCACTGATTTTGAACAGTTGGTTGAATCAACTCATAAGAATTTACCTGTTTATACCATTAATTAAAACGCAATGGAAGTCTTATTACCCTTCTTTTTAGTGATCCCATTTTTGGGATTTATAGTCAGTCTATTCTTTTCGAAAAAGAAAGAAAGATCGATTTTCTTGGCAATGGCAACGGCTACTTTATTACAGGTAGTATTCGCCATATCTTTCACAGCTTATTGGGCAATTTTCATTAAAAGCCCTTTAAATATTAGAGAAATAACACTGTATAAATCGGACCATTACAGCTTTTTTATCGATTTATATTTTGATGGGGTTACTGCAACGTACTTGATTATGTCGAGTGTACTAACCTTTATGATTGCTCATTTTAGTCGTAGCTATATGCATAAAGATGCAGGATACAAACGCTACTTCAATAACATGCTGCTTTATTTCTTCGGAATTCAGATTATTATTTTTTCGGGAAACTTTGAAACACTCTTTATTGGATGGGAAATCCTTGGAGTTTCATCATTTCTATTGATAGCCTACTACCGAGATCGATACTTACCTGTTCGAAATGGATTTAAAGTTTTTTCAATGTACCGAATCGCGGACATCGGAATTTTGCTGGCAATGTGGCTTATGCATCATTTGTTTCATGAAAATATCACGTTTCTTCAATTAAAGACCACCGATTTTGTAGCAAGTCATATCGAACAACATTATTGGATAGGGATTTTAATCTCAGCCTTTATTTTACTTGCTGCATTTGTGAAGTCAGCTCAATTTCCGTTTTCATCATGGCTTCCAAGAGCAATGGAAGGACCGACGCCTTCAAGTTCTATTTTTTATGGATCGATAGCTGTCCATATTGGAATCTATTTACTATTGAGAACGTATCCTTTTTGGGGACATATTCTCGCGGTTAAGGTTGTTCTAATAATTCTTGGGCTATTATCTGGTTTTATTGCCAGTTCGATCGCCAAAGTACAATTCTCAATTAAAGCACAAATAGGCTATTCATCGATTGCTCAAATCGGGATCATGATGGTAGAAGTGGCGCTTGGATTTGAAACACTGGCATTGATTCACATGTGTGGGAATGCGTTTCTTCGGTCGTATCAATTACTTGTTAGTCCTTCAATCGTCACTTATCAGTTGCGCGATCAGTTTTTCAATTTCATTCCAAAATTACCGAGCGCCTATTCTGCATTTCAAAAAAAGATAGCAAACACGTTTTATGTCCTGTCCTTGAAGGAATTCTACATGGACAATTATCTCTATAAATACTTGTGGTTTCCATTCAAACGAATGGGGAACAAAGTTTCATTTTTGAGTACCAAATTAGGATTGACAACAGCGATAATTGGGTTTTCTATTTCTGCGTATTTGCTTTATGGAGATGCGTATGAAAATTTAAAGTTCCACCAATATATTCCCAATCTAATTGGATTAATAGCATTGGTATTTGTGCTTAGAGCTTTTACAATCCGAAAGCATCCATTTGGTGCTTGGATATTACTAGTTCTTAATCATTTTTGGGTTGCCTTGGCAGTGTCCTTCAATGAGCATTTCAGCTACTGGGAAATTTTTTATTACATAAGTGGAGTTGTAGTTTCCGGAGTCATTGGCTTTCTCGTTTTAAACGCATTGGAGAAAAAGGAATATTTCAGCCTTGATGACTATTACGGTCATGCTATTGAGCATAAATCGTTGGCAGTAACTTTTCTACTATGCTCACTTGCATTGATGGGGTTTCCAATAACAACAACCTTTCTAGGGGAAGACTTATTGTTCTCCCACATTCATAGTGATCAAGTTTTACTAATGACTTTGGTCGCAATTAATTTCATGCTTGCGGGCATTTCAATAATGAGAATATACACCCGTGTTTTTATGGGGCCGAATCATAAATGGTATAGATCCGAGGCTAGACGATCAGCTTAAAAATACGATAGAAAAAATACAACACAATAGATTGATTTAAATCAAAGAAAATAAAACGACATGAAAAATAATACCATACCAAAAAGAGGGCTTGCAGGTTTGAAAGCTCATTTTAAAGACGACATTCTCGCTGGATTCAGCGTATCATTAATTGCTTTGCCACTATGTTTGGGGATTGCGATTGCTTCAGGTGTTCCACCACTTGCGGGATTAATCACTGCCATTGTTGGTGGAATGATAGCCTCGCGAATCTCCGGAACATTTGTTACCATTAGTGGACCAGCTGCAGGATTAATTGTAATCACATTAGGAGCAGCAGAAGCCATGGGAGGAGCAGGCGCTGAATCAGGATTTGCTGGTTATCCGCATGCTCTTGGAGCAATTGTTATAGGTGGATTAATCATGGCGTTATTTGGTCTACTGAAAGTTGGAAAAGTAGGTGACTATTTTCCATCAGCGGCAGTTCATGGAATGTTAGCGGCAATTGGAATAATAATTATCATCAAACAGTTTTTTCCTGCTATTGGTGCACCATCTCCAAGCGGAGAGATCTTGGAAGTTGCAACAGAAATTCCTGCTGCGTTCTTAGAATACAATCCATACGCCTTATCAGTGGCTTTGGTGGCTCTCGCGATATTGATTATTCATCCAATGTTAAAGTTGAAAGCAATTAAAATGATTCCCGCGCCAATGTGGGTGCTTATCTTCACTATTCCTATGGCGGCCTTCTTAGGTACTAATCATTTGGCAATGGTAGAAATGCCTCATAACCTCTTTGGTGAAGGAGGATTCCAATTGCCATCCTTTGAAAAGATAGGAGAGTCTGCATTCTGGATAGCAGTCGCAGGTTTTTCGCTCGTTTCAGCTATTGAAAGTTTATTGAGTGCAAAGGCGGTCGATAGTCTTGATCCATACAAGCGGAACTCCAATCTCAACAAAGATTTAATTTCCATGGGAACAGGATCATCTTTAGCTGCAGCTATTGGTGGTTTACCAATGATCTCTGAGATTGTGCGTTCTTCAGCCAACGTGAACAACGGGGCAAAAACACAATGGTCGAACTTTTTTCACGGTGGTTTCTTACTCGTTTATCTACTGATTGGCGTATTTGTGATTGAAATGATTCCAATTTCAGCATTAGCCGCTATGTTAGTATTTACAGGATTTAGACTTGCCTCACCAAAGGAATTCAAGCACATGTACAAAGTTGGTTTGATGGAATTGGAAATATTCATTGTCACTTTAGTAGCCGTATTGGCAACTGACTTAATTATCGGGATAGTAATTGGAATCGTCTTTAAATATGTTCTTGTACTATTCAAAGGAACGAAAATCAAAGAGCTTTTTAAATCACACTTGTCCATTGAAATAGAAAACGAAATAAAAACGATCCGCCTGAATGGATCGCAGATTTTCTCCAACTACTTATCCTTAAAGAAGAAAATGGATAGTGGAATCGGGAAATACAAGGAACTCATTTTGGACTTTTCAGATGTCACATTTGTAGATCATACGGTAATGGAGCATTTAGAAGATTATGCAAGACAGGTAAGGCTTAAAGGAAAGGAAATGCACATTGTTAATGTAGACTCTTTAAATCCTGTTTCAGATCATCCATTGGCTGCAAGAGATAAAAAAGAACGTCAAAAACGCCCTGCGACATCCCTTAGTTCAAGAACAATTGATATGTTGGAATTTGCGCAAGAGCATAATTTCAAATTTGAGAATCAGGACACTAATTACAAGGCGTGGGAATTCTATAATTTGAGTATCCGAAAAACAATTAAATCCGTTGAGAATGTTGTTTCATTTAATCGTGGAGATATTCAGTTTAGCATAGCAGACATTACCATTTCTTCAGGAGCACAAGCAACGGAGGATATAGATCGTCTTACTGTGATGAAATTATCGGGTGTCTCAAATGTTCCAGAATTCTATATGCAAAAAACGGGAATAGCTGATTTCCTTAAAACTGCAATTGGAAATGATGACATCAATTTTGACAGCCATCCTGTCTTTTCGAAAAAATTCGAATTACGATCTCAGAATGAGGAACAAGTTAGGACGTTCTTTAATACACATGTGTTGTCTCGCTTGGAAGTCTTTGATCTTGCCTATTTGAGCGGAAACGGAACGGAACTCTTATTTCATCAAAGCAATAAGATTTTAGAAAAAGATCAAATTTTGAACTTGATTGCAATTGGTGATAAAACAGCAACGGATTTATTTATGACAAATAGTAAAGCTTAGAAGAAGTAGATATGAAAAAATCTTTAGATCAATACATCAACAAAATTAAAGAAAAGACAATCTTCATTTATTGCAATGATTGTTATGAAGGAAACCTGATCACACCAACGGATAATCTAATGGTGCATACGCTCTTCGGTAACATGATTAATTTTTCTGATGTTTTTGAATTGGAATATTTGGAGCATAATATACAATTTGAAGGAGTTACTAAAATTCTTCTCTCGGGGCATTATAAGTGTGAAATCTTGAATTATATAAATAACTCATGCACGCAAAACTTGAAATTGAATCTCAGTAACATGGAGTTCGAAAGAATGAACGCTAAACGAAAGGATGATGGTAAAAAAGCCTTGCAGCGACAAGTCATTAAAACAAATCTTATAGATCAGGTAAACAAGCTCTCTCAAATCAAATTCTTCAAGGATAAATTAAACAGGAGCGAAATCAGTATTCAGGGAATCATTATTGACGATACTCATGACGGAGGTTTTCATCCTATTGAAGAAGTGATTTAAGAAACAAGAATTGTGTTATGAAAAAGGTATTAGGCGTGACATTACTGCTCCTGTTGAGCAACACATTAAAAGCGCAAAAAACAGGAGACAATCAGTTCAATACATGGTTGACTTATTCTGGCGATCATTCAGTTTCAGAAAGGATTGATATTCATACCCTGTACTCTTTCAGACGAAATGAGTTCATGGAGAATTGGCAACAATCGCTTTTACGTGTTGGAATGGGGGTACGATTGGCGGATAAAATAAAAATGCAAGTGGGTTATGATTGGCTAGTTACCTTTCCGTATGGAAAACAACCAATCTCATTTCGCACAAATGAGCATCGAATTTGGGTCCACTTAAACTTGAAATTTCAAGAGAAGCGATTTTATTTCGCCAACCGTATTCGTTTTGAAAATAGAGCAATTGAAGACATTCATGCGGGCGATCAAAATGAAAGAATCGTTGATGGGTTTAACTGGAAATACCGTCTTCGCTACAAGTTCGCGGTAGATGTTCCATTGAATAAAAACCGAATGGAAGAAAACACCCTGTTTTTAAGCGTTAGTGATGAGTTGTTTATGAATCTCTTTGATAAGAATCACTACTTTAATCAGAACTGGTTTTACGCTGGTCTTGGATGGAGGTTCACTGAAAAAATAAAGCTTAAGATTGGATATATGAATCAGTTCTTACCCAAAACAGATGGAGATCATGTAGAGAACAACCATACGCTAAGTTTATCCTATATTCAAAACTTTAGTTTTGCTAAAAACAATAATCAATAAAGTCGAACTAATATGAGTTTAATGGATCTCACAAAAATGCAATCACTCAACGATACAGAGTTTGACAAATTATATGCTGAAAAGTATCGCGAGCACTCCAATATTCATTGGAAGCCCATTGAGGTGGCTAAAGCTGCCCTTGATTGGCTTGCTATTACGCATGAGTCAAGTGTATTGGATATAGGATCAGGTGTAGGGAAATTTTGTTCGTTAGGAGCATTACTGACAGATGGACAATTTACGGGGGTTGAAAAAAGAAGGGAATTGGTCGAAACCGCCGAATCAACAATTAAAAATTTAAACCTTCCAATTATTCAATACTTACATTCGAATATTACGAAGGTAGACTTCACACAATTTGACTCATTTTATTATTACAATCCTTTTTGTGAGCAAATATCCATTTCTGGTCAAATTGATAACACAATCTCATACTCTCCTAATAAATACCGTATGTATGAAGATTACGTTATCGATCAATTTAGCGACTTACCAATTAACACAAAAGTTGTAACGTACTGCTCACAGAATTTCACATTTCCAGACACCTATGAATTAAAAGGGTTACTATTTGATGGGACTATAGCATTGTGGATCAAAACGAAAGAAAAGTAAAACAAAGATGGTATTAGAAAGAATTAAGACGATAATTGAAGTCGAAATGGGGTTCACATGCCCAAAGGAATTACAAACTGCAAATTTTGTGAATGACTTAGGAATGGACAGTTTAGATATAGTAGAACTAACGTTATTGGTAGAAAGAGAATTTACTATTTACATTGATGATAACTCTGCTACTGAAATGAACGTAGTTGGAGATTTAATTGAATACGTTGGTGCTAAGAATAAACATCTAAAATAGCACGTCAGAGGTTTTAAAACTTCCATCCTCTCGATTGTAAATCAACCCCTTCAACTGAATTGAACCGTCCTCAATTTTATTACTTAAAAAAGCAGCTTCACTAAGCTCATATGCTACTCTTTTCAAGTTTAATTCGCTTAATTTCAACCCTTTCTTATCAACCTCCTCAATAGAATTGATAGATGGGTTATTCTCGCACATTTTTAGTAGCAATTTTTCAGCATGAGTTTCAAATCTTACTTCGCCCTGAACCGCACTCTTTACAAATGTACATTGATGATCATTAACAATATAAAATTTCCTTGATATCCTCCTTGTTAATGAGTTGGTTCAAATCCTCCATGAATTCGAATTCAGTAAAATCGAATGCCGTTCCTAATGCTGTAATAAAAAAAACAGTCTTCTTTAAAAGCCTTTTTAATTGGAGCTTCCATCTGACAGTCTGGACAGAAAAAAAATAGTTTTGCCATTATTTTTTCAATCTATAAATTTCCATCACATCTTCCATCACTTTTGCGAAATCAATTTTTAAATCAATTAGCTTACCAGAATGAACATCAAACACCCAACCATGTACTTTAATTCCCCTGTCAATATATGCGCTCTGTACTTCAGCAGTTTTAATGACATTAATACATTGTTCCTGTACATTTAATTCAACCAACCTTTTGTATTTCGCATCTTCATCAGTGATGGCATTCAATTCATCCTTATGGATTCTGTAAACATCTCTGATGTTTCTTAACCAAGGATTTAATATACCTAAGTCAGCACTTTCCATTGCAGCTTTTACACCTCCACAATAATAATGACCACAAACTACAATGTGTTTTACCTTTAAATAAACTACAGCATAATCTATTACAGACATCGCACTCAAGTCAGTATTAGGAACCATATTGGCAATGTTTCGATGAACGAAGGCATCACCTGGTGCCACTCCCATTAACTCCTCTGCTGTCACCCTACTGTCTGAGCAACCAATATAAAGTATATCAGGATCTTGTCCTTTTGATAAATTTTTAAAATAGTCCTTATCCAAGGTCAGTTTTTGCTGCACCCACTCCTCGTTATTTTTAAATATTTTATCAATTTTCATTATTGCTCTTTTTTTGTTAAAAATACAAAGCTCCGACAACTTTGAGAGAAATTAATGTTAAAAAAGTCAACGACATTAAATGGGTTGAAGGAAAAGTGGTCTTCGTTACGATATTCATCTTGTTCATAAACCACAAAATCAAGAGTTAATTAGCTAAAGCGTTCACTCGCAATTTCATCGCAAAAACACAAATAAGGGTTCTGTCGCATTAACTTCGATTGATTTACAAAATACGTAGATTTAGCCAAAACCCAGCACTATGTTCAAACATCACCGTTATCCAAAAGCAATAATCCTCCAAGCAGTTTATCTTAAACTGAAATTTACCCTAAGTTACCGAGATATAGAAGAATTACTTTCCATGCGGGGAGTTCAGGTTGATCATTCCACAATTCAGCGCTGGGTATTCAAATTTTCTCCTGAGATTGAAAAGAACATGCACAAAAGAAAAAGGCAGGTTTGTTCAAGTTGGAGAATAAGAGAAAGCATGCTTTCGAAGGCTGAACGGTAGTGCTAAGACGAAACCTACATCAAAGTAGGAGGTAAGGACCGCTATCTTTACGGAGCTGTGGATAAATTTGGAAACACCGTTGATTTCCTATTGACCAAACGCAGAATGCGAGGGTCAGCACAATTATTTCTGCGCAAGACCATTGGTAATAACAGAAAACCAAGGATGGTAAATATCGATAAAAGTGGTGCAAGCAAATCTGGCATTAGGACGATCAACCGGGATCTACTAACGGTGCAAAAAATCAGGATTCGACAATGCAAATATTTAAACAATATTGTAGAACAAGACCATCGAAATATCAAGAGGCGAATATCGATAGACACTGGCTTCAAAGAATTCGAATCAGCCCAACGAACCTTGGCAGGAATAGAGATCGTCAATGTCATTATGAAGAATCAAATCATGAATTCTAAGGCTTCATCGTTTAAGACATTTCTGTCACTAGCGCTTGAATCTAGGTTTAAAACATGTAAATTTAAATAGAGAGAAAATTAATGCGACAGAACCCTCCATTTATCCAGAGATAAATAAACAGTTTAATGTTTATTTAGTATGATTACCCTATAAAAACACATTTATTTACGCCATAACAACAGTACAGTGTTTATTTGACCTGTTATTCAACCAAAACACACGCTATCAACATCAAATACACAGTTTAATGTTTATTTAGTGTGATTATTCGATGAAAACACATATATTTACATCAAAACAACAGTATAATGTTGATTTCGGAACTTGGAAATAGCATACGGGCAAGGCGAAAGACCTTAGGAATTACTCAGGAAGATCTTGCAGATCTTGCAGGAGTAAACATTAATACGGTTATAAGAATTGAGAAGGGGAAGATAAACCCTAGTATTGAAGTAGTGAGTGCCATCGTTGATGTTTTGGGTATGGAGCTCATCTTGCAAATTAAGAAATAGACTAAATGAGAACTGCAGAAGTATATCAGAATGGGAAGCTTGCTGGTCTTCTGAATGAAGATGATCGACGCAACTACACATTTGTATATGATGATGAGTACTTTACTGATGGTAGTGCTCCTGCGATAAGCTTAACGCTTCCTAAGTCGCAAAAGGAGTTCTCTTCCGAAATCTTGTTTCCATTTTTCTTTAATATGCTCAGCGAGGGAGTAAATAGAAAGTTACAAAGTCGCACACTTCAAATAGATGAAAAGGACCATTTTGGTCTATTGTTGGCAACAGCCAACATTGATACTATTGGAGCAATTACGATCAAACAAATCAACAAATGAGCCTTCCGGAAATTAAATATTGCCCAGGAACCCTGAAAGAAGGATTTGATACGTACAGTCCCTCAACACTTCGGAATGTCTTTGATGGTAAAAAAGTGAGTCACATCTTGCCTTATGATGCACCAAAGAAAAATGAAGAAGCGAATGAGCAGTTCATGGAGAATCGAAACCGACTTTCGATTTCTGGAGTTCAGGAAAAACTATCCATCATTCAGGATAAAAATAAACTTCGTTTAACGAAGGAGGGGGAGCAGGGAACACATATTCTTAAACCAATACCTATTGATTTAAGAAAGGTGGAAGACGTTCCGGCTAATGAGCATTTAACAATGCAGATTGCCGAACAAGTATATGATATCAATACCGCACCTAATGCGCTTATCTTCTTTCAAAGTGGAGAACCCGCTTATATCACAAAGCGTTTTGATGTACGAAAAGAAGGTGGTAAGTGGAGCAAAGAAGATTTTGCTTCGCTTGCAGGAAAAACATCTGAAAATGCTGGTCCTGATTTTAAGTACGAGTACGATTACCTGCAACTTGGTAAACTTATTCAGGAACACATTCCCGCCTGGCGTATTGAGATTGAAAAGTACTTTTCCGTTGTACTCTTCAATTACCTCTTTTCAAACGGTGATGCACACCTGAAAAACTTCGCAGTTCTGGAAACTGTCAATGGAGACCATGTGCTAAGCCCAATGTATGATTTATTAGATACACGTATTCACGTTGATGATCCAGCTTTTGCACTTACTGGAGGGTTACTTCCTGAAGACCTACGATCAGGAGCCTATAAACGCTCAGGAGCCCCCACCCGAATTGATTTCATCAAATTCGGAATAGAACTTGGAATCAGCGAAAAGCGAATTAAAAAAATCTTGGAGCCATTCGCTAAACGACAGGAAACTGTCTTGGAAATGATAAACAATTCATACTTGAGTTCATCCTCTAAGAACGGTTATACAATTCATTACAACACACGTAGAAAACAATTTGAATAGTGCTCTTTTATTAGCGTATACTAATTGAATATAAACACCATCATTTATCAAGTAATCACTATCTTCAGGTAACAACTAGTTCATTCATATCATGATATTTAACGGTTAATTTACAGACATCTAAACCGACAGATGAAAGTCATCTAACCTATAAAAGTGACGAGTTTATACGCTATTGCGTAAAGGTATCCCCTTCTAGTGGAACTAAAAAAAGCCCTTCCATTGGAAGGGCTTTTTTTAGTTCTATCAATTAAGGAAATATGACTATTGAACAACCAACTTTATTAGCTCACTAGCTTGCGTCCGTTCGTTCAGAATTTTCACAAAGTACATTCCTTTCGAATAATGCGACACTGGAATCTCTATTAGGTTATTTCCTTCATTACATTCTCTGCCAAAAGATTCCACAATGGTTCCATTCGGCTCAGCAATGCTCAACTGTACCTTATCGCTATCTGACATTAACAATTGAACATTGAACTTATGATCTGTTGGATTAGGATAAGCAGACAAGACTTTAAAATGTGTATTTACTTTTCCAGAAACGGCAATCGTTCCAGTGTATTTATACTCTTCATTAAAATCAACTTGCTTTAAACGATAATAGGTCACACCTGATCGCGCCAAATAATCGTTAAAACTATATTCATTGACAGTTAAACTAGTTCCAGCTCCCTGCACTTCTCCTATTTTTTCAAACACAACCCCGTCCTCACTGCTTTCAATAGCAAAGTATGCATTGTTGACTTCTGCACCAGTAGACCAGTCTAGTTTATTGTATCCTTCTTTTCCTACTCCTGAAAAATTGAGAATTTCAACAGGCAAAAGTGTGCAACTAATATCCGAAGACCCTGTGAAACTTAATGGAACAGAAGTAAGTGCACTACTGTAATTGGAGAAACAAATGAGGTACTGATCTCCAGTCGACACATTCATTGTAGGCTCAAAATTTCCAGGATCACCACCAGGAGGTGGAATACTTCCTACTCCCGTAAATCCAGCGCATGGAGAATTCCAATTACAAGTCACTGGAGGTAAAGTATTCGCTATGATATCATTGCAAGTAGTAGCATCGTACGGCCACATAATCCAATCAAAACAGTTGATATTCCCAAGCGGAGCACCGAAACTAAAGTCCAAGGTACCACCCGCTGCAACATTTACAGTAAACCAAGTACTGTTCAATTCTCCCGAATTCAAACATCCAAAATTAGCACTTGTAGGATTCGTAGAGGGGTTCGAAACACACCCTGTGCAAAGTTCATCAACTAATCCAAATCCGTTTGGATCAATTGAAAAACTCAAGTTTGTACAGACAGGGATCGCCGAAGAACAATCACTTGCTGTAACTGGGCCTCCGTTTGGACAGTTAACGTCAAATACAAAAGTATATGAACCCGTTCCCTCAGGGTCTAGGAGAATATAATAGGTCTGACCTGCCACCCAGTTCATGCTCCCATAGTTCCCTGGTACTCCAACGCTACCAATACAATTCCAAGGTCCAGCTGCAGAACATCCCGTTGCTGCATCGATCCAAAAGAAATCTACAAAGCCTCCTGAAGTTGTTGTAATGTCAAGTGAGTGAATACCACTCGATGTTGCCGTAAAACTAAAAATTGATTCTGTTCCGGGCGTATTAAAACCGCAATTCGTAATATCCCATCCAGCACCCGTTCCCGTCATTGTTGCACTTACCGCAGCTCCACATCCAATGAGTGGCGTAATAGAAGCACAAGGCCCCCCTCCTCCGCCCGGGTTGCAAGCATCATAAGCGGCCTGACATACTGCATCCCATGAATTATTGCAACACCATGAATCTGCAGCAATCACCTGCTGATAACAAGCATCATTAGGAACTGGAGCTACAACAGGACATGGCGGTGGTAGCATACAGGCAACATATGCAGCCTGACATGTAGCGTCCCAAGCATTATCACAACACCATGAATCTGCCGCAATGACTGTTTGATAGCATGCATCGTTTGGAACAGGAGCTACAACAGCACAACCTGCTGGAGGGTTGCACGCGTCATACGCAGCCTGACAGATTCCATCCCATGCATTGTTACAACACCAAGAATCCGCGGCAATTACTTGCTGATAACAAGCATCATTGGGAACTGGAGCTACAATAGGACATTGAGAATATGCCGTGTTTCCAGCTGTCATCATTAGAAGAAATACACTTAAACAAAATGTGTATTGCTGTCTCTTTCTTAAACTCTTACTTATTCCTGCTCTCATAATCTACTATTCTATAATCATGTATCCACCAGGATGTGTAAATACTTTATGTTTTCGCTCATCTACCAAGCTTACAAAGTCACCGAAGTGAATTTTCAGCAGGTCTGTTGAAGATGTTAGCGCACGATATTCTTCTGGGAAATCACTTGCCCATTTTTCCAATTCTATCTTGTAATTTTCATAATCTGCAACGTCATCGCCTGTCATGATCCATTGTGGAAACTCCCTGTATTGCAAATATGTAAGAACCGAAGTAGTATTGATTGGTCCAATAACAGCATTGATATCCTCTTGAGACAGGAGCGTAATTTGATACTTGTTCTCCTTAAATGGAAAAGAATAAGTGTTTTGAACCTTACGAAGGTCCTCGAACTGAACGATGTTGAATAACTCCTGATTGAAAAACTGGTCATAATCTACTATACAACCAGGACAGTTGTTTAATTCAACCGTAAAAGATTGTGTGAAGTAGTACTTAAGTTTATCAAACTTGTCTGGGGAGTTGGACTCCAAATCGGTTAATTCTGTTCCTGAGAAAAATCGCAATACCGCTCTATTCAAGTATGGGGTATCGTATGCTCCTTGGGCCAGGCTAACAGAAAATTGCACTGAAATCCCAGTCAAAAGAGTAAGCAAAATGATCTTACGCATTGTGAAAAGTGTTTTGGCTAATAGTGTAGCAGTTATTGCCGCGAATTTATGTCGTTACCCACGTAAAATCATAATAATCAACACTCTACTTATTAACAAGATGTCTATTTAAACGTTTTAGTAGTTTGAGTGTTAATTTTTAAACTATTCAGTTTTTTTTCAATTTCATTCTTAATAATTCTGTAATCCCATTTCAAATAGTGTCAATTGGTCCAAATTTCTCGATCGTTCACCTAAAACCAATGAGTAGTTCCACTCAAAAAACCCCTGTTTTAGAGGGAAATCATGAATTTATCTTAAGCTAGACTTATATTTAGCGTCCAGAGCAAATCATGCGCGCATGAAGCTCAAAAAAAACGAACGAGGCCATCAAACAAAAAAGAATTGATATTGCGATTGTAGATGATCATCAAATATTTATTGATGCGCTGTCTTACGTTCTCGAAAGTGAACCACTCATCCATGTTTCCTTTACGGCAAAAAATGGACTCGAACTTCTCAGTGAACTCGAAAACACGAAGGTTGACGTCATACTTTTAGACTTGGACATGCCAATCATGGACGGTCGAGAAGCCCTTCACATTCTTAGAAAGAAGTACCAGAACACTATAAAAATAATCATTCTCAGCATTCATTATTCTGAAGAACACATTCGAAAATACATGAAGGCTGGAGCAGATGGGTATCTCTCCAAAGACAGCGATTTCATGGTTCTTTTGGAGGCGATTCAAAGCGTCTACGACAAGGGGTACTATTTCTATGATAAGGTTTCGCCTCAACTGGTATCCGAGCTTGTGAATAAGGACACACCATTCCCTACTGCACTTGCTGGAGAGCCATTGTCTGAAAGAGAAATTGAAGTGATTAAACTTTTGTGCTTAGGAATGACAAGTCCTCAGATTGCCGAGAAAATAAAATTGAGCATTCGAACGATTGAAAATCACCGTCACAGAATTTCTAAAAAAATTGGAGCCCATAATACTGCAGACATCATCGTCTACGCCATTAAATATGGATTCCACAAAATTGACTACTAGTCAAAATTCCGAGAGGCAGTTAATTCTTCTTGTTGAAGATTATTGAACATACCTCCCCTATTTCCACTCACCAGCTTTTCTTCGTATATATCCTGCCCAGTTCTCCTTTTTCGCTTTTTCTGCAAGAACAGCAGCTTCCTCTGCTAGTTTATTTGCCCCTTTTAGATCTTCTGACTTCATCATGTCTGCTTTAAGAAACAAGTTGTAGTAACTCGTTTCTACCGCCAGTGATTTTTCAAGGAAACTCTTTGCCTTTTCAATTTCACCTTCGTCGTTGTAATAATCGGCAATATTGAAATAAACACGACCCAAATCTTCTCCTTTGGCAATGGATTCATCAAATCCTCTTTCTACGATTGCTTTTGTGTCTGTCGTAAACGGAACCAACACTTTCACATTCGCCCATTCCATAGCGATGACCGCGCTTGATTCATTCACAGACTCAAATGAAATAGAAAAACTCTCAATATGTTCGTTCGAATTTACTGCCGCTTGATAGCTTAAAACGTTCTTTTTCTCGTCGTAAGAATTTGATCCCCATTGTTCTGTGTCGGTGTTAAAAACAACGGTCCAGAAGTTCTTTTCAGGAACAGCAAACATAGCGTAGTAACCCGTATCTAAAGTCTGACCATTGATTACTATTGCCTCCTTAATGCGGATTTTTGTTGGTTGATTTGCACCTAGTCTCCATACTTCACCATAAGGAACGAGTTCTCCAAAAATAACTCGGTTATTTACATTCGGTCGTGAATAAGCTATGGTAATATCATTCAAGCCAACGCGCTGTGTGACTTCCGAGAATGAGCTTTTTCTTGGTAATTGCTGCGACCAACTTTGGCTAATGCAAAGTAGTCCTAGAATGAGTGCTAAATATTTCATGGTTCAATTTTGTACTAAAGTACTAGAATTCTATGGAAGAATTTCTCATTTTCAGTCCATACTATTGTTTCAAATAATCATCCGTCGGAATGATTCCAGCAACCTTCACTTTAGCGTTGTTCTTTATCACAAATTCACTTAAGCCAACATGTGATTTATTTTGCGGATTCCAATCATAGGTATACCCCAACGAGGTCCACGGGTACTTTTCCAGCAATTCACATGGATAATAACGAGCAATACGCGTACTATTGATCCATGCTCTAAAGGTTGAGTCCGCGTCTTTTGGAAAACAAACGTCGCATTTCGTATCTGTAATCTCACTGTCTGGACATGGTCTAAAAAGATCTTCTGGCTTCACCCAAAACTCGACGAAATCCGTGTACTTATTGCTTGAATCAGGTGGCAATCCTATCAATTGCTTCAGACGAACATATGCGTCATCGTACTTCTCCTTTTTCATTCGCTGCTGAAGTTGTGGAGCCGCAGTAACCCAAATCGGCCATTCTGCAGGTGTTGTGAAATACCCTGTGTCCTTGTAGGGTACATAAGGATCAATGTATCCCTTCCAAGAGACCATCAATACGTACTCTTCTCCTTCAATCGTTTTCCAAACTAAGTCAAGATTCTCTTTTGTAATCGGCACGAGACTGTCATAAACCTTGAATTCCTCAGGATACATCGCATATTGGATCGCTTCATTATAAATGACAGAGTCCGAAAATTCTGTTGATGGTGAATCGCCTGAATCACAAGGGCATGGGCTGCACGCTACAAGCGTAAAAAAGGTGAAAATCGCGACAAATGATCGCAACTTAAAAAGATTATTTTTTGAGTGCATAGTGGTTAGTTTAAGATCAACCAAATATCACACATCCTATCCACTTGGGCAAGGGTATAAATACCTGAATTAACAATCCGTTATTCTTACAATTCATCCTCTGACAGCACAACTAAGAAATCACCTTCCTCTATGGTAACTGCCGCATCCTTGCCTAGATTTAGCGTTACACCAAAGTTCGCATCAGCATTCTTGCTTTGATCTCCTTTGCGGATTCCCAAACAAATTTCATCACGTTGATCAGCTAGTCCGATCAAATCACCAAAGGTTGTTTTCACTGGGAATTGGTCTAAATACAGTCCAACAGACTTCACGTAGATTTCACTTCCATCCTCTGAGAAAATATCTTCGTAGAACTTCATTATCAAGGGCTCCTCGCTCAGCTGCGCAAGAATCATGGTGATCAACTTGTTACTAATAATGAAATCATCTACATCAGTCTGCGTAATAATTTCCTGATTATCTGAGTTCAATACCTGCGTAATAATCTTGGTCTTCGTTTCTCCCATTTTCGATTTAATCTTACGCAAGAGCAAGAGGATAATCAAGGTGTCTGAATCAATTTTATCTGCGCTCTGCTCACCAAATTCCTGTGAAAGAATAACAATGTTATCATGATCGAATGGATTTGTTGCTTCCAGACTTTCTAAGTCAAATGGATTTGTATCTGTTAAATTGATTTCAAAATCTGGATATTCCTCCTTCAACTCTTCTACCCGCTTGATCAATTCCTTTGTCGGTTCACGGAAATAGATATTGAAACTCGATCCTTCTTTCACATAATCTGCCGACTCACTAATAAAGATTTCTGCAACATCGTGCCATCCAATGATGAGTACAGAGCGCTGTCCTTGCTCCAATTTACTGTTGACGAGTTTCATTCCTGTTGGGCTGAACACCTGCGCGGATTCAAAATTGATTGTTGAATCATCTTCTGCCATTATGATAATTCGATCTTCTGGCTTCATGACATACTCCTTACCTGGGCGCAATACCATCCCATCTTGCTCATTGTACACACCTAGGGGAACTCCATCCTTAAAGTGAAATGGGAGTTTTCCGAAACTAATCCCATTCCAATTGGCTTCATAGAAATAGATCTCGCAGCCATCAAAAGATAAAATTTCGTTGTAAACCATTTCCAATCCACTTGTAAGCGACGTTTGCACCAACAGTTTCCCCATTATCTCCCATGAATTCAGTGCGATAATATTTTCATCATCAAAATAACCTATCAATTCTATCTTGTCTTCGTTGAAAATTTCCGTGATAATCGGCAGTTCATTTTCACCCCCTTGACAGGAAATCATTGCCATAATCGATTTCACCGATTGAACATCAGAATACACCTTCTCTTCCTGTGATGCACTCTCTGTGCAACTAGCCAAAAGAATCACTGATTTCGCTTGGTCAATGTTGACGCGCTTCAATTCATTAATATTCGCATAGTCACCCGTTGTGGTGATAATTCGTGTGGTTAGAGAGTCTGGAATTCGCTTGGTAATCAAGTCATCCATTTCTTCTTTATCTTCATTCGATAAAATGACAACGGCTCCATATTTTTCGCTTTCGTTAGCGAGGATGAGTTCACGGATTATGTCAACAACCCGTTCATTCCAACCAAGTATAAGTGTGAAGTCTTCTTCAATGACCTTTCCTCTACCCTTTCTAAAATTGTAGAATACTTTCTCAAGCGCTGTTGTTATGAAGGCAATGAGCATCGACAGAATGATTACCCCAAGCACTCCAGACATCACCGTTGTGATTTTTAGCCACGTTGGAGATATATTGTCCTGATTCATATTTCCTGGATCGGTCATCTGCAACCAGGTCATCCAAATATCATCAAGGAAACTATCTGTGTACGTTAAATCTGGCCAGATAACAAGTAGCATCCATCGGATGAAGATCATCAGTAAAAACAAGACGATAAAAACTACGAAGAGACTGACGAAGATGGATGATCCACCCTTGTTTAAATACTTTTCAAATCGGTATCGTAGTTTATCCTTAAATGATGCTTTCATAGATTGTAGTAATGGTTATTGCTTTCACGATTCGCACCTAAATATACTAGAATCTCAGTAACTGAGATTCGAGAGAAATTGATTAGACAAGTATAAACTCACTAAATATTAGGAAAATCGATCATATCTCAAGGTCGAATCAGCACTAACTTTGCTAGAACAACGATCAAACTCCACCAATATGAAAATCCTTTTAGTCTCAATCGCTCTCGTTCTCTTCTCCAACTATTCAAATTCACAATGGGTTTCAACTGTTTATGATCCATCTGGGATGCAAATTACGGATGCCATTATAATGGACTCTGATGGAAACATGTACGGTTCGGACTACAATGGTTCTTCTGTATTCAAAGTAACGAATGGCGTTGCTTCGGTTTTCGCAACTGGATTTAACGCGCCGAATGGTCTTGCTTTTGATAGTCAAGGAAATCTTTTTGTTTGTGATAACACAGGAGGCAACATTTACAAGATTGATCCTACTGGTGTCTTTCTGGACACTTTTGCTGTCCAAAGTCCTTCTGGAATATTGAAAGAGTATGATAGCGACACAATGATCGTTACTGGCTATACGACACATAAAATCTGGAAACTTGCTCCTGACGGAACGCTGATTGAGACACATTCGGGCACGCCCTTAAACGGACCTGTCGGATTAGCGCAAGATGAGAACGGTCAGGTGTACGTTGCGAACTTCAACAACCGGATCATATTCAAAGTATTTCCGGATTCCGTGCAATACCTTGCAACAATGCCTGGAACAACAAACAGTTATCTGGGCTTTATAGAATATGCGCATAATGAAATTTGGGCGACAAGTTTCCAAACGGATAAGTTATACACGTTTAATCCAAACTATATGGATAGCGTTACGGCAGTTTACGGTTCAATACAAGGTACGCAAGATGGTTTCATCGATCAAGCCAGGTTCAGCAACCCAAATGGGATTTGGGCGAGTGTAACTGAAGACACGATTTATGTTTCTGATTATAACACTGGAAAAATCCGCATGATTCAACCTGAAACTTTGGCCTCAACAGATTTATCTTTGGATGATGGCGCTTTCATTTATCCAAATCCTGCTAAGGATGAAATTAGAGTGATTGTCGATCCAGAGACTGAAGATCCACTTATAAAAATAACTGATCACCTTGGACGATTACTCATCGACGTACAGAAAATCTCTCTGGGTAAACCGATTGATATTTCTTCACTTGATCCTGGGGTGTACTTTATCACGATCACCATAAATGGAGTACATGAGATTCACCAGCTAGTAAAAGAATAGATTTTTACTTACTTCTTTGATTGTGGCTTTCTTGGACCTTTATTCTTGAAATTACCTTTCTTGCCTGAGAACCTACCTCCACCACCTTTGTGTTTTGGTTTGCCTTCCTTCCACTCTGGTCCAGCACCTAATTCCTCAGGTGGTTGATTTTTATCAATTTTAGACTCAATCAATCGTTCAATCTTTGCAAACTTGTGCATGTCCTTGGGGTTGACAAGCGTAACTGCTTCTCCCTTTGTATTCGCTCGAGCTGTTCTTCCTACACGGTGGACATAATCTTCAGCATCATGTGGCACATCAAAGTTGACAACCATATTGATTTCCTTAATATCAATTCCACGACTCATGACATCAGTTGCCACAAGAATTCGAATCCGCTTGGATCTAAATCCACGCAAAACCTCTTCACGTTGGTCTTGTTCCAGATTTGATGACATGCCCTTCGCTTTAAATCCGGCTCTATTCAAGGACCTAACAATATCTGAAACCTTTGCCTTCGCCGAGGTAAATATGATAATGCTATCGTAATCTTTTCGCTCGTTCAGTAAGTGAATTAACACTTTTGTCTTTTGTTCATCAAACGCCAAATACACCTTTTGATCAACACCAGCTGCTGGCTTAGATATCGACAATGCTATCTCAGCTGGGTTATGCATGATTTTCTTTGCCAACTGCGAAATATTGCTCGGCATTGTTGCACTAAACATCAATGTCTGACGCTCCGATGGCAAATACGAAATAATAGTTTGTAAATCATCAATGAATCCCATATCGAGCATTCGATCTGCTTCGTCCAAAATTAATCGCTTAACGTTGTCGAATTTAACGTATCCCAATTTCAGGTGCGAAAGTAATTTCCCTGGCGTCGCGACAATGATGTCTGTTCCATTGGTCAACGCATCTTTTTGAAGTGTCCAATCTTTACTATCTCCACCTCCGTATATGGCTTTGGATCCGACAGAAAGAAAATAAGATAGTCCTTGTATTTGTTGCTCAATCTGTACCGCCAACTCTCGCGTAGGTACAATAATTAAAGTATCAATATTAGTGTCTGTCTTCCCTACTAGTTGATTCAATACTGGCAACACGAATGCTCCCGTTTTACCCGTTCCCGTTTGGGCACAGGCGATTAAGTCTCTGTTAGCTAGTATTAAAGGGATTGCTTGTTCCTGTATAGGAGTTGCCTCTATAAAGTTCATGTAAGACAGTGCCTCCATTAAACTTTCATCGAGATTTAGTTCTGAAAATTTCATCTGAGGTTGAAATTAGGAATAAAAACGGACTGTACTGCGCAATCTGCCTATTATCTCACCTTTCAGGGTTCTCTTTATCGTTTTTACAATAAGAAATTGCTCATAATTCAAAATAAACAGAAACAAGAACGGTAGATGGAATTCAAACTAATTGGAAGTTATTAGCTTTTTAATCATCGTTTGTAAATTTTTTTGAAAGAAAATTTCGTGGTATATTTGGGGAACTACACTAGAAATCAACAAAGACACTATGAAAAAAATCATTTATTTCGCACTACTTGCACTCGCCTTACCAATTATTCTTGCTTCTTGTCAAAAAGAGGATTCTTCGGATGTGAATCAAGATAAAATCTATTGTGTTTATGAGTTGTTTTACAACCAAAACTCTGACAAAACAGTTGCTATTGCGCGTTTCAGATTCGGAACGCCGACGGGAACACTTCTTGAATTGACAGATCCTGCGGGAGTAACATTCAATGGTGATGTATTACCGTACAGCGTTGCGTATAGTGGTCATGCTAAGGAATATGCTGGTCAGATTTCCTCAGGATCATTTGTTTATACGAATACGGAAGGAACTGTATTTACGAATAGTACTCCAACCATGACTACGCTAGGTCACCCAGCAGGCTTTACAACAATTACCAAATCTGTGGCAAATACATACACATGGACTGGAGACCCTTTGAGCTCTGCAGAACGTGTAAATTTGTTCGTTGGAAGCTGGACTTGGGGACAGGATGCAGGTTTTATAGCAACAGGAAATGGAACAACAGACATCGTTATGGGCGTGAATCAGTTGGCAAACCTAGCTGAAGGAACATCAACTGTATATGTAGACAGAGTGAATGAAACAGCAATTTCACAAGGCACTTCAGAGGGAGGATTGATCCGTACGCGTTACCGTCCAACGAATATCACAGTAAATGTTGTCCCATAGGATTCAGTATTAAATAGAAATTGAAAGGTAGAGTTTGACTCTACCTTTTCTTTTTTAAATAGCTTTGTGAAAATTAGTGTGATGAGCGATAAACGAACAGAACTGGATGCCCTTGGAGAATTTGGGCTTATTGAACACCTAACAAAAGGGTTCAAAACAACCAAAGATTCTACGGTATTTGGAATTGGCGATGATGCCGCTGTACTTTCTATCTCTGAAGATGAGGTCTCGCTTGTCTCAACTGACATGTTTATTGAGGGAGTTCATTTTAACTTGATGTACATGCCATTGAAGCATCTAGGGTACAAAGTTATAGCCGCTAATGTTTCGGACATTTGCGCAATGAATGGCGTTGCCGAACAAATTACAGTATCCATCTCTGTTTCAAATAGATTTCCTGTTGAAGCGCTTGAAGAATTGTATGATGGAATTCGAACTGCATGTGAAATGTACAAAATTGATCTTATCGGCGGAGATACTAGTTCTTCCCTTTCAGGCTTGACCATAAGTGTTACCGTTTTGGGTAGAGCCAACAAAAAAGATATTGTATATCGTTCCGGTGCCAAAGAACATGATCTGCTTGTAACATCCGGAGATTTGGGGGCTGCATACATTGGTCTTCAGGTTTTGGAAAGAGAAAAGCAAGTGTTTGAAGCAAATCCAAACATTCAACCAGATCTGGACGGACACGACTACATTATTGAGCGTCAATTGAAACCTGAGGCCCGCGTAGACATTATCAAATTCCTCAAAGAATTGGACGTAGTGCCTACCTCAATGATTGATATTTCAGATGGACTTGCTTCAGAAATTATGCATATCTGCAAATCTAGTAACGTTGGATGTCATATCTACGATGAAAAAATCCCCATTGACGGAAAGACTTCAATGACGGCCATTGAGTTTAATTTGGATCCCGTAACCTGCGCTCTGAATGGAGGAGAAGATTACGAACTTCTTTTTACTGTTCGTCAGGAGGATTATGACAAAATAAAGGGGAACCCACACATGACCGTAATTGGGCATGTAACAGATGCAAAAGACGGCATTTACTACATTGACAAGAGTGGTTCTGCCATCGAACTAAAGGCTCAAGGTTGGAATCACTTTAGTGACTAAGCTACAGTCCGACGATACTTTTCGCGCACAACACTTTCAAATGGCTTTCGTTTCAATTTAGATTCAGCCCATGCTTTGAAATCAAAGTACTCCAACGCTACACTTTCGAAGGTGTCATCAGTTACTTTAGCCAGATCATTGTACAATTCTTCCCAAAGATCTTCCACTTCAAAACGATCATCACATTTTATCAACTTACTGATGAACTGTAAGAAAACTTTTTCAAAACTATAAAGTCGGTTTCGGGTTTTAAAGAACCGTTGAGCACTTTTCAATGAGTAAGGCAACAATTTATCGTGATTTAGCTCTATATGAATTAACAGATCGAGGAGTTGTGTAAACCCGATAATATCTTCTGTTTTATCAAGATTAGAATCATTTAGAATGCGGTTGATCCACTTGAGTGCTACATTGTAATCTCCAATCCCCATATATGCCACGGCCATTTTAAATTCCAAAAATGCTCGGCGGATTGGAACAATTTTGTCTCCATATTCCTCCAAACTTCGCTCTACCTCTTCAGCAATTTTCTTTGCCCCATCAAAGTCTCCTCTGCGGATGCACATGCTAAATTCGATGCTGCTAATACTCGAAAACAGTTTTATGGATAAATCTTCATTGGAATCGGTTGTACTCGCAATTTTTTTAAGCTTCGTAAGGTAAATCAGTGAATCTTTATGATGTCCAACTTTGTCAGAAACATATATAGCATTTGTATAGGCTGAAACCTGCTTATTCGTCTCTATCATCTGACTGCCACTTGTTGTTTCAAAAAGATCTAGATTTTTATGCAAGTGAAATAATGAATTTTTAGAATCTCCGATAGCATAATAATATGCGCTGAGTGTATGGTGAAATAAATACTTCGTTTCTGTAGATGCTCCGTTCAGGTCACCGTTCTGAAGAAGGTCTTCACAAATTTTCGCATACAATCCAGATTCTTCCTTTGACCGTGCAATTCCTTTTTTTGAAAGGTGGGCAAACAAGTTACTTTTCACGGTCCAGATCTTATTATATAGCCCAATTGTACGCAATGTGGATTTCTCCTTCTCATCTAGTTCGCTAATTCTCTTATCAGTGACTTCAAGGTAGCCCGAAGTTTCTAAAAGACGTTTCTGCTTCTTCGAGATCAGCAATAGAATTGCATTCTTCTCATGTTTTTCAGCAAGTTTTTCAGCACTTCGCAAAATTCTTCTGCTTTGATCGTACAATGATTTTTCAAAAAGTATATCTGCCGAGTGAAGCATCTTGTACAATTGTGCCTCAATTGACCCAGAAATATGAAATGAATCTAATGATGCAAGAATATGATCATAGAGTCTTTTTTTAGTGATTGAAAACCTGTTTAAGAATGCTTCTCCTGCAAAGTGGGAATGAATTGCTTCCTCATCATATTCTTCTTGCTTATCAACAAAATCGAACAGGCGAACATAATTGTTTTCTTCACCAATTGTATGTCGAGATGACATCAATTTAAAATATCTCTTCTCCGATTTAGACATCGACTTAATGAGATCGAAAAGTGCTTCGTTTACTTTGCCAGACATGTATATAATTTTAGCTTTCGTTTGCAGTTATACCAATATATAAAAAGAAACTACTGCTTTCCAGACAAACATTTGAAGTGTATACTTTATTTAGTAAACGGAACAAAAAAAGTCCCACTCAATGAGCAGGACTTTATATATAATCTTTTTGAATCTAATTTCTAATTAGCAGTCTTGTTATTTTCGTCTTCGCTACCTGGATCAACAATTCCATCTCCTCCTGGATCAAAAGTAGGTCTCCCACCATCTCCATCTCTATATCCGTCCTCACTTGATTTTTCAGTACCACCGCAATCCCACGCTGGAGCATCCAAAGAACGGTCTGAATTTGGTCTAACATCTTCCTTTTGACAGGAAACGAACGTCAGCCCAATTATTACAAATCCTATGTATACTATTCTCTTCATTCTAAATTACTTACAGCTAATATACATCCTTTACCTTATATTTCCAAATTTGTTGATGGTATTTTGATTAAAACGTAGGTTCCATTGATTGAACCGTCATCACCAATTATTTCTTCTGGGCCTTCCAAAGAAATTCCGTTGTTCGCAATTTTCTGAATTAATTCGATACGTTTGGAGGTGATTTCCATCCCTTGAGATTTATGATCTCCATCCATCGAGACCTTCTGCGAAAGGCTTTTATGAATTCCTATCCCGTTATCCTTGATGGTGATATTGAGGTAATCATCTTTGAGCTCAACATCGATTGTAATCAACCCTTTCTTCTCTTCATTTGGCAGAATTCCATGAATTATGCTATTCTCGATAAACGGTTGCATTAACATAGCTGGGATTAACACAGATTCTGTATCCACGTCATTCACATTTACAACATAATCAAACCGATCCTTGAATCGCATCGCCTCCAATGATAGATACAATTCTAGACGTTCCAATTCCTCTTCTAGTGTAACAACATTGCCTTCAGCAGTGGCAGAATCGAGGTTTTTCCGAATCAAATTTGCAAAGTTGGTCAGGTATTTATTAGCAGAGATTCGATCTTGTGTATTGATGAAATATTGAATTGAATTCAACGAATTAAAAATGAAATGTCTATTCATACTGGCATTCATCGATTTTTGTTCGAGGGAAAGTAATCTCGATTTATAGATCAACTTTTCTTGTTCATTGATTTCTGCCAAGCGTCGAATTCTAAATCTGAACACAAGAAGAAAAATACTACCAATCAAAAACGCACATAAAACAATAAACCACCATGTTCTGTAGAACGGCGCACTAATAGCGAAGGGGATTGAGATTTCATCGGAAGTCCAACCTTCCATATCTACAGCTCTAACACGAAGTGTATACGAACCTGCAGGCAAACTGGTAAACGTTATTGTCGGTGCTTCTGATAAGGGCGACCAGCCTTCGTTCAACCCTTCTAACCAAAACTGATATTTCATTCCCTTTTGATGTTCAAAAGAGACGGCATCCAATTCAAAGATTAAATTATTCTTCGAGTAGGGAAAGCTCATTGATTTCGGAAAGCCATCTGGGAGAATTTCATCGCTGTATTCACTATAGTCAAAAGGCTCATAATTCATTAGAATGGACACGAAATTCACTTTTGGCTTCGTGCTTTTCCCAACATCACTGTCTGGTCTGTACCATACCAATCCTGAGGCTGTTCCAAACCAAAAATGTCCACTTTTATCAAAAAATCCGGAATTTTGATTTGTCTCCAGATCGAGAACACCATCCCAGATACCATAACGTTTAATGGCTAGTTTTTCCTTTGAAAGATTAGAAATAATGAAGAATCCATTATTCGTACCGATATAGAGCGATCCATCCCGATGATTCATGAAATCGATAAAATTCGACCCTGGATCTGGAAGTAATTCAAATCGCTTTGTCTTTCCATTTGCAATCCGGAAAAGTCCCTCCTCAGTACCATACCACAGAGCTCCATACTTATCGCGTTCGATATTATATACGACTTCATTCACATCATCATAAATGACAAACTCATCGTTTTTGTATATGAAAAGTCCTAGGTTGGTAACACAGTATAAATCGCCATCCATGATTTCAAAATCACGCACAGTTCCCATGTCTCTGTCCTTTTCTTTACCTAACTTCTTAAATACGCCATCCTCATAAATGGAAACTCCACCATTCCCTCCGACATACATACTGTTATCACTTATCCTATAAAGTGCTGTTATTCGACCTCCTGGAATATTCTCGTTATTTAAAGAAGAGTGAGCAATAACATCACCGTCCATTGATACCTCGGCCAAATATCCACTCACTCCAAACCAATGTTTTCCATCCAAATCATTGAGCGCCGTCCACACGGCAACTTCCTGATCAATGATTCTTTCAATCTCTCCTGACTCAGTCTTCTTTACTACTCCCTTGTCGTATGTTGCGAAATAATAATCTCCTTTTTTGTCCTGAAATCCTCCTAGAAACAGATCCGTAGGAAACCCCGTTGATTCGTCGTAGTACTTAAAATCTGAGCTTGGAAATCTGAACATTCCTTTCCCAAGTGATCCCACCCAAATATTGTCGGCATCATCATGAAAAAAACAACTGATCGTGTTTACTGGTAGACCCTTTGAATCATCGAAAAACTTGAATTTGCGGTTCTCGTCTAACTGAACAATTCCATGCAATGAACTCAACCAAATCCTATCGCTCCTATCTATATAACAACCCTGAATAATATTGCCTTTAAGTTCCTCAGGAGTATATTTCCTGACGGACTTTGTTTTCATATTCTTTAAGGACACGCCATTGCGAAAGGAGGTAAAAATCATCAAGTCTCCTCTACCAGTAACCCCAGAAAAACTGTCATCGCCAAATTCCTCTAACTGTTTAAAATTCTCAGCATCTTTTGAGACCAGAACTCCTTTTCTTGTAGCAAGGTATAATTGACCCTCATAAATATATGCATCTCGAATCCGCTCATGGTCAATGTGGGCCAATGGAATTTTGATCAAGCGATTATTTTTCATTTTGAACAAACCACCGCCAATCGAACACACGAAAATGTTCCCCTTAAATTTGATGATTTTCGAAACTTTTCGGGACCGATCATTTCCATTCCCTTCAAATTCTATACTTCGGAATTCGTTTTTTTCTTTGAAGGACACTCCTCCATCATGACCTACCCACAAGGTATTATCGATGACTCCAAGTGCTGTGATTCGATTGTTTAAAAGGCCGTCATTGGACGAGTAAGTAATGAACTTCGTCCCACCAAATTTTGCAAGCCCCCCTAAGGTTCCGACCCACAAATATCCTTTATTATCTTGTGTAAATGAGGTGACCTGAGATTGAGGGAGTCCCTCTTCAGTGCTATAAGTTACAAGTGGGTATTTCTGAGCTATCGAAACAAACGAAAAAATCAGAAAAATGATCAGAAGGACTGATTTTGACATCAAGATTCTTTTAACATTTTCACGAATTCAGTCACACGGTTTCTAGCCACTGGAACACGAATGTTTCCTTCTAACACAGCAAAATGTCCATCTTCATTAACATATTCTTTAAGGATATCTAAGTTGATAATATGTGATTTATGAACGCGGCAGAATTTTTCTGGATTTAACAAAGCCTCGTATGTTTTCAGTGTGCGTGTATCCAAATACCGCGAACCATCCTTGAAATAGATTGTCGTACAATTACCACTTGCCTCCAAGTGTGTTATCGTATCGTCTTCCACAATTTTTAATCCTTTGGTATGGCTAATCGCTATACGACTACTTTGTTTATTATTTATCAGGTTATGTGACAAATCTTTCAATGAATCGAAATAGGTAGAATAATTCTCAGGGTCTGTCTTGTAACTTTCTTGCGTTTCAACAAGACGGCTTACAGCTGTTTTCAATTCTTCAATGTCAATCGGCTTCAATATATAATACACAGCACTCGCATTGAATGCGCGGATCGCATAATCTTTAAACGCGGTTACGAAAACAACCAAAAAATTCTTGTCTTCAATTTCTTCCAGTAATTCAAATCCTTCGGCTCCAGAAGGCATTCTTATATCCAAGAATACAACATCTGGATTGGACGACTCAATGATTGCCTTAGCTTGTTCCTTTCTTGAAGCCTGTCCTATTACTTCTATTTGAGGGCAATATTCCTCAAGCATCATTGTTAAATTCTTTCTAGCGATCTCTTCATCATCAACGACCAATGCTCTTAATTTCATAATCTTGCAGTATTTAGTTCTATTTCGTTAATTCTAATATACAGAATTAAACCACACTTTATTTGGATAGCGATTCATCATACGATCAAATCAAGCACTTGAATCGTAAAAAGTAACAGTTCACTACATCCAATGCCCCGTTTAAGTTTTTTTCAAAAATCAAAAGAACAATCTAAGTATATTGGTTCTAGATATTTGATATTAAACCTTTTGTCTATGAATACACAATTACTTTCTACCCCCCAGTTAATCTGGATTTTCAATGATAACGGAAACTAACAGTTTCCGTTTTTTTAGCCCAAAAAATTCAAGGTCGCTTTGATAACTTCATTCGGTTGTTCTACATGTGCCATGTGACCACAATTGCTCAATTCTTTGTATGCAAAGCCAGCCTTCATTTGTGCAGCGCGCATTCTATCTACAGGAACGATTGAATCTTCAACTCCCTGAATCACTAAAATTCGGTCAGTCTTGTCAGTAACCAATTCAGAGAGGTCATTTCTTTTGCTCATTGCTATTGAAATTTCCGCAATTGACACTGCATTCATCGCTTCCGCCTCCTTGATTAAGCCTTGCACAGCTTCTGTATTTTTTTCGGGATCGAGAAAAAGATTTGGAATTGCTTCGTACAAAAACAACATCTTATTTCTCACCACAATTTCCGCAACACGTTTTCGATCACGCTGTTTCTTCATGTCATCCGACCAAAAATTTGAATTCATCAGCACCACCTTTTGACAGTTTTTGTCAATCTTAATTAACTCCAGTGCAACATATCCTCCCATAGAATGACCTACAATATCGTAGCAATCTATATTTAACCTTTGCAAAGTATACTTCACGTATTCGGCCATTTCTTTCATTGACGAACACCCTTTTTTATCGTTCAATGAACTTCCGTGACCAGGCAAGTCAATTCTGATTTGCGAAATATTTTCGGGAAAATCCAGAAAATCCCACATTGTCATTGATTCAAGAAAACCATGAAGAAAAACAACAGGATGACCTTTTCCAGACACACTGTAATTCAAGTATTGATCCCCTTCTCTAAGCATTCATTTTTTCTTCTATTTCCTCCGCTTCAATTGGAATACTTCTCATTAAGTTTAATGGCGCTCCAGACTCTTGAACAACCAAATCATCTTCCAAGCGAATACCCAAACCTTCCTCTGGAATATAAATCCCAGGCTCACAAGTAAAGGCCATTCCAGCCTGAATTGGTTCATTCCATAAACCAACATCATGTGTATCTAATCCAATAAAATGAGAAGTTCCATGCATGAAATACTTCTTAAATGCTGGCCAATCTGGATTTTGATTCTTTATATCTGTCTGGTCAATTAGTTTTAACTTCAACAACTCGCTTTCCATCAACTTCCCAACCTCTGTATGGTAATCTTTCAACATGGTTCCTGGAACGAGCAATTTTTCTGCTTCTCTTTTTACATGAAGCACAGAGTCGTATACTTCACGTTGGCGTTGTGTAAAACGACCACTAACAGGGATAGATCGCGTAAGATCAGAAGCATAATTTGCGTACTCGGCACCTACATCCAGGAGAATAACATCTCCGTCCATGCATTGAGCATTATTCTCAATGTAATGTAGTACGCACGCGTTTTTCCCCGAAGCAACAATTGGCGTATAAGCGAAACCTCTCGATCGATTTCTAACAAACTCATGAATCAGTTCAGCCTCAATTTCATATTCCCAAACACCAGGCTTTATGAATTCCAATAAGCGCTCAATTCCCATCTTTGTTATATCGCAGGCTTGCTGCATTAACTTCACTTCAACAGGGTGCTTTATAGATCGAATGCGATGCATTATTGGTGCACTTTTATGCACTTGATGCCCTGGGTATTCTTTTTTAATTCGCTTGATAAATCGATCTTCACGCGTTTGAACTGTCGTGTCCGCTCTGAGGTGTTCGTTTGTGTTTAAATAAATAACATCCACTTCAGCCATCATCTCTTTAAAAATGCGCTCAAACTGGTCTAGCCAATAAACTGTTTTAATTCCTGAAACTTCAAAAGCTTGCTTTTTATCCAATTTAGCTCCCTCCCACACAGCAATGTGTTCATTTGTTTCTTTCAAGAAAAGCACTTCACGATGCGCTTCATTTTTTGAAGATGGTGAAATCACTAGAATACTTTCCTCCTGATCGACACCAGAAAGGTGAAAAATATCTCTGTGCTGTTCGAACGGCATAGAACTGTCGGCGCTAATAGGATAAATGTCATTTGAATTGAACACAGCTAAGGCAGCACTCTTCATTTTCGCACTAAAGTTCTTTCTGTTTCTAATGAATAGCTCATTATCTATTTTTTCATACTTCATATTGATTCAATTTTTGGAGTTTGAAAATTACATTTTTTCAATGAATGAGTCACAACAAATAATACCGTAAACAGTCAAATAATTCACATCGTAAATAGTTTACGTTCTGATATCTCAAATTTGGTCTATCAAACAAATAACTATGAATACATATATCAGAACAATCGAAGTAAACTCAATTCTTTTTGAATCTAACGATCCTGAGGTATTGGTAAAGGGAACAATCACAAAAGGTTACATGACTTTTGACACAGATGTTATCATCTCGCATTCACAGTTAAACTGCCTGATCAATCAACTTCAGAAGCAAAACAACAACTTAGAGATGAGTGAATTACTGACTTCAGAAAGAATGTACAACGATGAGACATTGTACAGCGCAGAATTGTCTGCGATTTCCAATCGACGCGTTGACTTAGAGAATTTAACTGTAATGCAACCAGTCAAACAAATTAGAGCATAACTAATTTAGTTGCTCCTTTTGGCAACCTTTTAGGCACTTTTTACGTAATTTAGTTGTAACCTTTGCTTGTACTTAATTGTTTAAGCTTAGACAGACTTACGATAAACTACTGAAATTATGATAAAGAAGGGATTATTTATATTGGGATTAACAGGGCTCACATTGAGTTCATGCATTGAGCATGAGGTCATTCCAGCTCCAGAACCTAAGGTTGATTTGGTATGTAGCTTTGAAGGAAACATTGGAGGTCAATTCGTAGAATATACAGAAAACGTTGATGGATACTATGGTTATCCAAGTATCGCAAAGCAAACGGTAAGTTTGGTTACCGACGCTCAGTACTTTTTCGCAATGGTTTCTGATGACTTTACACCATTTGTTAAAATAGGAATGGGAAGTATTACTTGGAATTCTGGAAACGGTTCAGAAACACCATCTCTAAGTCTATTCAACGGCTTTTTTGCTGCAAATGATCTTCCTGATTATTCTGATCAAGCCTTTGATGGGTTTGAAGTTTCTTATCACCACATAAATGGTTCAACATGGACATCACTAGTAAAACCATGGCACGAAGCAACAAACACTGCAAATGGACCGAAAGTAGCATTCACGGGAATCAAACAAGAATCTGATGCTTCTGGTGATTACTCGCAATTCGTTTGTACTTTCGACAATGTTTGGTTGTACTATACAGATCCTATCACGTCTGACACTGACTCGCTAATTATTACAGAAGCGATTTACCGAGGATGGTTTAAAAGATAGAAATCAATCGTACGCTAGGCTTTGAAATTGACACTACATCCTGAATGAGTCAAAGCTTAAAAATAGCCATTGTAGGCGACTATAACTTCACCTACAATTCACATCACGCCACGAATTTGGCGATAGATCATTCGTCTCAATTTTTAGATATTGACGTAAATTATTACTGGATTAAGCTGAATGAGGTTGTCAAATTCAGACCTCAACAATTTCAGCAATACGACGGTATCTGGATTGCGCCAGGTCCAATTCGAAATCCATTTTTTCTCCATGGAATTATCAAGGAAATAATCGGAAAATCTATCCCCACATTGGTTACAGGTGATGGTTACAAAACCCTTCTGGAAGTATTAATTAGTACTTATCAATTAAACACAAAGAACGAAAAACTGATTTCCGATAATCTGGTTGATGGAGAACAATTCGAAAAAATTATCCTTGCTCCAAACTCAGCAGAATTCATTCAATTGTATGAGAACTATTCAAATGTTGAATTGACTTCTACGCGCTATAGTATGTATCCACAACTAATTAGTTTGTTACAAGATGACATTGCGGATATCGAAGCCTACAACCAGTTTGAGGATCCTGAGGTGATTAGCTTAAAAAATCATGATTTCTTTATCGGTTGCGGCTTTTGTCCACAAATATCGTCAACACGTGAAATTCCTCATCCGATCATTTATACGTTCATGAAAGCTTGTTTGCTATCTCTTGAAAAAAACGTTTCAAAAACGGCATAGATTAGAGCAATCCGTCATTCTTTTTGGCTGCCTCGCGTTCCATTTCAAATACTTCATCAACTAGTAAATTTTCTCCATCCGCGACATTAAACGCCAATTGATCTGCACGTTCATTTTCTGGATGTCCAGCATGGCCTTTAACCCAATGATAGTTGATCTTAAACTTTGGATGTACTTTTAGATATCGTCGCCATAAATCGGCATTCTTCTTCCCCTTAAAGTTCTTTTTTTGCCAACCAAACACCCATCCCTTAACAATGGCATCTATTACATACTTTGAATCTGAGTACAGATTGACTTCGTATTTGTTTGTTTTTAAGGTTTCCAGCGCAACAATCACTCCCAAAAGCTCCATTCGATTATTTGTGGTCATACGGAATCCTTGGGCTAGTTCTTTCTCCTTCCCATTAAAGCGCATCACTACTCCATACCCTCCTCTTCCAGGGTTTCCCTTTGCAGAACCATCTGTAAATATCTCTACCATCCTATTGCTTTGTGCGAATATATCGAATTAAATGTGTATCAAATTTAGATACTTTGGAAACTTTTTTACACTTTTTCGTTTCCATAGTTTATTTTTATTTACATTTGCCGCATGGATGAGAAGAAATTGGAAATTTTAGAGCGCGCATCAGCAGTCTACATGAAGTATGGGATAAAAACCGTAACAATGGATGATCTCGCTCGGGAACTTGGTATTTCAAAGAAAACGATCTATAAATATTTTGATGACAAAAATGATTTGGTTCGTTCGATCATTGAAATGAAAGTTTCCATGGACGCTGCAATTTGCGTGAATTGCATGCAAAATTCAGAAAACGCGATTGACGACTTATTTAACCTAAGTAAATTGGTTGTTGAACATTTTAGCAATATTAATCCTGCAGTTTTCTACGACTTGAGAAAATATCACCCAGATGCATGGGGAGTTATGGAAAAACATAAATGGGAGTTCGTTCAGTCGATGATTCAGGAAAACGTAGAACGCGGAATCAAGGAAAATATCTATCGCAAATCTCTACACCCAGAGATCATGTCGAGGTTATACGTATCATCAACAGACGCTATTTTAAATTCCAATATTTTTCCATGGCCAGAATTCAAATTCCAAGAAGTCTTCATTGAAATGATTCACTTTCAGTTATACGGAATGGTGAATGATGAAGGGCGCAAATACTTAAAACAAAAATTACAAAATGAAACCAATGTATAAAATAATTGTATTAGGGCTTGGCCTTCTCACTTCAACACATGGATGGGGACAAGTAAACTCCTTCACGCTAGAAGAAGCAAAAGCCCACGCTCTTGAACATCACTTGGACATTATTAAATCACAGGGGAATGTAGACTTTGCACAGCAACAAATTGTAGAAACAAGAGGAATCGGTTTACCACAAATTGATTTCAGTGGTCAGTTCAATCACTTCATAAACATACCAGTTTCAGTTGTTGATGCATCATTATTCAATCCAGCGGCACCTCCAGGTGAAGTACTTGAATTCAGAATGGGGCAAGAGTTTAGCACATCAGGTACACTTCAGGTAAATCAGCTCATTTTCAACGGGTCATACATTGTTGGTCTACAAGCAATGAAATTTGTGAAACGCTTTCAGGAGTCAGCATATTTAGCGACAAAAGAGGATGTTGTTTTTAATGTTATTCAAGCTTACCAACTCGCAACTATCGCGAAAGGAAATATCGTTTTTGCAGATTCAATGGTGATCCTTACAGAACAAATGGTTGAAGCACAACAGCATTATTTCGACCTTGATCTCATTCTTCAAGAAGACATTGATCAATTAAACTATTCTCTTCTGACTGCAAGAAATGCGGCTCTATCAGCTCATGTACAATACGAAAACGCATTGAACTTATTGAAATTTTCAATGGGATATTCCATGTCAGAAGAAATTGAGATTTCAGAAAGCGCCGAACAACTTATTACCAAGACAAATTTGAGTTCTGGCGACATCAAGAACAACTTACAATATTCACTGGCACAGCAGAACGTGACGCTGACAAAATTAGACGTAAAGAATACTAAGTTTGAGAACCTACCCTCTTTATACGCCTTCTTTTCACAGGCCTACAATGCCTATCGAAATGAGTTCAATTTTTTTGCCGACGAACGATGGTACCCACAAACGGTTTGGGGTCTACAATTAAACGTTCCTATTTTCTCTGGACTTCAGCGTCATGCGCGTACGAAACAAAAGAAAATAAAGTTAATGCAGGATCAGAACGCCGTAGAACAACTAGAGCGTGCTCTTCAATTTCAGGAGATCCAAACAAAGAATAATTTGAGAGCTGCGAAAGATAAATTCGAACTTCAGTCGGATAATACAGCGCTTGCAAAAATGATCTATAAGAATGCTGTCGAGGTCAAAGAAATTGGCAAGGGTAACAGTATTACTGTGACACAGAAGCACAATCAAATGATGATGGCTCAAGCTCAATACTTAGGATCTCTTATGGAGCTCTTCCAGGCTCAGCTAGAACTGGACAAATTATACAATGAAATATTATCCAAGAACCAATAAATAAAATAATGAAATCAATAATTGCAAAAACACTTTTTATTCTGCCTATCACATTGCTTCTGTCTGCATGTGGTGCTGAAGAAAAAACAAGTGAAGAAACCGAGGAGACTCAAATAGCCTTGGTGAATATCGAAAAAGTAGAACTTCAATCATTTGTACACGAAATTAGGGTTCAAGGAAATGTAGAAACGGATCAAGACATTTTGTTAAGCTCAGAAATGGGTGGTCTTATCACAAATGTCAATATGAAAGAAGGACAAAAAGTAAGCAAAGGACAAGTTATTGCCAGTGTAGATGCTTCTGTTCTTTCTTCAAACATGTTGGAGCTTAACACTCAATTGGAATATGCCGAATACATGCTCGAAAAGCAACTCGAACTGAACAAGAGAGGTGTGGGTTCTAAGTTTGATCTAGAAGCTGCTCAAAGTCAAGTAAACGCCCTTAAAGCAAGTCAAAATTCGCTTTCTACGCAACAAGGTAAGGCAACTATTCGCGCTCCTTTCTCAGGTGTTGTTGACCAGGTCTTTGCACGTCAAGGACAAATGGCTGGACCAGCATCTCCGATTGTTCGCCTTGTGAACAATAAGACCGTAGACATTGTAGCCACCATTTCAGAAAAACATTTGGCTAACATTGAAGTAGGAACACCGATTCAGGTATCCTTTCCTAATTATAAGGACACTCTTATTGATTTGAAAGTAACCAACGTTGGTAATTACATAGAGCCAACAAATCGAACGTTCAGAATTATGTCAACTATTAAGAACAATAAACTGTTCCTTCCAAATATGCTGGCTGAAATTCGAATCACAGACCTTGCCGTTGACAATGGACTTGTCATTTCTTCAAAGAGTATTCTCAAAGATCAGGACAATAAAGACTTTGTATACGTCGCGAAAAAAACGGAGGATGGACTCTATAAAGTTTCCAAAGTCAACATTGTGGTCATCGCAAAATTTGAAGGTAAAGCACTTATTGAGCAATCAAAGAACATTAAGCCTGGACTAATGATTGTTGTTGAGGGAGCGAAAGGAATTACGGTCGGAGATATAGTGCGTAATAAATAATATAAGACCCAAATCTTTAATAAAATGGAAAAAGAAAAGAAAGGATTCTGGCTGTCTACCCTTGCTGTGAATAACAGAAAAACTGTTTTTCTTATAGCGATCATCATATTATTTGGAGGATATGCTTCATTTAATTCAATGCCGAAGGAGAATTTCCCTGAAATTCAAATTCCCGAGATCTATGTAGGAATTGCCAAACCAGGATCTTCACCACAATACATGTCGGAAAAGATAGCTGAAACACTGGAAAAGGAACTTGGCGGAATAAAATTGGTTGATGAAATCAATTCAAATGCGGTTCACGGATATGTTACCGTTCGTATTAAATTCGATTTCAAAATGACTGTCGACAAAGCCTTGGCGAAGGTAAAGGATGCAGTAGATAAAGCAAGGGCGAAACCTAGTTTCCCTTCCCTTCCTGTCGAGCCGAACATCTTTGAGATGGATCCGTCGAAAATGCCAATTATGAACATCAACTTGCGTGGTGAAAACCCTGCATTACTGAAGGAAATTGGCGAGGAACTGGAAGACCGAATTGAAGATCTTCCTGAAATCAGTGAAGTAGACATTCGTGGTGTCCAAGAGCAACAAATGAATATTGATGTCGATCCGATTAAAGCACAGTCAGTAAATGTAACGCTGGATGACATTCAGAATGCAGTAAATGCAGAGCATCAAAACATCCCTGGTGGCGAAGTATTAATGGACGGTGTTCGAAAGACTATTAAGATTGATGGTGAAGTTCGATCGGCTGCTGAGTTAGGAAAAGTTATCGTTAAGCGAGATGAATTCATGCCTGTTCAACTTGAAGATGTTGCTGAAGTATACTTCGGAAATGGTGATACTACCTCTTATGCGAGAGAATTTGGTTCTCCAGTAGTAATGTTGGATGTCAAAAAGCAAGCTGGACAAAACTTATTGGACGCTTCGGATAAAATCACAGAAATTCTAGCAGATGCGCAAAAAGACGGAACGATCCCCGCTAGTGTGACTGTTTCCAGAACGAGTGATCAGTCAAACAATACACGAGAGATGGTTTCGGGTCTTGTAAACTCGATCTTCCTGGGAATTATACTCGTTGTTGGCGTCCTTCTCTTCTTCCTAGGCTTGAGAAATGCAATGTTCGTCGGTATTGCCATTCCTCTTTCAATGCTAATGTCGTTCTTGATTCTAGAATCAATGGGTGTCACGCTGAATGTGATGGTTTTGTTCTCAATGGTACTCGCACTCGGAATGTTGGTGGATAACGGAATTGTAATTGTCGAAAACATCTATCGACACATGGCTGAAGGCAAGAAAGCCTCAGAAGCAGTGATTACTGGAGTTGGAGAGGTAGCAATGCCAATTATTGCATCTACTGCAACAACACTCGCCGCATTCTTACCACTTGCATTGTGGCCAGGAATGATGGGTGAATTTATGAAATACCTTCCGATCACTTTGATGATTGTACTTGGATCGTCCTTGTTCGTCGCATTGGTAATTAACCCTGTAATTGCAGTCGTTTACATGAAAGTGACAGCTAAGAAGCCAGAGCTTAAAAAAGCACTAATGATTGCAGGAATTACTGGAGGATTGGGAATATTAAGTGTCATTGCTGGAGGTATTGGCTTTGGAAACCTTCTGATCTTTCTCGGATTAATGGTGCTTTTAAATTTCTTTGTGCTCTATCCTGGAACAAAAAAATTCCAAGATGGCTTTCTACCTCGATTGGAGCGGAGATATGAAAAATTCCTTACGTATGGACTGCATGGAAATCGTCCACAGAAATTGTTTTGGGCAACTTTTGGACTGTTATTCCTGTCCATCGGATTAATGGTTGCAGTTCCACCCAAAATCGACTTCTTTCCAGAGAATGAGCCTAATTATGTGAACATCTTTATCACTCATCCAATTGGTACAGATATCGGTGTCACAAATGAGACTACGCTGGAAATTGAGGACAAATTGAATTCGATTCTTGCCGAATACATGGACGAAGACGACACGACTGGAATTCCAGTGGATCGAAGAATCATAAAGTCAATTATCTCTCAAGTTGGTGAAGGAACAAGTGACCCAGCACAAGGAGTCGCAATGGGGAACACACCTCATCAGGCGCGGATCACGGTTAACTTCGTTGAATCGCAATACCGAATGGATGGAATTAACACTTCCGACATCTTGAAAAAGATTCAAGCTAAAATCACGGATGGGGTTACTGCCGATATTGAAATCACGGCTGCCAAAGATGCACAAGGCCCTCCACAGGGTGCAGCTGTTAACATTGAAATTACGGGACGGGGCGATTATAAGAACTTGATTGTCGAAGCTGAGAAAATCAAGAAATTCCTGAGCGACAAACACGTAAAAGGAGTGGAAAAATTGAAACTCAACGTGGATGCGAATAGACCAGAAATTCCAATTACGGTTAATAAGCAGCAAGTTGGACTTCTGAATACCTCAACTTATGCTGTAGGTATGGCTATTCGTAAGGCGCTGCTCGGACAAGACATTTCAACCTACACGAAGGGAGATGAGTCTTACGATATCGTTGTGCGATTCAATAAGGAAAATAGAGAAAGTCTTGACGCCTTGTTAGATCAGCGATTGATCTTTAGAAATAATAAGGGGAAAATTCTCAACATTCCAATTCGATCTGTTATCGAAAATCCAGATGAGATGACTTCCTATACGGCGGTCGTTCGAAAAGATCAAGTTCCTTTAGTTACTGTTTTTTCTGGCGTAACAGAAGGAACAAATGCCACAGAGGTTGTAGAAGAGATGAAGAAAATAATGAAGGAGTACAAAGATCTTCCTGAGGGAATGGAGTACAACTTCACTGGACAAATGGAGGAACAAGAGAAAGAAATGGCATTCTTATCGAAAGCGCTGTTGATTGCTGTCTTTCTTATTTTGCTCATCATCGTGGCACAGTTCAATTCATACTCGATGCCAACAGTTATTATGTTGACGGTACTCCTGTCTCTGATTGGGGTATTGCTTGGCCTGTTGATTACGCGGCAGAATTTCGTAATCATGATGACTATGATTGGTATTATATCACTCGCAGGAGTCGTGGTGAACAATGCAATTGTACTAATTGATTACACGAATTTGATTCGTAAAAAGCGTAGGAAGGAACTTGGATTAGGAGAATATGACATTATGCCCTACGAGGAAATTGTCAAAGCGGCGATTGAAGGCGGAAAGACGAGACTACGTCCAGTATTGCTTACCGCGATAACGACAATCTTGGGATTAGTTCCACTGGCGGTTGGGTTCAACATTGACTTCTTCAGTTTCTTTACAACCTATGATGCAAAGATTTATATTGGAGGTGACAATAATATGTTCTTCGCTCCGATGTCGTGGGCAATTATCTATGGTCTGACATTCGCGACATTCTTAACGCTTGTTATTATTCCATCACTATACTTGTTGATGTACAAACTCAAGCTTTGGGTGTACAGAGTATTCAAAATGCAAATGAGAAGTAATCTCTAGGAGATACGAATGTTAGAAAAGGGGGGGATCTGTGATTCACCCCTTTTTTATGCAATTAGCCCGTTGATTTCACCCCGTTGCAAGACTATAATCGGCGTTCAAAAACCAATAATAAATTAGTTACCGTGGTAATATTAACTATATGCATTGGGAGATACATATTATTGCAAATAACTGGTAATTAAAGGGTCGCCCTAATTAACAAAGACACATTTTCATCGCTCATAAGTGGTCATTTGTCGAATAATTGTATTTTTTATTCAATAATAGGATTCCAAGAGTTGATCGGTACACCTTTCTATGAACAGCCGAATTTCTTCTACCAAATAGCTTTTTCACACAATTTATACCTTTTTTAAAATATACTATGCAGGCATAAATATTTAGAATGGGGTATTTGTGGTGTTTTTTTTCTTTCGTGTTATACAGGCTAGGCGTATATTTGTAGTGTAAAGATTGATTTTAGTATTTGATATTTTCAATCAAACTAGAAGTCTTTTTCAGTGAATAGTGGTTAGGTTAGGTTATGATAAAGCAGCTCTCCCGGGCTGCTTTATCTGTTTTATAGGATAGTTGAAGACAACCATCTTTCCATTTCCTGTAGTGAGATGTTTTTTCGTTCCGCCAACGACTTCACTTGATCCATTCCTATTTTTCCTACAGATCGGAAG
>CAJQJL010000019.1 GCA_905478665.1 uncultured Flavobacteriales bacterium
CGGCCTCGACCTAGACCATCTATAAAAGAAACTGATTCGAGTCTTTTCCCTCCTTCAGTATAAGCCACTTGATGCGACCAATTCATCCCAGAATCATATTCTCTATCTAGATAAATAATGTTACTCAAGGAATGATCAGCATCAATAATTCCCGATTCCGGCGACGTCCACCCCCCATCTAGTCTGTCTTCATAATTAGTGCCCGTTCTACCTATGGGTCTAATGCGGTAAATTAAATATCCATGATCAAATATATTGGGTATATGATATGAGTTTTTCGTCAATTCTATTCTTGTCGAATTCAAATAATAATCAAAAATTAAAAGACTTTGAGGAAGATATACTCCCTGAACAGTTGTGTAATCATTGATATGAACCCACTCAAGTTCATAGGACTCGGCACCATAATGGTATGGCCAGTTTATTTCAATAAATTCATTGTTGGCATTGGAAAATCCAAAACCCAAGGGAATTGGAGTTGCACTTAATCCCGTCACTTGAAGGTTATGCATCGTATAATAACGCTCGACCTCTATTCCAGATTCAAGAAAAAGTTTACTCACATCTAGTCCAACACTAATACTAATCACGCGAACTGAAACATAATGTGCATCCTCGAATTTATACGTGGATTGGTCCTTAACGACCTCAAATCCGTCGATGAGGTATTCTGTTGAAAGCGTTTGGATTACCACTGTCGGAACAAAAACACTATTCACGGCATCCCACGTATGATAGGTTATTTCGACATCAATGGATCCAACATTATCAACGTCCTGAACAACTTTCGAATTAATCCCCAGACGCACATAATTACTTACCTTGTAATTTGTAAAATTGGCGAACCAAACTGGATCCACGCTCATTTCAAAATACTTATCATCGTAAACTTCATAAGTTCCTCCGGTAATTGAACTCCCTTCAATACGTTCACTATATTCTTCAATTCCAGCTTTTCCTATTAGTGAAACAAATAGTACCAATACTGTTGCGAAATACCTCATCATTTTCATAATTGGTTCGGTTTTATGCCGTTTTTAATATTTTTTTTGTCCACCAAATTCATTCTCAACTACGGTTCGAATTCCCTCGATTGTTTCGACTCTCACACGTACTTGATTCAGATTCTCATCATAATTATAGAAAGTGGTGAAATTGTACCCATCATGCGTAGCCAACGGTAATAGCGATTTTGGATCGTAAACCATTGTTTTCATTCCGGCCAGAAATGGATGTATTCTCAGGTCGTCAAAATAGACCACATCCGACGGGTTTTGGTTTTCCAATGTGACATTGATTGTTGATCCCGCTACTCCAGTAATCTCAAATCGTCCCTCCACACGTTGCCAACCATCAAGGATATTTCCCGTAGGGTACATATTAACTGAAGATGTTAACCCCGAACCGCTTACTACAATACGTCCTCCGGTAAGTCCCTCACCTTGTTTGATCCAGGCACCAAGAATGTATTTTCCCTGACTGGGTTCAAACGGTAAAATGCATGCGCATTCATCATCTAACAAGAAATCATCCGGTCCACTATCCACAGCGTCTAATGCTGAACATATAACCCCGACTTCTTTTCCCACCGTAACAGACAATGTTGCTGGCACCTGCAAGGATGCCAATCCACTGTGTTTCTCATCATGGGTAACATAAATTCCTTGTCCAAGATCGATCTGTTCAGTAAAGTCAAAATGCGTTTCAGCAGGAGGACAAGTTTTGTCCGAAGCGATCAAGAAATAGGTGTAATCTTCAAACCCATCAAAGGCTATATCACTCTGCCTCGCATTTACAGCTTGAGCAACTGGTACTAATGTATATTTATTGCTGTAACCATACAAAATGGAGGAATGAACGTCTATTTGATCTTTCGACTCTAATATCTTACCGAACTTATCAAATGTCGTTATCTCAGACAATCTTCTCCATTTTTGAAGTGGATCTGTAGTAACGTTATTCGGATGTGCAGGATTATCAATACTCACCCACCTTTCTTCAGTTGTGTTCAGATCATAAAAAGAACTATAATCTGAAAAAGCACCATCACGTCGTATACCGTGAAGATCTGCGAGATTCACACGGTCATCCTGCCACGCGAGTTGGGCATCGACAACGAGATCTCCACGAATTCCATAAACATAGGGGTTGTAAGTAGATCCGAACGTAAGTTCATTGTTGTTCCCTTGACCTTCATCGCAGGGGATTCCGCAGGCAACGTTCAGTCTATTTCTATAATTGACTGCATAACTGGAAAGAATATTTGTAGGAGGATTCAGAACATTCAGGTTCTCATCAAAAGGTGAGGTTTTCGAAACAACCTTTTGCATTGGTTCCATAAGGCGGTTGTCACGACCCGAGATCAAAATATCGACTATATATGTTCCTGCAGCAGATGTAAATTTAACACCTTGTGCATCTATAAAAAACATTTCGTCGTTCGCAGGTGCCGGATAGTTTTGAGCAACGTAAAGCGTCGGACCATTATTGAACCGAACAAAATCACCCGGAGTAATAATATCGTCCGCAGTTGGAATGAAAACACTATTTGGATCCAAGGTAACTGTCAGACCCAGATTTTCAATTTTATTTCGCTCGCGTAATTCTCTGTAACGCCAGTGAGAAGGATAGCTCATACTGAATAATTCATCATTAAACTCATCATTGAGAGATGTCAAAATGGGCTGTCCTGTGTACTTATCGAACAGGAGGTTTTGAGCATGATTCACTGAGCCCAAATATTCTGATGTGATGCCTTTTAATACTGCTGAATAATTAATATGCTTAATTAAGGCATGCGAATAAAATCCACGTTCTCTGGAACTTCTCGAAAATCCAAAGGAAGGTGTTATACAAAAACCTGCTGGTGGAATGTACAGGAATTCCAACCCGAAATCAATTCCATTGTACACCGTTTTATCGGAAACGAATCTGGCATCTGCATGAATGTCATATTCGATGGCAATATTCTCAGGAGTAACTATACCACGCCTGTCAACCATTGGAACATTCTCTCCCAGCTCGAAATAGTCATAGCTACTTCTGGAAATAAGTTCTCCCTGTCCGTCATATAATCTGGTTTCCGAAGGTTTTCCATGAAAATCGTTGGTCTGCACAACATACCCTTGCGTATATCCATATAGATCGGCTGTTACGCCGCTTAGTATATTTCTTTTCTTAATATATGTATCCTTATCAATACCCGTACTTTCTGATTTCGTGCGGTATTTATCCTCTTTGTACGTATGGAATTCGGATTCAGAATGTCCATAATCCACTGCGCTACTAAAGTCAACTTCTACGTGACTGTAGCCAACCAAAGGAATCGGATACAATTGTTCCGCTATTGGTGTTGGCGTAAATTTACGTTCATCGGGAAATTTTTTCTTTAGGTTTACGTATGAATCCCAAGCATAAAGAGTGTTTTCATCGGCCCCTGATCTGCCTTCAAATGATGCTACACCAGTCTCTTCCGCACGACCATCTGTAACTTTTGTATATTTATAATTCCAAACATATTCACTATTGTATTCGCCTGAAATTTGATCCCAGTTATCAAGGTAGCGAATTATCTTTACCCGAGCATTTCCTCCGAACTTCACATTGTCTGGTTCGAAAAGACGCATAGTTGATAATTTACTTGCTCCGCCACCATTGGTTACTAAGTCTTGCGCATAGCCCCCATCTTTGATCATGTACTCGTACATATCCTGACCGAAGAACACTTTCCAATCTATGCTCAAATCCGTATCGCAGCCATCGCATGATCCATAAACTTTATCTAACAAAAACTGACGTGCAAACTGCATTGACATTAATTGCATAGGATTGATGACCAAACTTCCTTTCTCTACCTTATCTGCACCGTCACCCGAAACTTCTTCTCTGTCTCCGGTATTTATCGGATCTATTATTACATAGCCGTATTCGTATTCATCGACTCCTGCCGTTTTCGGCATAACACCAATTGCCGTTACCTCGTCATTAAAATATCCATTAAAAAGATTGTTAAATGCATCTGGGTAATTGGATGAAATATCAGCAATTAGAGGAACGAGTTCTTCAACGACTTCATCATCCTTAATATTCACATATACCTTAAGTAATAGATCTTTCAAATATGCATTCGGATTCTCTGATGGTGCTTTGAAATAATCGTCCTTGACCATCTGATCGGCAACAGAGGATAACGTCGTTCCAGAAATTGCTTCATCCAATTTAAAGATGACTGCATTCTGCGGAACGGCCTCAAAATCAAAGGCACCGAATTTTTCCATATAATATGCCGAACCTTCCTTGAACAGTTTTTTCTTTACATTTTTTTGCGCGCTGTTCGTCATTGCGTTTAGACCAAGCTCATTCACAAAACCGTCCAGATCTCCATATTCATGATGAAAGTTATATTGATCGGATATGGCTGTTCCGGGATTCCATGTTGACAGTTCCTTCATTTTGAGAAGTCTGAACAAATCAACCATTCCAAAGATGTTGAAGTGGCGCATAGCTCTTCTCTGCTGAACCGTCTCATATCGGTCAGCTTCATAGACTATTTCCAAACGTCCTCCAGCAGGATTATCCACTGCTTTTAATTTCCATGCCTGAATATTATTATTCGCCTCTGTCTCATCCTGAATGGAATACGGATACACGTCATTTGGTGTCTCAATATTGTTTGGCTTATAACAACCCCATGCATCCACATCGTAGTAATTGAATTGTGGGTTCTGGATACTATTTTGATCATCTCCATAGTCAAAGCTGTAGTTGCTCAGCCCTGCCTCTTTCGAGTTCCCACCGTATATTCTGATCTCTTTCAAGGTTAACTTGCCGGACTGTCCACCGCCGCTGTACGTGTTCGGATTCCCAGGAGAACCAGGACATAATGTATAGTCATATGTAAATTCAATCGTTTGTATTGGTAATGGTTCATTTGCAGGATTGTCTTGGCCTTTTATCCACTCACTTCGATTGTATAAGACGATCTTTTCCAATCTCTGCAATGGTTTATTAAGGTCGAGAATTCCGTCCTCTCCGCTCACACTATACATATCCTGACGATCACCCAAATAGAAAACAGCAATGAAGTTCTTACTCTCAACACTGTGTGTATACCATATTTCCTTTTCACCATAGGAATAGTGTCCCATGTCATCGAGTGAAGAGCCAAGCACTCCACGGGAAAGTTTTGCCTGTGGAAATTCGGAAGGAGATGTTCCACCACTTATTGGAAAACGCCATTTATATGGATCGAAATCACTGTAGAGTCTTGTATGATTGAACTTATACCAGGTTCCCATATCATCCAAAGTAGGGCCGTCATTGGTTCTGTCGATATAATCGGAACTGGTCATTTCGGTCAACAGAAAAGAGTGCGGATATGCAGGAACTGCTGTTTTATCAAAATAATGCGTTCGACCATGTGTATTTGCCAATGAATTGTCTCCTGCATTATAAACGACCATTCCTTCATTGGGTAAGGTAGGCAGGGCTGTAACCCCCCCTCCACTTTCGCCTACGGCAAATGAAATCTCATTACTTGAATAATTATATACTGGTATTCCATATCTATATCTTATGCCATTAGGTGTTACAACGCCAATTGACGAAATGTGATTTGCCTGTCGAATAGATCCATCAAGACGCTGAATTGTTTCACTTGGATCAGAACTTCCCTCTCTGGGTAGACTTAAATAAGTTGAGCCCGATAAGTCCAATGCAAATTGAGGACTAAAAACAGTTGCTGAATAATTTGATTGAACGGTGCTATTAATATTCGCTCCAGGAACGGTCTGTCCACTCACTTTGAGGTAGTCGTCTTGAGTAACCAAATCAGCCACATTGTTCACGTCATAATAATCAGGCGTATTGCCATTCATTGTATTCCACGCCGCCATATTAACTGGTGTGTGCTCACCGACGCTTCGATAATAAACTGCTTGATCAGGATTGCTTGAAGCACCCTCAGATGCGAAGGAAAGTATATTGACACTGGTATTTTGATTTCCTGAACGAATGTCTCCCTTGATGGTTCCCGAACCGTAACCCACACCTATACCAAACCCACTTTTCGAAGCATCTATTACAAATCCCACCGACACGTTTGTTTGGTCGTCATCTGCAAGCAATTTACTGTCTTTATTAAATGTATTATTTGCATTTGGATCGTAGTATGTCCCGTAATCTCTTCGTTGCGGGCGAAAAGTTGCTCCAACACCACTGGCATTTACGTAGAAAATATCATGGGTCTGAACGGAAAAAGGAAGATTCTTCATTTCTTCGGAAAACTCAGAATCATGACCTCTGTTAAAATCCATTACCGGAAACTTCCCCTCTGCATTATCAGCGGCTCGTTTACCAGAATGCATATAACCATATGCTGGTTGATACATTTTATAATTGGCTGTATTTATATCAAAGAAGGACGTCGACGAGTAATCTTGGTGTATGTAACCGGCTTTAAGTTTAAAGCCACCTCCAGTAGTAAGCTTAAAATAAGTGTCAAACTGAAAGTTGTCACTACTACCATTTGTTGAACTAAATTGAATTCGAGGGATCATTGTAGCCGTTCCGTAGGAGATAGAAGATGTAGCCGAGTAAGATGCTGATCCCTTGACAGATCTAGCCGCTCTTGTTACTTTACCCAGCTCATCTTTAACAGCGCCTGATTTCCAATTATAGCCACCGCTGGCGCCCACTGAAATTGTTTTCTGCAATAAACCATAACGTGAGTTGGTGCTCTGACCGAATGAAACTTCACCAGATGCTTGAATCCCTTCTTTTTTACCATAACCACCTGACAAACCAATGCTTTGAGAAGTTCCTATTCCCTTTTTGGAATCGTAGTTAAAGCCCAAATGTGAGGTTAGACCAACAAAGAGTCCACCATCGCTACCGTTATTAATTGAAAATTGCCCACCAAGACCAATATCAATTGTCTTTCCCAAGCCTAGAACAGCATCAGTATAATTTCCAAACAACAAGGTTAATTGGGCCGATCCTCCATAACCTGAACTGGCGCCCTGTGACCCTCCGCCTAAGCTAAGGTACCCCCCATCTTTATCTCCGTTAACGGAGTTTTCAATTTCATTGTGTGTTCGAACAATGTCTTGTTGCCCGTTAAATTCATCAGGAATACCACGCATTTCACGTGAAATTGCTCCAACATTTAAATTCCAACCGAGACCTACCCAAGAAGCATCCTGCAGCATATTTACATTTGAATTATAACTCAGGACGATGGGATAACCTTCAACATCCATTAACGGTAAGGAATAAGAAAAATCACCTGTGAACTTGTTGACCATTCCATCCGTCGATCCAATGGAAAACCCAGATTCAGCCTGACCTGGCCCTGTTGATGGTAACCCTGGCATTGATGGTGGAGAAAGCAAAACACCCTTCGCATCCACAACTTCCTGAGGGTCTGTCAAATCTAGCTCAGTCTCATTTGAAACAGCTTCCTCGGAAACTTCTTCGAGACGTTCAAGTCCATAGAAAGAATATTCTATTCTTTCACTGAATTCAATATTTCCCATTGCTCGGGAAAAAGGAATCAACTCAATAAGTAAAAACGCGTATACAAGAATGACACTTAGTACTTTGTTAATTTTGGTTTTTCGACGAATTGTAATCATAGTCAAATCACTTAGTATTTATAAATAAATCTCATGTATAATTTCTCCTCTGTTGAGGTCACCACCTCAAGGATGTAATGCTCATCTGTTACTAATCCTGGAACTCCAGAAATGTCCAATATTCGCTTGTTGTCATCAAAAACATAAGGAACGCCAACAGTACCATTCAATGAGGTACCATCAGAATTAATTTGTTCCAACAAGCTGTAGTCGTTCCCGTAAATATTTAAAGAGACAACATCTCCTGCTTGAATGTCATATTCTTCGTCAAACGTGAACTTCACTTTACCTTCAACAGCGTGTGCAAAACCACCATCCAGTTCTTTTTTCAATTCTGTATAGCCAATTGTGCTCAGTGGTTGCTTTGGAGTACAGCTGAACGAGGTAATAACATTTCTAAACCCATAGACCTGAAAAGGCGTCTGACCGCGTACAAGTCGTGTTTGGTTTGTGGCAGTTTCTATGGACTGAAGCGCACCGTTCACCCAAATCTCTATCTGGCCTGACTGGTACTTGGTTTTTATAACTGAATTGAGGGGTATGAAGCTGAAACTAACAACGGAGTTAATTCGCCGTACAAAGATTACCCCGCTCCAGAAACGTCCAAATGCCAAGACATCTTCAGTTGGAGAAAGTGCTGTTGAAGTGATGTTCTGCGTACTCAAACGCATATAACTATAAGCTGATGATTGATCAGTTACTGGTGTAAACTCCATCCAACCAGTTTGTGATATAGGGAGCACATTCTCTGCCCTTGCATAAGAAGTCGAGGTTCCATTAGGCAATGTTCTTAACAGTGAATATGTGTTCGGTGTCAAGTCAAAGTCAACGAAATCGAGAGGATCCCATTTTGCTTCATATCCCAGACAAACATACTTCGTGATTGAAATTCCATTTACCGTTACCACAATTTCATAAATTCCTGCCTCCAATGGGCCACCAAGTCCGTTCGTTGTTACCGGAATTACTGGTGATGGCTGATCGTTTATGATTCCAAAAGGCACGATCACATCTCCCGATTCTTGATGGGTAATTGTAAATGTTCCACCCATTCCATTCCATGATCCAAATGAGTTCATTGAAATTGAAAAGATCCCGTTGTTTCCATCACAACCCAAATACTGCTGAATCTTTGTGTATACTTTGAATTTCTTCTTTTGAAATTGTATTGGATACAATATGAATCCCTGAGACTTTGCCATGCCTAATGCCACCTTATATGTGTATTCTGCTGGAAGGGCGATTGATTTTAACTCTTCCTGAGCTGTTGATAGAGACAGTACTCCATCTAAGGTTTTGAAATAGAATGCTTCATTTCGTCTTACGACGGTAAAGGTTGTACTGAGTACTCCATTCTCAACGGTAAAGAGCCGCTTCTTGTCCAAATAGAATCCATACACCAAATCCTGATATTGCGTTACATTGGTTCCAGCCTCAGCATAACCAATAAAAGAAGTTCCGTTCCTTCTTACGCTTACTTTGAGTTCAGAATTTAATTCCTCATGCGTAAACATTTCCAATTCTCCATATCCAGCCTGAACAGGTGCGGATATTGTAGCTCCGCTGGCAACAAGATTCGATTGTGTTTCAAAGACAAAATCACCTTGCATATGTACTTCTTCAGCAAAAAGGCGCTTGCCATCGGAATTAAACGCTGTTACGTGATACGTTCCTGATTTAAGATTGTCAAAAGAATGGGTTGTTAATGACTCTGTCCCTGTATAGAAAGAAACACTATCTACATCGATTAGTATGCTGTCCTTTATAATGCCATATACATCATCCAAATGAGGAATCGGTTCCTCACTAATCATATAATGAAACGGCCCCGTAACTCCGACAATTGAACCAAGATCAATGTTAATCGTTCCAGTCTCAGCTAAATCATCCCACGTCGTATTCACAATGGATGGCTGATTCGAAGAATAGTTTACATCTTTTAATGTTCCTGCCTTCTTCACTAAACCAGCGATGGTTATTGCACCATTCTTCACGTATGTTGCGTCGTAAACCCGATCACCATTTTGATACCAAATTACTTTACCATCTTGATATGAAATGCGCAAAACGTCTTTGCACGTGTAATTTGTCGTGAGAACAACAGCACCTGCTTCTATTACTTGAAGGTTATCTTTTGAAATTAGAAAACCAGCTTTCAAATGTTGAATTTTCCTAACTGTTATGGATTGATCAACAAACCCAAAAGCCTTGGCTCCACCTGTTTCTTCTTCGTTTGTGTATTCTACCCATGTTTTCGAGTTATCCGCAAAACCCGAACTGTGGATTGCAGTTCCCCACTTATTGTTTGTGTTGGGATTTGAAAGTACCGTATGCTCTGGCTCGTTGGACACGACAACTTGATCCGAATTAGCTTGATACAAGCTCGTCCAATCTACCAATGTTCCTAAAGAATAAACACGTTGTATCTTGTTTCCAATAGCATCATAGATGGTCACCAAGTTCTGACCCTCAACATATCGCGTTTCGACTCTTCCCTTGCTCGTTGTTGAATTTAAATCGCCATTGGCCCATGCCAATTTGTAAGGAGGATATGCCCCAGTTACCGTTAACTCAATTGTTTTTTTAGTATTATCTACAAGTGGGCTAATACAAAAAGGAGTTGTTTGATAATTGGTTGTTATGCCTGAAAATGAAGAACCGTTAGACTTCATCTTAGCACGGATTTCTAAACTTTCCGTCACACTTACTATAACACTGTACACTTCAACACCATCAACTAAATAACGCATCACCTTATTATCGCGCTCTAAAGTAACAGCACTCATTGAATTAAAAGTCTGCGTTACTTGTCCCTCTGGAGAGAACATTTTTAGTTTATTGTTCTTACCAAATGAAAATCCGTATACAATGACATTGTCACCGATATCAGGATCATTAATTGGTGCATATCCAATGTTTTTTATCTCTCCATTCCAAGGATCCCCAGCTGGCCCCCCTGGCGAATAAGAAAAATACCCTGAGTATACATTCCCTTCTCCGCGTGCAAATAGAATTTGATCGGAAGTAGCCAGACCAATACCTTTTGAACCTGTCGTTTTTGTGATCGCATTCCCATCTATATCTACATTTCGTACAGCTGCCCACGTAACGGGATATTGCAACTGAGAAATCGCTGGTAAGGCGAGTAGGGAAAAAAGGGCTATAAGTAAATTGATTCTCTTCAGCATAAAACGCTCCTTTTAATTAATTATGAATTCCTCTTCTATACCTGAGGCGTGTGTTATGTTTATCACCGAATACAAGTCTTCGTCTTCGTATTTTCCAATACAGAGAATAATCGTATCATTTATTTCGTCGATTTCTAGGGTATGAAATGCTGATGGATCATCATCATCCATATTGTATGCTCCATAAAAAACAGAAATAGTGTCGGCACCCATGATACTAAAATGCTCAATCGTGATTTCAGCTATACTATCAAGCTCTTCAGAAATTGTAAATGTTATTTCTACCTTATCATTAAGTGTAATAATCGTATCACGAGTTACTGTTCCCTGCGCGTACGCGAAGGTGCCACACAGAAAAAAGAAGAACAAAAGCCCTGTTTTCTTGATTTTTGAAAGACCTGAAAATGTTATCATACCCATCGAATTCTAAAGTTAATTCCTCAACTAATTCGCAGGACCACTCCACTGAACGGGAGTAAGTGCAATTAGTTTTAGAAGCGCAAGCTAAAGTATCTGTCCGACAAAAAAACGCGTATTTATACGGGGTACTTCAAAAAAAAACCACGTATAAATACGTGTTTCTAGGACTTAATCTGTTCATTTTTAACTATTTAAAAAACGATCCTTTTTCAATGTTTTTTTTGCACTTGACACTTTTTTTGAGAATTTCCTGCTTATGGGAGAAAAATATTTAAGTCAGTCTTTACAAATTCGTTCAGATACCAGCTTCTTCTCATCTATTCGTTTCTTTAAACAAAAGCACCACTGTTTTTTGGGATGTTCACTTCATTATCACAATTGGGTACGGCTGACCTCTAAAACCACATTGATTCTACTGGATTTTCACTAATTTCGTGTAAACCTGATCTCAACAGCGCATGGTCACACTCAAAAAACAGCATTCGGACTGGAAACCACTCAAAAACAAGGTATTCAAAGATGCCAAACTTGCCGAAAAGATTCATCAAGAAGGATATGCCGTTTTGCCACTCCTATCGGATGAAATTGTTGAGCAACTAAAAGCCATTTACGCACGCGAGCACTCATTGAATGTTGAAAATGGAGGCATGTTTTATTCTGTTTATTCAACAGATAATGAATACCGCATGAGAGTTCATCAGGAAATTAAAGATGTACTGACACCAATACTGAATGAACATTTTCAAGATTACAAAAACGTAATCAACAGCTTTGTAATTAAAGCATCTGGAAAAGAAAGTGAATTCTATGTACATCAGGACACAACGGCAGTTGACGAGTTTACTTATTCACCATTGAGTTTGTGGATCCCTCTTCAAGAAATTGACGCAACCAACGGTGCACTCACAGTCATAGAGAAAACCCATTGGTTCTTTTCACCCTATAGAGGCGTGTCTTTTGCTTTTCCCTTTTCAAAAATCGTAAATACAGTTCGCAAGTATTTAAAACCCGTCTATATGAAGTCGGGTGAAGTTCTTGTTTTTGATCCTCGCGTGATTCATAATTCTATGCAGAATAGTTCGGGCAACGACCGTATTGCCATTATTTGTGGTGTATCTAATAAGGACGCTGAGTTCATTACCTGTTACAAAGATCCCGCTGACGAAAAGAGCCCTATTGAACGGTACAAACACGAAGATGACTATCTACTCAAGTACCAAAATTTCTTTTACGATTGTCATATTCGACCGACCTCTGGAACAAAACTCGATGAGATTCCCGATATCTTCCCGGCGATGTTGAGCGAGGAATTTGAAGAATTATGCGCAATGAATAACATCACGCCTGTAAATATACTTGACGAAGAATCAAATATTCAATGTAACATGATTGCGGAACCTGACGGAATTAACAAACCCGAATTGGTGGAAAGTCATATTCCTGAACCTGTTCCACAAAAAAAAATGGGAATCTTATCTTGGTTTAAAAAGTGATTCATGAAAGCGTTGCTTAAAAATCAGGATCTTCAAACTCAGCTCAACGCAGATGGGTACATTTCTATGCCTTTTTTGAATGAACAAGAATTAGAGCAAGCGCGCAATTTTTACAAAGAAATTCATCCTGACGGGGAGGCGCCTGGGAAGATAGATGGCATCCACATGACTACCTGGTGTGAAGACTACGATTACAAAATGAAAGTAGCTCTTTTTTTAGACGAACTCTATGAGCGTGCATGCGAGGAGAATTTTAAAGACTTTCGACGCCTTAATAATGTATTCATTGTTAAATCACCAGGGGAAGGAACGACCTTCAAAGTACATCAAGATTGGAATGTTGTTGACGAAAAAGAAAACTTTGCGATCAATGTATGGGTTCCCTTGTATGACGTTGACGCTACCACTGGAGCCTTGTGGACAGTGAAGGGCAGTCATCAAATCAACCGACATGTACGTGGTTCTGCCTATTTATTCCCTGATTACAGCCCTTTTTACGATGAACTAGAACAGGTAGCGACATCGGTTAATTTAAAGGCTGGTCATGCTATCGTCTTTTACTTAAATGTGATTCATGGTTCACCACCCAATCTTGGCGAGAAAGAACGCATTGCGACCTGTTTCTCTATTATTCCTGAAAAGGCACCACTATCGATATATTTCCAAAAGCAAGCAGGAGATGCTCTAGAACTACACGAACCTGCCGATGACTTTATGTATCAGTATAAAAGCTTACGCACCGATACTTTCGAGTTTGCGCCAACAAAAGAGCCTGTTGAGCTACTTCCTTCGTACGAAAACAAGCCTATTACGCGAGAAGAATTGGAATTTTGTTTGAAAAAAGAACAAAAATCAACTTGGCTAACGCGTTTCCTTAAGAAAAACTAAGACCACACATACAAAGTATCTTCTTCGTTTCTTCCTTTACTAAGGAATCCTCCAAACGTAACCCTGTTTTTATCGCCCGCAACAGATTCTACCGAGTGCCAAAGTTGACCGCCTGGAAAAATAATAAGGTCTCCAGTCTGCATGTCAATTTTCAGATTGCCAATTGGAGATTTTTTGTCATCAAGATTGATCGCTTCACCCGTGGTCAATAACACCGAATTTGTACGTGATTTAGCATTTTTTTTCGCGCGATCCCAATCAACATTGTAAAGGATCAATCGCCCTCCTTCTGATGGCTCTTTCAACATGATGAAAAAACTCAACGAATCATAAATGTCGGTCATCGTCGATAAATATGCACAGTGTTCATCAAATATTTCACGCAATTGATTCTCACAGTGTGCATACATCACAACGTCATTCGGTGGTAGAGAACGAAATGTTGTGGGTTGGTAATACCCATTCTCCTCACCCGGTGGTATTTTGATGTTTACATTAGCATTGACAGACTTCAATAAATCAAATAACCTCTGATGCACATCCAAACCATAAGTTGAAGGGAATTCATCGATGTAATCTTTGGCGAGCTGAAAATACTTTTCGTCTACATTCTCATTCCTTATTTGATAAAAATTAGGTGGATAAATTACTGGAGTTTCTGGGTCTTTGTTATACCCCACTTTACCGTAAAAATTACCAACGAGTTTGTCGCATTCTTCCTTCGATAAAAACTGGCGATGGATGTAGCCGTCCAACCTTCTACTGAACAAATCATTTAGCAATTCAGACCCAACCTCGACAGTGTCAGCTGTGTCCAGAATATTGAACTTTGCTTTCTTTCTTTTAAATAAATTTCCTAAAATTCCCATAATTGCATTTACGACCAAAAGTAGAGTGTTTTGTCATCCTTAGATCGTGACATAAATCCTCCAATTGTAAACCGCGATTTTGATCCTTCAATAAACTCCACTTTATGCCAAATTTGGCCCCCTGCAAAAGTGATCATGTCTCCAGGTCCAGGTGCTAATTTTTTTCGAGTTACTTGCCGTTCATCTAACAAATCATACGTATTCCCCTGCATGTCTTCCAACACTGTATCTCCGTGAAGGCGTTTTTGAACATTATCCCACTCTATGTCGTAGAGCGTTAACTCTCCTCCGCTTTCAGGTGGCGAAAGCATGATGAAATAACTCATTTGGTTATGGATAACGGAAGTTTCCATTAAATGACCAAAAAAGGTAGGAAACTCTTTATGAAAAAGGTTTCCACAATGTGCTTTGAGCTCTCCTTTACCTGGTTTTAATTCTTTTATAGTTGCAGGATTGTAAATCCCTTCTCCATCCACACCTTTTGGAATTTCAATGGCTCTACCATCCCCTATTTTCGCTAACGTATCCTTAATTCGTCCAACAAAATCAACACCAAATCGCTCTGGAAATTCCTTCCAAAATCTTTCTGCTTCCTGATAATATTCCTTTAATAGTTCCCTTGAATTATGACTGTTTTGATCTAATTGAGCAAAGGCTTGTGGCAAAAAATAAAGCCAATCATTGATCTTTCTTCTTTCTTCAATAGGGGTTGCTAAGAAGGCCTTTGTAATTTTATCGACCTCTTCCTTTGAAAATACATTTCGCACAAGAAATCCATCAATTTCACGATTTTTGATTTTCGTGATACCATCCTTGTAGTCATCAAGTTGTGAAGCATGTATTTCAACAAAATTGTAATCAGCGGAACGCGGTGCGACAGCTGGTTTTTTCTTAAATAATCTTTTCAATAATGTCATTTCTTCTTTTTATTTGGTAGAAATTTGTTGAACGTCCCACTTTAGTTTGGGTCGAATGATACTACTAATTTTATCATCTAATTTTGTCCTTTTTAATGTGTCTACTTTGAATTTGGCAATGTTTTCAAATTCTTTAATGACTTCGCCATTCTTACAGAGTATTAGGCCCAAAGTAAAAATACCTCGGTTCAACAAATTGCTCGGAATTACACATTTTATTCTGTATTTCCCTTCGGACATTTGTTGGTTTTCCAGATCATAATTATCGTGCAATCCATACGTATCGAGTAATACACGAACGCCATTCATATTGATCAAGTAATAAACAACTTCTAACCCGCCTTCTGGATACTTTTTGTCGCATTCGATATCGAGGGTCAATTCATCATTCATTTGAATGCTCTTAGCATTGCTTTGATTATTGACTAATATTTCAAAATTATTCAGTCGGATGAGTTCGTTTTCAAAGCGGAGGAATTCAGTATTATATTTAATCGTATCGACTATGGGTAACTGTTCTCCAAAGGCTTTGTCAATTGGTGCATCTGATTGATCGTCCATGTTTTGCATATAAACTTCAACCACATCCAATGGTGTCCCGATGGAGTGTATTTTTCCGCTATTTATAAGAATACATCGATCACAAAATTCCAAAATAGGCTCAAGAAAATGGCTCACCAGAATGATGGATACTCCTTCATCTTTTAGTGATCGAATTCGATTATAGCATTTCCTTCGGAAGTCAACATCTCCCACAGCAATGATCTCATCCAGTACCAATATATCGATTTTGGCATGAAAGGCTATTGAAAACGCCAAACGCAAATACATTCCGCTTGAGTAGTGTTTCACAGGCATGTACATGTACTCGTTCAGTCCACTGAACTCAACAATTTCTTCATACATTTCCTCAATTTCCTGACGCTTAAACCCTAACAAAGATGCGCTCAGATACAAATTTTCTTTCCCCGATAAGTCTGGGTGGAATCCTGTACCGATTTCAATAATCGAAGTAAGTACTCCGTCATATATAACCTCTCCGCTTGTTGGAGCCGTAATCTGACTCAAGATCTTAAGCAGCGTACTCTTTCCTGCACCGTTACGACCAATCACACCTAAAATCTCACCTCTCTTTAACTCGAACGAGACATCCTTCAACGCCCAAAATTTGGAACCTCCTCGACCAGCCTTCACGTACTGTTTGGAAAGCTTATTTACGGACATTGCTATTTCAGCTGTTTTCAATTCAGGCATGTTAGAGTTCTTCTTGCTTTCTGTTATGCACTTGCATATAGTACAAATTCTGGAGGAAATATCTACTGTTTCCGTATTCCAATGCGTTCCACGGCTTGTAACATTTGATTTCAAAGAAATCAACTGGGAATACATATTCCTGTAGATTTTCAATTTTGTTTATTCCCGTCAACTCCTGAAAATCATTGGAAATTGTTAAGTTTTCAAAATCCTCCAATGGGAGATCTATCGTCTTTACACTCGAAAGAATATATCCCTTTTTACGGATGAAATGCAACACCTCATAGAAATCTGCAACGTTGTAATGATATGCCTTGTTGATATTTTGAATTTCCCTTTCAATGTCCTTTTCAAGTGATGGAATTGCCGCTTCTTTCCGAAACAAATCCTTGATGTAAAGCGTTCCGCCTGGTTTCAACATTCCCCAAGCCGAGTTGATTACTTCCTCGTGATCTTTTGCATGTCCAAAAGACTCTAAGAAATAGACTGCATCAAAACTATCCGACTCATAATAGTTATCCAAATGATGGTAGTCGCCATACGTTACATTCACTTTTCCTTCCAACCCTTCTTCGGCAATGTACTTTTTAGACTTCTCTACCTGATCCTTTGAAATTGTAATTGCTTCCACCGTAACATCTGCATTCTTTGCAAAGTATCTTGCAGGTCCACAAACTCCACATCCAGCATCAAGTACTCGTTGTCCCTTCTCAAATCCTATACTTTCAATTTGATAGTCCAATAACTTGGAAACATCCGTTGTTCGAAATGCCTGAATTACTTCTCCGTATACCTTCAGGAAATTATTCGTCTGTTCATCGTAGAAATCACCGACATCCTTCGCATCGTGTTTTGCCAGCGTGCTAGTTCTCTCCAAAGACTTGTTTCGCTTTCGCGAAATCACCAATGCAAACAATACCACATGAGCCAGTAAAAGCCAAATAATTACAATATAGAAGACAACAGAATCGCTCATTGATTTCACTTATTTTTTCGTTTCAAGAAACTAAAGATGGCACTTTCTTTTTTCTGTGGTGGCTTTCTTCCCAAATAGATCTTCTCAAATTCCTCTTTGTTCAACATCTTGTTCTCGAAATCAAACTCCTTGTTCTTCTCCAAAACCTTTGGTCCATCTTCTGGATCGTAATCAAAGAAAAAATTGGGCTTCGAGTTGTATTCTTCTATGACGCTCCCTTTCTGGTAATAAAATTTCATCTGTGCCCCTTGAGGAATTGTCCCGAAAACGATCGCCAACCTTAACACCTCAGTTTGATTCATTGGGGAGGAATGCCACAACGCATGATCGTACAGCAGAGCTTCACCAGCTTTCATGTTTAAAGAAATCATGTACTGATCCACTTCTTCACTGATTGGATACAACACTGGAGGCAAGTTGGGTCCACGATAGGTCTCCTGCTTCCGATGGCTTCTTTCCAGTATTCGCATTGCCCCATTATGCTCATTCACATCTACGAGCGGAATCCAAAGATTATACGATCTAGCTTCTTTTTCATCAACAATGTTCCAATCTTGGTGCAACGGTAAAATGCCTTTTTCACCAGGTGCTTTCGAAATAAATGCTCCTCCCAAAAGATGAATATTTTCAAATAGAGGCTCCGCACGCTTTTGGATAGTTTTTATAATCTCATCACTCACCTGCTTTCTCCATGCCTTATCCTTCGCATGGGTAGTTGCATAAAACCCTTCTGGAAACTCAGCGTGAAGTTCTTCAAACGATTTCTTCAGTTCTTGAATTTCATCTGCATTCAGTAAAGGAAAGACAACTTTGCCTTCTGTTTCCAACTCAGCCGTGAGGACCGTATCCTTAAATCGTACTATGTTCATCTTCTTCCAAAAATTCGAGCGATAAACCCAGGTTTTTCTTTCTCAGCACCTACTAATTCGGTGAGTTCCGCTTCGCTCATTTTTGGCGCCGAATATTCCATCATCCCCAAGCTTTCTCCCATTCTCGGTCGTTCATAAATGGCCTCATGAAAATTTTCAAATCGCAGTAGGAAGTCGTCTTTTTGAGCAAATAATTCCACTTGATTTGGAGATTCTTTGTTCCAATAATGAAATCTCAAGGGTGCCTCCTTGCTGATCAGTCCACATGTTATCGCTGGGCGAAGGGCATTGCTTAAATTAGGTTTTGAATAGTGGATTACTGCTTGATTCAGCACAACTACGTCGCCAATGGTTGCATCAATTGCTGTCAAATTAGGTCGAATACGCTCTTGAAATCCTTCGAAATAAAAAGGAAGAGTCGGTGCGCGAAGTGCTTTGTTCCAATTTTGGCTTCCCTTTAAAACTTCAATTGTTCCGTTTGATTCAGTAGTCTCGGTAAGTGGAATCCAAACGTTTGCCGCGAAATAGTTGGATTCGTCGACAATGGTCCAATCCTGATGCATGGGCATTTCACTATTTTCACCTACTCCCTTCACTAGAAATGCTGCCCCGATTAACCGATAATTCACAAATTGATCCTTCACCTTTTCTTCAATGAGCGCGGCTATTTTATTACTCATTTCTGACTTCAACTCAAAATCATCCAAATAGCTCGATGAAAAAAATGCCTGAACATCATCAGGAATATATGCTTGGAATAGATCATTGAGACCCTGAATTTCCTCCGTATCAAACAATCTCAGCTTGGCAAAACCATCACGTTCAAATTGCGCTTGGATTTCCTCGTTTTTAAAAATTGCTTCCTTCATTTCGTTCTATTTTGCAAAAAGACGCTTTAGCCAAGATGGTTTTGGAGTTTCCTGCTTGATAGGTAATGAAACCTTGTACTCTTTCTCAATCATCTCCCTAGTCAATTTAGGGAATTTATAGTGGAAATGTCCCAAACTCTTGCCGAGCGTTGGACGATTAAAAATATTGTGTCCGAACTGTTCGAACTGCTCAAGAAAATCATCCTCCTGCTCAAAAATTTCAATTTCATCTTTTCCACTTTCCTTATCCCAATAGCAGATTTTGATTCGAGCATCTTGATGTGCAACGAAAGTATTGATCACTGGACGCTCCTCCTCTGATAAATTCGGTGGTGAATAGTGAATGACGCTTTGATCAAAAATAATTGCTTCACCAGCCTTCAACTTACATGATTGCATGACCGTTTTCAATTCAGGAACCAGACCGTCATAAATATCGGGGATCGATGATCCTCTGAATGTTGAATAAAAGCGGTGACTTCTGGGCAAAATTTCAATTGCGCCATTCTTATCGTTCAAATCTACCAATGGACACCAAATGTTGATTCCAGTGTAGGTTCGTTCATCAACGAGAGTCATATCTTGATGCATAATCAGCTCGCTATCCTTTCCAGGTGCTTTCACAATGAAACTTGAAAATAGAATTTTATAATTCTCGAATAATTCATCAATGCGTTTCAAACAAAGTTCACGAATGGAGTGATTTACACCTTCGCGGTGCTCTACATCATTGGCGAATGTTGTCGTAAAAAACCCTTTGACTCCATCTGGATAGTACTTCTGATAAACCTTCAAAATCTCATCGACTTGTTCTACCTCGAGAAAAGGGACAACCACAAAGCCATCTTTCTGAAATTTCGCGGTTAGATCTGCATCTTTAAAAATCGATATTTTATGAGAGAAGTCTAACATTATGCGTTCGTTGATTTCCTCTTCAATCTATCCCAAAAGGATTTTTTTCGAACCTCATCAAACCGTGGTCCTCTCAACTGTTTCTCAAATTGTTCAATTGTCAATGAAAATGGCACATACTTAAATGACTTCACCCGTTTTACCGTTTCCTCTGGCTTTTTCCAAGGATTGAATTTCATATAAAACCCTTTGTCCACTTCCAAAACCTCCACTTTACTGCGGTCTTTAGCCAAATCCATATGATAATGAATGGATGGTTCCTCCTTTGGAATCAGAATTAATTGGATCGTCAATCGAAGCGAGTCAGTTTGATTTGGAGAAGAATAATGCACTAGACTATCGTCAAGAATGACAGCATCTCCCGCCTTAGTAACCAAGGGAACCATGTGCTTATCAATAATCTCCTTTTTAATGTCCTCTAATTCCGATTTAATCATTGGCCCACGAACTTCACCAAAACGCTTATGACTACCAGGTACGACTTCGAGCGTCCCGTTTTCTTTGTTGCTATCCACTAGTGGACACCAAATGGAGACGGTAGCACATTTGTGCTCATCAGCGAATGCCCAATTCTGATGAAGTGGAACCTCTCCTCCATCTGTTTTCTTTCGAATGAAATTTGCAATAATTGGTTCATAATCCGCTAAATACTCAGCATATCTATCCTTGAAAGTCGTTGCTATTTTGTCAAAAACTTTTTCCTTATAATCGATATTTTTATCAATGAAGGTGAAATCATAAGTTACTTGAAGCGATGCATTGTACTTCTCATCTTCTGGACCAATATGTCCACCACTCTCGTCCAATGTATCGAAATAATACCCTTTCAATTCCTCTACCTCTTCCTCTGTTAGAAAAGGAATTCGAACATATCCATCTTTTTGAAATTGTTCCTCTAAAGCTGGGTCAATAAGTGTTCTTCTCATAGCTTCATTGTTTTCTTCCCTTCAAACGCCACTGAATTTCGCGCAAGATATTTCCAGGTGTGTACTTTTGAAAGAAGGTTCGTTTGTCCTCTGTATTATCGGTATCAGCATTTTGCTTTTTCGTCTCTTTTTCTGGACTGTAATTGAATAGTTTTGCCAATTTATCCATCAAAGGTTGATTCACTTTTACGCCATCCAACGTCAGTACTAATTCTTCCATTTCACTTTTCGACAGGTCAGGAACAAGGCGTTCTATACGATCTACTTTTTTCAAATCTTGAGGTATCTTCCCTTTGTCATAAATTTCAGAGAGGCGCGCATTGTTGTACCACGTATAAAACTCTTTTTCCACCTCGTATACCTCCAACTGCGCAGGCTCACTATTCGGGACGTGATAATAATGACGCAACTGAGCCTCTTCCTGCGTCACACCAATACCAACTGCGATACGCGATTGATCTGAGAGATTCGGTGGTGAAGCGTGGATTAATTTATTGTTGAAGATCAAGGTCTCCCCTGCTTTCATTTCCACAATTTCGACGTAAGGGAAAAGCGTAAAAATATGATCTGCAAGTGGTGATTTCGATTGTGGAGATGGAGAAGAACGGTGGTGATTGAATAAGTTTTGACTCCCCTTAATTATACCTAGTGCTCCATTGTTCTCTGTCACATCTACAAGTGGCGTCCAAACAGTCACAGAACAAAATTCATTTTCATCCACAAAGCTCCAATCCTGATGTGGCGGCACAATGTTTTGCAATCCAGGTTCCTTAATCACGTAGCTTGCCGTAAACACTTGACCTCGATCAAAAATGTCTGTCGTTTTCGGAACAAGTACACTTTTTATTTTCTCGCCTACTGCCGTTACCAACTCTTGATTTTGGTTATCTAAGCTAATGTGAAAACCATCGTCTATTTTGTTGTCGAAATTTTGATCCCGATAGAAACTGAGTAAGGTTTCAACCTCTTCTTTATTCAATAGTGGAAGTTTCACAAAACCTTGTGATTCAAATTGCTGCTGTAACTCTGGATTTTTGAATAGCGCTCTCATAGTGCTGTGTATTACGATTTTGCAGGCGACTCAAATTTACACATAATCGGCGATGTTCCTTTCTGTTTTCTTGAAAAGATAAACGCCCGCAATAAAGAAAACGAACACACCAACGAAGGAGATACAATAGAACCATTCGAATGGAGTTCCGAAAGTCGCTGAACGGAACATTTCAATCGCTGTAGCAACAGGATTGAGGTAATAAATCCATTCCGTGTATGGCGCTGGGATGATCGTGGACGGATAAAACACTGGCGTTAACCAGATCCCATAATTGACCATGTAGGGAATCAAATGTTGGAAATCTCTGCGCTTTACCGTGAAAGCATTCAACCAGAGCGAAATCGTCAAGCCGGTAAATGTCACCAGCAAAATAATGAGCGGAATAAAAAGGATAGAAACATGTATTTCCGTCTTCCAAAGAAATGCCAATCCCACGAAAATCAGAAAGGCGATCCCAAACTCAAACAGTCCGACCAACGCTTTATACAAAGGCAAAATTATTTTGGGGAAATAGACCTTTTTAATCAAGTCTTGATGCGAGATCAACGCATTACCCGATTGGCGAACTGTACTCGAGAAATAATACCAAATTATCATTCCACTAAATGCAAAAACAGGATACGCGATATCGCCTGTTTCTAGGTGAATCAATCCATCAAAGAATACAGAAAAGATCACAAGCGCAATCAAGGGTTGAATCACAGCCCAAAGAATTCCTAGTGCTGTCTGTGCGTACTTCGCTTTTAGATCGCGTTTGATAAGGGTAAGAATCAACGAGCGGTATTGATATACACTTTTCATGTATTCAACAATTCCTATTGGCTGATTATTTATTACTTTCCTCGGCATGTATATCTGTTGAAGACCTATCGATCATTCAACATGAGTTAGGTATTTACACCCGTAAAGATAGGAATTAAAGACGCGAAGGAATCAGCCCTTTCTAAATGAATTGTATTTTTGAATAAAAATTGCCCTGAGAAAAATTGCGCATATAATTAATCCTTTCCATGCAAAACCGTCCTCGGATTTGTACACAGCGCAACCCATAACTTTTGCGTCTATGATTGCCGCAAAAGAAGAAGCAGAAGGAAAGGTAGAAGTTGAACTGCTCACTGCACAATTTCCTGAAGACCGATCAATGGTTCCTACCGAATTTAAAGCCACCGAAGATCTTTCACGTTCCGTGTTGGATTTGGGAGACTTTAAGTTGCAGATGAAACTCCCAATATTGGCGGATATTCTTGAGCGCATGTACACCGAAAGTGATGCCGAATATTTGATCTACACCAACGTCGATATTGGACTTTATCCCGAATTTTACGCCAAGGTTAATCGCATCATCGAAAGTGGCTTGGACGCATTTATCATCAACCGTCGTCGTCTCTCGGCTGATTACACATCAGTAGATGATCTAGCAGACATCTACACAGACAAGGGCAAAAAGCACCCAGGGTTTGATTGCTTTGTTTTTCATCGTGATTTGTTTCCGCAGCTGGTTTTGAAAGAAGTTTGTATCGGCGTACCATTTATCGGGATCACCCTCTCTCAGAATCTTTTTGCCCTCTCGAAAAATTTCGAATTATTTGAAAATGAAATCCTAACTTTTCATATTGGAATGGAAATCATAAAAGGAAGGGCACCGCGTGAATATTTCAAGTACAATCAAGCGCAATTTTGGAGTGCCATGAATTCACCTCTCCGTGAGCATCTTTCTTCCAAGAAACTTCCGTACAGTGAACTCCTGTTGCCTTTTCGCATGATCAAATGGGGACTTCAGCCAAGCATTCCAATTCGACTCGTGCTTCGCTTGGAACTTGAACGTTTGACCGGTTATTTCCGCAAAAACAAGTAGGAGCTCTCCAGTTGAGAAAAAGTGTTTTTCTTTTCTTCAGAATCAAACTTCGCCAGAACGTTTTTTAATAGCATTTTCTTCTTTTGATAATCCTCAGGTGAAACTGACAATAGGTAATGGTCCGAATATTCCTTTTGGATCAGATATCCCAAATCTTGGTTGAAATTCAATGCATTTTCATTGTCCTTTCGAACACGCGCTGTGAGTTGAGTAAATTGACATTCGTTAAAAAACACATCCATCAAACAATAGACAGCCAACATCGGGACGTAAGAATTGCGGTAATCTTCATCACCAATTAAGATTCCCGCTTCACCTGATCGCTCTTCCCAATTGATGTTTCGGACGTTGATTAGTCCAATTTGAGCTTCGCGGTAAACAATCAATAAATAGATCATCGAATCATCCAGTTTTGCGAACCATGTTTTCTGATCTGTACTAGAAATCTCCTCTTGAAAAAGCATTCGTTCGCGCACAAAATCATCATTGCGCCAGCTGCGAATGAGCTCCAGATCATCTTCTGTTAATGAATGTAACTCTACGCCGTACTTACGAAGAATCATTAGAGCTTTATTTTGATTGCGTAGTTAGGCTTTTTGACACGTGCCGAATAAATTCGATTGATATACACCCCAAAGACACTAATACTAGCAGAAATCATAGCCATTGCAATGAGGACTGTAATCATAAAGATGTCGATGCTTATGCCAGCTTCCAATTGGTAGTAAATGTAATACGCCGTAAGTCCGAGAATTCCGAATGCTGCCATGATGCTCAAGAAGATCATAATTTTCAAAGGGATGCTTGTATAGTATATGATCAACCTCAAAGAAAGCGTAATTAATTTCCAGAGTGAGTATCCAGACTTTCCTTCCTGACGCGGATTGTGCTCTACTTCAATTTGTTGAATATCATTCGTATACCATGTAACCACCTGATTGATAAATAGGTGATCCTGCGAATGATTTTTAAGGAGCTCAATCATGTTAGTGTTGATCAATCGAAAGGCTGAACCAATGGATGAACTGTCTCTTTTTCCACCAAAAATTCGTTTAACCACACGACTACCAAAATTCCGAATCCACGAATTTTTCTGCTTTGGAAAAATGCCATAAACAACATCGGCCTCCGTAGCTTTCTGATGCGCGATCACCTTCTTTATTTCTTGTGGTAACACCTGCAAATCATCATCCAGAGTAATGATTTTCATGCCAGATGCTTCATCAATCCCACAAAGCGTCGCTCCATTTTGACCAAAATTTTTGGCCAAGCGGATAATCTTCATATTCTCAGGATGCATTTTTTTCAAGCGCAAGAGTTCTTGCCAACTCGCACTACCACTGTTGTCTTCAATAAAAATGACTTCAAATGATTTCACTAGTTCATCCATTATCGCTTTGACACCATCAAAGATGGGCTCCAGTGTTTCGACACTGCGATAGACAGGAATTACTATTGAAAAATCTACTCGATTCACTTTACATCTCTATTAATTCAGGGCAAACGATTTCATCCAAATTTACCATTGCCGAACCCCATGACAAACCTACACCAAAACCCGACAACACAAGCTGTGATTCTTTCGTTTTTATGCGCTCTGCTATCTCACTTACTATGGTAACTGGAATAGTCGCGCAACTTGTATTTCCAAATTTCGCTATGGTCGTCGGCACCTTTTCAGGATCAACCCCCACCTTCTTGCGAATGGATTCATTCAAAAGCCGATTTGCCTGATGGAAGACAAAATAGTCAATTCTATCTTTATTTGTGTGGCAAAACTCAAGTAAAGCGTGAATATTTGGAGCTACTTCTTTCAATCCGAAAGCAAAAATATCGTGCCCGTGCATTGTCATATAAGCATCCTCCTTTGAAGGATTCCTCGCACCACCTTTTTCAACTGTTATCGCATCGTGCTTGGCACCATCCGTTTGCAAATTAAAGTGCATTGGTTTTGCGTCGTTTGAAAATTCAATAGCCGTTGCTGATCCTGCATCAGAAAAAATGGGCGTCGTACTGTTATCCTCTTTATCTATGATTTTCGTAATCGTATCTCCTACCAATAGTAGCCCTTTTTTCATTCCAGAAGAACTCATCAAACCAGAAATAACAGAAAGACCATACACATATCCAGCGCAACCTTGATTGATATCAAAGGCAAGACATGATGTTGGTAATTCCAATTTCTGTTGCAAAAGCATACTGTTTCCAGGAACTTGAAAGTCGGGCGTTTGGGTTACAAAAATCAACACATCGATTTCCTCTTTGTTCCAATTCAGTTCGCTCAGGAGCTTTTCTGCGGCCGCCAAACATAAATCAGACGCGCATGTAGTTTCGTCGGCCAATCTTCTATTTTCAATGCCTGTTGTTGTAATCAAGAGCTCAATTTCTTGCGCCGACAATCCTTTCAAATCTCTATTCGAAACTGCCCGTTTAGGCAGTGCCGCGGAAATACCCGCAATTCGTGTATTGGAAATGGAAAACTGAGCCATATCAAACTACTTTACTTACCACACGTTCATACAGTTCTTTCACCGAACTGCACGCTTTCAGTTCTTCGTAGGCAATCACAACATCATAATGCTCGTCGATTGCGCTCACGACAATTAGTGTCTGCATAGAAGTCCATGTATCCACACGTTCGTAATCTGCCGTGAAATTTGGATCCAATAGACTCTTTATTAAAGAATTGAATTCAGAATAACTTTTGTTCATTGCGCAGTGAACTCTATTTATTTAGGTCGATCAAAGATAGCGGAATTTGACCGATTTTATGGTATTTTTGAGCAAAGTTAGAAAGCCCAACTGATCATGATTCCATTCAACAAACCATATTTGACAGGGAATGAAGGCAAGTTCATTGACACTGCATTCCAAAAAGGTAAGTTCTCTGGAAACGGTTACTTCACGCAGAAATGCCATACTTTTTTTGAAGAATCGTATGATTTTGGCCGTTGCTTTCTTACCAATAGTGCAACGAATGCACTTGAGATGGCTGCAATTCTCTGTGAAATTTCGGAAGGAGATGAAGTAATTCTTCCTTCTTATACATTTGTATCAACAGCGACACCTTTTGCGATGCGCGGAGCCGCTATCGTCTTCTGCGATAATTCTAAAAATAATCCTAACATAGATGCTCAGCAAATTGAGTTACTGATTACGGAAAAGACAAAAGCAATTGTCATTGTACATTATGCTGGTATGGCCTGTGATATGGACGTGATCATGGAATTGGCAAATAGTCATGGGATTATTGTTATTGAAGATGCAGCTCATGCCATCACATCAAAACATAAGGACAACTACCTCGGTTCTATTGGGCACCTTGCAGCTCTTTCCTTTCACGAAACGAAGAACGTTAGTTGCGGTCAGGGAGGCATGTTAATAGTGAACGATGAAACATTTTGTGAACGTGCAGAGGTCGTTTGGGCGAAAGGTACCAACCGCTTGGATATGGAACGAGGAAAGGTCTCCAAATACGAATGGGTAGATTATGGCTCGAATTTTTATCCTTCTGAAATTAGCGCTGCCCTTCTCTACGCACAATTGGAAAAAATAGATTTCATTCAGGAACGACGAAAGGCAATTTGGGAGGTCTATCAAACCGCTTTAGCAAAGCTTGAAGAAAAAGAACTGATTGAACTTCCAAAACAATTGCCCTACCAAACAAACAACTATCACATTTTCTATTTTTTGTGTCAATCGAATGAAGTGCGCGACCAACTTCTTGAATATTTAAAGACCAATGGCGCACTAGCGGTTTTTCACTATTTACCATTGCACAGAAGTCCTTTCATTGAAGAAAATAACCCAAGTACGAAAACATTTCCAAATGCTGATAAATTTGCCGAACGAACAGTGCGGCTTCCTCTTTATGTTGATCTTGAAATAGAGCAGGTAGAAAAGATCTCTGAATTCGTTCTGGCTTTCTTTGGGGTCTGATTACCCCAGCTTAATATGTTCTGAGCTAATCGTTTCTCCGATATAGCTGCTTGCATTTCCGTCAAACTCCTCTTTGCTTTCGGTTGTCAGGTAGTGAACTTCACCATTCTTTGTACATATCTCAGAAAACTCACTGTGCCTATTTAGATAATCTTCCAGGCGCTCTGCAACAATTTTACCCTGTGCGATCACTTTAACGTTCTCAGGCACGATGGAACTAATAAAATCTTTCACGATTGGATAATGCGTGCATCCCAAAATGATCACATCAATGTCCTCGTCCTGCGCCAAGAGACTTTCGACATCCTCACGAATGAATTTTTTTCCAGCCTCAGAGCTGTACTTATTACTTTCTATCATCGGGACCCACATCGGGCAGGCTTGCTGATAGACTTTCGTTTCAGGAGAGAATTTGCCTATTTCAATCGGGTAAGAATTCGAACTCACTGTACCTTCTGTAGCAAGAATACCGACTCTTCCAGTCGTTGATAGATCACCAATAATCTCTGTGCTCGGTCTGATTACACCCAAAACGCGTTTATTTCCTTCAATGTTCTTTAAATCTTCCTGCTGAATCGTCCTAAGTGCTTTCGCTGAAGCAGTATTGCATGCCAGAATCACCAATTCACATCCCCGATCAAACAACTCCTTTACGGCCTCCAAAGTGAACTCATGAACAATGTCGAAAGACCGTGTTCCATAAGGTGCCCGTGCATTATCACCCAAATACAAAAAATCGTATTCAGGAAGTCGCTCGCGGATATCGCGCAAAATGGTTAAGCCACCGTATCCAGAATCAAAAACACCTATTGGTCCCATAGTATTGTAAAAGTAAGAAATTGGAAATTAGATATTACACTTCTACTTCGATCAGTGTACAGATGTTTTATGTTTTAAAAAAAGGGTACTCATCAATGATGAATACCCTTTACATTATTTTGTTTTAAGACTTACTGTGCTGCCTCCATCTTCTGCAACTCAACAATCACCTCATTGGTGATGTCGGTTCCACCTGCGAAGTACAACGTCACTGATTCGTCAATAACATAATTCAATTTTCTGCGCTCTGAGACAACTGATACGGCTTTCTGTACCATTTCTAGAATTGGTTGATTCAATTCGTTTGAATACGCTTGCATCTCAGCATTTAAGGACTGCTCTCTTTCTTGCAATGCCTGTTGCTTCTTCATCAATTTCTCTTCTTCAATCTTGATGATAACTGGCGACATATTTGGACGATCACGCTCATACTTTGCTATTGCCTCATTGAGATCAGTTTCCATTTCCTGTAGCTCTGCTACTCCATTCTTTTCAAATTCCTGCAACTTTTGAATAGCCAACTTACGTGAAGTTAATGTATCTAAAAGCTGTTGTGAATTAACATGAGCAACTTTTGATTGCGCCATTAAAGATCCAGCACTAATTACCAATACAATTGCGAGTAATAACTTTTTCATCTTCCTTTTTTTAAATTTTTCAGAACTTCCGTTCTGCTTTTGTTGCGCTAAGCAACCTGGTTTTACATCTACTAATTTATCGAGAGTCCCATTTCTTTGAGGACACTTTTGCTTATATCGTATTTGGAATCGGCATAAATCAGATTGCTCTGGTTTGCTTTGTCAAATACAAAACTGTAATTTCTCTTTGAAGCAACTTGCTGCATTGCATCGTAAATTTGATCCTGAATAGGCTTAATCAACTCTTGACGTTTTTGGAAATAATCACCCTTCACACCAAAACGCAATTTCTGCATTTGCATCGCTTCCAATTCCAATTGATCGATTTCTTCTTTACGCTTCTTCTTTTCCTCTTTCGGTAAAAGAACTTCTTCACGTGCAAAGTTATCCTTCTTCATCTTCAGCACCTCATATCGTTTTTCAATATCCTTCGTCCAACGATCGGCGAGTTTATCCAGTTTTTCTTTAGCCTCTGTATATGCTGGAACGTTTTCCAGAATAAAATCAGAGTCTATGTATGCATACTTCTGAGCATTGACAAACCCTGTGCCAAAAATCAATGCTAGTGCTAAAACAAGTGTTTTCATATAATCAACTTTGCTTGCCGAACGACGAAATTAATACTTTTATTGTGATTACCTTGAATTATAGCTCTCCTAGATTCATTCCAATCGTGAAATGTATTTGACCATAGTAGCCTTTATCGCTAATGCTTTGATCAGAAACGCCTTGATATCCACTTGACCAAGGATCAAGTTTATCGAAGCCAATTCCATAATCAAGTCCAAGCATTCCAAACATTGGAAGGAATACACGAATACCTGCTCCTACCGAACGTTTTACGTTGAACGGATTAAAATCTTTGAAAGTTGGGAAGGAATTTCCCGCTTCTGCAAATGCAAGTACATAAAATGTTGCTTGTGGATTTAATGAAATTGGGTAACGCAATTCAAGTGTATACTTTGCAATCAATGGATCTCCAACCGCAGAGTTAATTGAGTTGTCATCATATCCTCTCAAGGCGATGATTTCCTTACCTCCAATTTGACTTACACCCGTTAGACCACTACCTCCAAGGTTAAATCGTTCAAATGGTGTAACTCCTTTTGACGCTGAATAGGCTCCCATGAATCCAAACCCGAAGCGTGGCATTAAAACCAGCTTCTTATCCTGTGTAAGCGGGAAATACCACTCTCCAGTAAATTTAACCTTGTAGTATTCAAGGTACTTGTAACGCTCCTGATTTGTTTGTCCAGAATAATCATCAACACCGTCAAAAAATGAATACGGGAGTGTCGTTTTCGCAGTAAACTTTAGGTTTGATCCATCTTGTGGATAGATCGGAGAACTTACAGAACTTCTTTGCAAGACATACTTAAAAGCAATATCGTTAGCATACCCATTATCGAAAATTCCGAAACGTGCATCATCTACTACATCGTAGTATTGGTAACTAAGTTCATAATACGCCTGGAAGTAATCATCTGGGAATTTCTTTCTTCGACCAAGTCCAACACCAACACCCGTAATACCTAATCCAGCGTACAACTCATTTGACGGAAGGTATCCATTCCCCAATGCTGTATGATTCATCCAAATAGACAAAGAGTTTGGCTTCTTACCTCCCAACCATGGTTCTGTAAACGAGAAATTATATCCCTGATAGTAACGTCCATTTGTTTGCGCACGAATAGAAAGTCGCTGACCGTCTCCACCTGGAAGCGGGGTCCATGTTCCTTCCTTGAACATATTCTTTAAACTGAAATTGTTAAAGGTCAACCCCAGTGTTCCAATGATTCGTCCTTTACCATCGATTCCAGTACCACCATAACCACCTGATAATTCAATCTGATCTGAAGATTTTTCCTCAACAACGTATTCAATGTCTACCGTACCGTCTTGTGGATTTGGAATTGGATTAACTTGAAATGCTTGTTCATCAAAATAACCTAATTGTGCTAATTCTCTTTGTGTACGGATGATGTCATTTCTATTGAACAAATCTCCTGGTTTCGTACGAATCTCTCTTCGAATAACGTAATCATTCGTTTTTGTATTTCCACGAATAATGATACGCTTGATACGTGCTTCCTTACCTTCAATGATTCTCATTTGGTAGTTGATGTGGTTATCAACCACACTTGTCTCTACTGGAATTACTTGGAAGAACAAATATCCTCTATCCATATAAAGCGAGGAAACATCACGTCCATCCTGACTCATAAAGAGGCGTTGTTCAAGTAGCGGCTTATTGTATACATCACCCTTTTTTACACCTAAAATGGTATCCAAAAATGACGATCTAAATTTTGAATTTCCAATCCATTCAATATCACCGAAGAAGTATTTCTCTCCTTCATCGATGGTGATCTGAATGTGTAGATTTTTCTGGTTTGCAAGAAAGACGGTGTCAAAGCTGATTTCTGCATCACGCAGTCCTTTCGCTCCAAACTTCGTCATCATTGCAGCCTTATCTCTCTTGTATGCCGTTTCAGAGAATTTTGATCGTTTCCAAACACGCCAGATTGTTTTCTTCTTCGTGTCCTTCATTGCCATCTTTAACTTCCATTTGGGAATCGTTTCGTTTCCAACAATGTCGAGTTTACCAATTTTAACGCGCTTATTCTTTTTGATGTTGATGACAAAGATTTCAGAATTGTTCATCAAGGTATCCACTGATTGCTTGATATCCACCCTAACGGAATAGAATCCTTTCTCACGGAAATATCCTTTTATTTGACTTTTCGTAGCAAAGACAAGGTTCTCTGTAATTGTCTTCCCTGAAAACAGGCTAATTTCTTCTCTAATCTTATCTGCTTCTCGCTTGCTTACACCGACGAATTTAAAGCGCGACAACTTTGGTCTAGGCTTCAATTTGATTACCAAATAGACAACCCCAGCAACTTCTTTTTCAGCCAATATTTCAACATCTGAAAACAACCCTTCATCCCACAAGTTTTTAACCGCTTTCGTGATTTTTTCTCCTGGAATCGTAATGGACTGTCCTTGTCTCAATCCTGCTAACAGTTTGATCGAATTGTGGTCGTAGTTATCGGCTCCTTCAACACGGATTGGTCCAATCTCATACGTTTTGGGCTTTCGGTAGTCAATATCAACTCCTCCTATCGTAACTGGCTGCGAAAAAGCAGCACTCGCCAATAGCAAAAAAGTGAATAATGGTAGTAATCGGTTCAATATCATGCGTTCTTTTCTATTTGTTCTGAGACCATCCCAAACCGTCGTTCTCGCGACTGGTAATCCAGAATTGCTTCAAATAAATCTTCTTCTTTAAAATCTGGCCACAAAACTTCCGTAAAGTGAAACTCTGAATACGCAATTTGCCACAACAAGAAATTACTCACTCGGTGCTCACCACTTGTGCGGATTAGTAGTTCCGGATCAGGGATTTGGCAAGTTGTTAATTCACCAATAATTGCGTCTTCATCAATGTCTTCAGGTGTTAATTCATTTGACTGAATTTTACCTGCAATTTTCTTCATAGCATTTACCAACTCCCAACGTGCACTATAGTTTAACGCCAAAATAAGGTTAACACCCGTATTATCTTTTGTTCTTTCGTAAGCTGACTTTAACTCTGCCTGACAAAATTCAGGGAGCCCATCCATATCACCGATGGTCAGGATACGAACATTGCTTTTATTCAATTCCTCTACTTCATTCCCAAGGCTTCGAACCAACAAATCCATCAATCCATCCACTTCTTCCTTCGGACGATTCCAGTTCTCTGTCGAAAATGCGTAGAGCGTCAAATACTTGACATTTGCTTTTTGTGCAGCTTTGAGCGTTTCACGAACAGACTCCACACCAAAGTTATGCCCGAACAAACGGTCATGCCCCTGTTTTTGTGCCCATCGTCCATTACCATCCATAATGATAGCGATGTGATCAGGCGTGTTGTTTACGTCTATTTTTTCCAGAATACTCATAGTCTATTGGAATAATTAACGAAAATACGGAAACTATCGTATTCCCGCGTCATTATTGGTGCTACACTTAACGTACTTTAACAAAAAAAGAGGGAAATGGTCTCCCACATCCCTCTTACGAATTTTTATATCACTACCGATTACTCGGCAAGAACAATGACCTTATCATTAAGCATCTCCATCACTCCACCTTTAATGCTCACGCGAATAACATTCTTATTTGCGTTATCACTTTGGACTAGACTGTTTGTGTCTTCCTCCACAGTGAAAGGTTTCGTAAGGTCAACTTTAACATTCCCTTCGGCAAGAGCAGAAATGATTGCGGCGTGTCCATTTAATACCTGAAATGACCCATCCAATCCAGGGAACTGAACTGCTTCAGCTTCTCCTTCAAAGATTTTCGCTTCTGGTGTTATGATTTCTACTTGCATAGTTAACTTTTTCTCGGTTTGTCAATTATGCGTTCTCCGCCAACATTTTCTCACCAGCCTCAATCACATCTTCGATTCCACCTTTCAAGTTGAAGGCAGCCTCTGGATACTGATCATATTTACCATCAAGAATAGCGTCAAAAGCTTTAATTGTATCCTGAATATCAACCAATACTCCTTTCAGTCCTGTAAACTGCTCAGCAACGTGGAAAGGTTGAGAAAGGAAACGTTGTACACGACGTGCTCTGTGTACTACTAATTTATCTTCTTCAGACAATTCATCCATACCAAGAATGGCGATGATATCTTGAAGCTCCTTATATCTCTGTAATGTGATTTTTACTCTCTGTGCGCAATTATAGTGCTCTTCACCAACGATATCTGCTGTAAGAATACGTGAAGTTGAATCCAATGGATCAACCGCTGGATAAATTCCAAGCTCGGCAATCTTACGCGACAATACTGTTGTTGCATCTAAGTGAGCAAAAGTGTTCGCTGGTGCCGGATCCGTTAAATCATCCGCTGGTACGTATACCGCTTGCACTGATGTAATCGATCCACTCTTTGTAGAAGTAATACGCTCCTGCATTTGCCCCATCTCTGTTGCAAGTGTTGGTTGGTAACCTACCGCAGACGGCATACGTCCAAGCAATGCTGACACCTCAGAACCTGCTTGTGTAAATCGGAAGATATTATCAACGAAGAAAAGGATATCTTTTCCTTCACCGTCTCCTTCACCATCACGGAAGTACTCTGCCATTGTCAATCCTGACAAAGCAACTCGAGCACGTGCTCCTGGAGGCTCATTCATTTGTCCGAAAACGAAAGTCGCTTTCGATTCCTTCATTTCCTCTAGGTCAATTTTAGAAAGATCCCATCCACCTTCTTCCATCGAGTGCATGAATGCTTCACCATATTTAATAATTCCTGATTCCAACATTTCACGAAGCAAATCGTTCCCCTCACGGGTACGCTCACCTACTCCAGCAAATACAGATAAACCACCGTGTCCTTTTGCAATGTTGTTAATCAATTCCTGAATCAATACTGTTTTTCCTACACCGGCACCACCGAAGAGACCAATCTTACCACCCTTTGCATAAGGCTCAATAAGGTCAATTACTTTAATTCCTGTAAAAAGAACTTCCGTTGCCGTAGATAAATCTTCAAACTTTGGAGCTTCACGGTGAATTGGCAATCCATTTGAATTGTCTAATTCGTTAATTCCGTCAATCGCCTCACCAACTACATTAAATAGTCTTCCTTTAACTTCTTCTCCAATTGGCATCTTAATCGCAGATCCTGTCGAAACAACATCCATTCCACGTGTAAATCCATCTGTAGAGTCCATCGATATTGCTCGAACATTGCTTTCTCCAATATGCGATTGCACTTCAAGAACGACTCTTGTTCCGTCTGCCTTGGTCACTTCCAATGCATCGTAAATACTAGGAAGCTCTACATCCTTTTCGAAACTTACGTCAATTACAGGACCAATTACCTGTGATATTTTACCTTTAATATTCGACATTTTTAACGTCTTTTTGATTAATTAACTGCTCAATTTTCGGTGCAAATATATGGCTTTTAAGTCAATTAGACACCATCCAGAAAAGAAATTTAATTAACAACTTATACCGCCATTTTTTTTCGGCTGATTATTTAGAAATCGTGATGTTCTTTCGAATTAAATATTTCACGGGGAAGAATGAAAAGAGAACACTAAGAGCAGAAACAAGGGACAAAATTAAAACTCCATCAGCCAATGAAATACTCATCGGAAAGGCTTCACCACCTGAATTAGGCATGGTTATCAATCCAAAATTCATTTGTATTATACATATAGTATACCCCAAAACTGCACCAATAGCGATCCCTTTTCCCGCAATTAACAGTCCTTCGAAAAAGAAAATTCGGAAGACAAAAGTTCGGTTGGCGCCAAAACTTACCATTGTGGTCAGGTTTTCCAACTTTTCAACAAAGAGCATTGTGAGTGAAGCCACTAAATTGAATGCGGCTAGAATAAAAATGAACAGAAGGATAATGAGTACAATTATCTTCTCTGACTTACTTGTTTTGTAAATCAATTCATTCTTCTCGTAATTGGTTTTGACAACAAAATCGTTCCCTAACTGTTTAATAATGGCAGATTTGACTTCCTCCTTATCCATCTCATCATCACAATCAACATATACGGCAGATATTTGATTCTCATAGCCCATAAGGCTCTGGCTCGTTTTCAATGGCACAATAAAGCTTTGCGCATTCACCTCCCTGTTATAATTAATCCTTCCTGAAATTTTTATCACCTCCATTTTGAATGGATTTTTTCCAAGGCGGATTCTCATATTACGTTTTGGAACATAGCAGATAATACTTTCGTGCCCGACATTTTGCGGGATATATCCATCTAACTTGTCGAGCAAAGTAGCACCAATAATCCCAAAGACATCATCACCCGAATTCAGCAAAGGACGACCATCTACCATGTGTTCTTGCATCTTTGCCATCGTCAAAAAAGAAGAATCAACACCAACCATATCAGCGTTCACCCATTTTTTTTCATGCTTCAAAATGACAACCTCCTCAACGGCACGACTGTAATTAACAACGCCCTCTATTGCCTGTAAAGCATCCAAATCAACTCTCTCTTGATTAAATGTTTTTCCCTGAGCAGCACGAATAGTTATATCAGAATCATATTCAGAGTATAGTCGCTCGATCATCAATTCGATTCCGTTAAACGCCGATAAAAGAATAATGAGTGCGGCCGTAATCACGGAAATACCGATTACCGAAATACGCGTAATCAGATTGATTACATTTTTCTTTCGCTTTGCAGAAAGGTACCGGCGCGCTATAAAGTAGGGAACGTTAATAAACCTACTTTTTTAGAAGTTCATCAATTTCACTCGCATAATCGATAGAATCGTCAATGAAAAATGCAAGGTTTGGAATATGCTTCATATTCTTAAGTCTTTTTCCAACTTCTCCACGAATTGCTTTCGCATTCACTTCTATATTCTTCAACACCTCATCTTTTGGAGGGCCAGCAAAAATGCTCAAATAACATCTCGCCAGTGATAAATCAGGTGTCACACGCACTACTGTCACAGACACCATTGCCCCTTGACAGATTCCTCTTGCATTTCGTTGAAAAAACATGGAAAGTTCTTCCTGAATTACTCCTTCGATTCTGCTTTGTCTTATTGAACTCATGGCACAAAAGTAAGAATTGTTAACGCGGTAATCTATTGGCATGAAAAACAAAATATATCTTTGTGAGTTCCTATGAAGAAAATTTTAGAAATCTATAGATACACATTTGCTTACCGAGGGCTGGCTTTGCTTGTCATTTTCTGCAATCTAATCTATGTTATTTTTAACTTGATTTCGCTTGCTCTTTTCATACCATTTTTAGAGATCCTATTTGTTAAAGTTGAAGAAGTTGCTATCCTGCCAATCAATGAAGGTGGTTTTTTTAATTACTTTAAATACAACGCTGAGCTTTTCAATTACAAGATGCACACCTTTGCTCAATCTGATCCTGAGAAGGCACTCTTGATAGCAGTTCTATCAATTGGAATCTCTTTCTTTCTGAAGAATTTTTTTAGATACGGTGCCATTTGGTTTCAATCGCAATTGCGCATGACGGTCGTTCGAGATGTTCGGGACAGGCTATTTGAAAAAGCAATGAAGCTTCCAATTTCCTACTACACAGATGAACGGAAAGGCGATTTAATGGCGCGCATGCAAAGTGATGTTGGCGAAATTGAAAATGCCGTCATCTCCATGCTAGAGCTATTTTTCCGAGAACCCATTTCTATCGCGATAAATCTAGCTGTGCTTATTTATCTAAGTCCAGAGCTAACAATGTTCTCATTAATTCTTCTTCCATTTACAGCGCTAATTATTGTGGTTATCGGGAAAAGCCTGAAAAGAACGGCTAAACAAGGACAAGAACAAATGGGCACACTTTATTCCGCAATGGATGAAGGGTTGGGAGGAATTCGCATTATCAAAGCATTTAACGCCATATCTCAGGTTTTGAAGTCTTTTAAACATGAAAATTTAAAACATCAACGTTTAATTACGAAAGCATTCCGAAAAAGAGATTTGTCCCAACCATTGAATGAGTTCATTGTAACGATCGTAATGTTAATCATTGTATGGTACGGTGGACTTTTGGTTCTTAACCCTTCCGCTGAAGCAAGTATGACGGGACCTGAGTTCCTTGGTTTCATCCTCATCTTTTCTCAGCTTACGCGTCCAATTTCTGGAATTGCAAAATCCGTTGCAAATCTCAACAAAGCGGGAGCATCACAAGATCGAATAAATGAAATATTGAATGCTGATGAAAAGATTTACGAATCTGAATCTCCAATATCTATCAAAGCATTAACTGGCTCAATCCGCTACAAAGATATTTACTTCAGCTACAAAGGTGAAAACGTTCTAAAGAATGTCTCATTTGAAATTCCTCTAGGCAAAACCACTGCCCTTGTTGGAGAATCTGGGAGTGGTAAATCGACACTAGCAGATTTGCTTCCTCGCTTTTACGATGTACAAGAAGGTGGTATTTTCTTTGATGATGTCAACATCAAAGATGTGTCCATTGTAGATTTAAGAGATCAAATTGGAATTGTTTCTCAAGAGTCTATTTTGTTCAATACAACAGTCCGTGAAAATATTGCATTTGGAAGCCCAGATGCGAGTGAAGAAGAAATCATTCGCGCTGCGAAAATTGCGAATGCACACAACTTTATCATCGAATTAGAGAATGGCTACGACACCAATATTGGCGAGCGAGGGAATAAGCTTTCGGGTGGTCAAAAGCAACGTGTAAGCATCGCTCGGGCTGTATTAAAAAATCCACCAATATTAATTCTAGACGAAGCAACTTCCGCATTGGACACAGAATCTGAAAAACTCGTTCAAGACGCCCTTGAAAAACTGATGGAGAATAGAACAAGCCTTGTCATTGCTCACCGTTTGAGCACAATTAAGAAGGCCGACAACATCATTGTCCTATCGAAGGGTGAAATTATGGAGCAAGGAACGCACGATGCACTAATGGAAAACAAAGGCATTTACCACAAGCTCTCCTCAATGCAAGGGATTAACGCTTAAAATTTATGTAATCAGCTGGATTGACAGGACTTTGATCGTACCAAAGTTCAAAGTGTAAATGAGGTCCATTTGAATTCTCCCCAGTACTTCCAACAATAGAAATAGGATCTCCCAATTGAACTTTAGCACCTGCTTTTTTCAACACACGTTTGTTGTGTTTGTATACCGATATGTATTTGTTTCCATGGTCAACGATAAGAATGTACCCATCTTTTCTCGTGTATCCTGAATAAACAACAGTGCCCGAAAAACAAGCTTTCACCGCTCTGTCCTTTTCCGTCACCACATCAATTCCTGGATGCGTCTTCTTATCAAACTCCTGACTTACAACTCCAACAACTGGACTTCCAAACAACGTTATTGCCGATTTCTTGTCGATCGTCGTTGACATGTCATGCTTAATCTTTTCTGACAACTCGCGTTCAGCTTCTGTCTCATTCGAATTGAGCGAATCAATATTAATCCCCGCATTGGAAGGCGGAACACTATCAAGTGGAGTATCAATTGGCACCTCTCCGTTTAAAATTCGTTGAATATTTAGAATATAATTTTCCTGCGCTTGGATTTTCTCCGACAAGGCCATAATTTCTTTGTTCTGGTCTTCTAATTCCTCGCGTTCAATGGAAACGTCTCCACTTGAAAAATAACTAGAATTCGAACTGAAAAGTAGAGAAATTGGGATACTAAGAATTAAAATGAGAATCAGACTCAAGCTGATTACACGGATACCATTGCTGTTAAAGCTCCAAACCTCTTCAAAGCTCTCAGGATTTGAAATTGAAAACTTCAAATTTTTGCGCAGTCCACGATATATTCTCCTTAGGAATTTCACTACTCACAAAACTGGTTATTTTCTGGTGATTCAGCAAATAAAACCGCGGACTGAACGTTAACAATCTATAAATAACCAATATTGGTACGACTTTTGGATATTGAGCAAACGTTTTCGCTAATTTTGCGTCTATTATTATATACATGAAAATTTTAACTCTAATAGCACTTGCTCTTTTACCACTTCTCTCTATGGGACAATTGGTAACTACGGCTTCTCCAGCGGCCTCGCTGGTTCAAAATGTGTTATTGGGTTCGGGAGTTACCGTTTCGAACATCAATTACAATGGTGCTCCAATAGCGATCGGAAGTTTCACAGCCAATGTCAACAATTTTGGACTAAGTAGTGGGGTAGTCCTTACAACAGGTACCGTATACAATTCTGGAGATGGTCCTCACGGACCGAACAATGATGGTGGTTCTGGTCTAGACAATAACGTCGGAGGATACTCTGCGCTTTCTAATTTAATTGGTGGAATTCCAACGTATAACGCTGCAATTCTAGAATTTGACTTTGTTCCTTATTCGGACTCCGTTCGATTCAATTATATATTTGGATCAGAAGAGTACCCAGAGTATGTGGGGTCACAGTTTAATGATGTTTTTGCCTTCTTCATTTCGGGGCCTGGAATTTCAGGTTTACAGAACATCGCAAAACTTCCGAACGGACAAGCTGTTGCCATAAACAATGTCAATGCAGGAGCAAATCAAGCTTTCTATGTATACAACGGAGATGGAAATAATGGTCCATACAACGCCTCAGCAAATTACATCCAATACGATGGTTTCACTAAAGTACTAACGGCAGAATCACAAGTACAGTGTGGACAAACGTATCACTTGATTATCGCAATTGCAGATGCTGGTGATGGAATTTTAGACTCTGGAATTTTCCTAGAAGCGAACAGTCTTTCCTCGAACACACCTGTTGAAATGACGCATGTGATCTCTCCTGACGTCTTCAACGATCAAACGATCATGGCTGAGGGATGTGTTACAACTACAGTGACTTTGGAACGAGGAATAAACGACCTTTCATCGCCAATGACAATTCCTATCAATCTGTCAGGAACAGCCACTGAAGGAGTTGATTACTCCAATATTCCAAACTCTATAACATTTCCAGCTGGCGTGCAAACAGTAACTTTTTCGTTTGACGCATTTGAAGATGGCCTCACCGAGGGATCCGAGACAGTTATTATTACACTCCCAATCATAGACCCATGTGGTAATCTAAATCCATTAGAGCTTGAACTCACTATCCAGGATATAGAACCTGTGGATGTCGAAATTATCGGTGGAACAATTACCTGCCCCGGCGAAGAGATCGAGCTAATTGCGAATGCTACTGGCGGGGCACCACCCTACACTTATTTATGGAGTACAGGCGAAACAACACAGTCCATTTTTGTTTCACCAGGAGCAACGCAAACATTCTCTGTTACAGTAACAGATGATTGTTTGAACGATTCTGCAACAGATGACTATGAAGTTGTGGTTCCTATCATTCCCCCGCTTGTTTTAAATGAAACAGCAGACATCACAGAGATATGCCCATACATTCCTGCAACCTTAGAAGCGAACGCTTCAGGTGGAGCACCTCCATATTCATACCAATGGTCGTCAAATTTTGATTCGAACCTAGGAACAGGCAGTACTTTAAATGTCATCCCTTGGACGACAACAACATACACAGTAATTGTGACTGATAATTGTGGAAATACTACAACAGCAAATGTGGTTTACACAATTACGAGTCCTCCACTGGTATTGACTATGAGTCCAGCAATTGAAATTTGCCCTGGCGACTCAGCCTTTATATCTGTATCGTCTGTTGGAGGGTATGGTCAACACTATTATAATTGGCTGCATAGCGGTGAAAGTACCCCTGGTGTTTGGGTACACCCTAGCACAACGACATCTTACACGGTTAGTGTTTCGGATGAATGCCAAACATTCACTGTTGAAGGAAGCACTCAGATCATTGTGATTAAACCGACTGCTGATTTCACCACAACGAGCACAGTCTTTTTCAATGACCTACCGATTACATTTTTGAATCTCTCGCAGAATGCTGTTGAGTACGAATGGGATTTCGGTGATGGAAACACAGACACATTTACGCATCCAAGCAATACGTACGATGAACCAGGGCTATACTATATAACGCTTGTTGCAATCGACGAGAAAGGATGTACAGATACGATCACTAAGCCCATCAACATTGAAGAGGAATGGTACATCTATGTACCTAATACTTTTACACCAGATGGGGATCGTAACAACAATGATTTTAGAGTTGTCACTGTAGGCATCAGAGAGTTAGAAATCCAGATCTACAACAGATGGGGAGAACGTATTTTTGATGCAAGCGACAAGCGATTTATCTGGGATGGCACTTATAATGGAACATACGTGAACGATGGTACTTACACCTACTCCATTGACTTCATTACTAACTCGGGGAGAGATAAGACGATTCAAGGTCACATCAATGTCCTGAAATAAGTTTTCGATCAACAAACAATCGTAACCGTTTCCCAGGACTCTTCCATTCTGCAATCAGATCATTTTCGGCGCAGTAAACACAACAACTAAACTGACTGGTATCGTATTCCTCTAACGGGAAGTTATACGAAAGCACATCGTCTAACCCTGCATTGAAAGGATTGTTTATCATCATTATAGAAAAAGAATGTTTCTTATCATCCACATTGAAATCACCTTTAAAAAGATACCTAAACGCGCCGTCCGAAAACTGAATGGAATCTACTGAAGCTTTCTGCATTTCCAATTGAGAAGAACTATTCAAGATCTGATCCTGTACACATCTATTCGCATTTCTATCCTTGCTTTGACCACATCCTACTAAAAGAACAGATGAAAAAGCCAAGAAGAAATGCCAGTGCATTATAGAGATTTGGTTCGACCTCCGTCTACAGGAACGTTAATCCCATTGATGTAAGACGCTCTTTCAGAAGCAAGGAATGCAATTGCCTCAGCAACCTCTTCAGGCTCTGCAATTCGTTGCATGGGCGATTGTTCAGCCATACCACTAAAAACATCTTCAACAGACTGATTTGTCTTACCAGCCTTCGCTTCTGCAATGCTCTTCAAGCGCCCAGTGTTTGTCGCTCCAGGCAACACGTTGTTTACAGTAATATTATGTTGCCCCAACTCATTCGCCAAAGTTTTACTCCAATTTGCGACTGCCCCACGAATAGTATTTGAAACACCCAAATTAGCCAAAGGCTGTTTTACACTTGTAGAAATGACATTGATGATTCGTCCATATCCATTCTCAATCATTTTAGGATAGATGGCTTGAACCATTATATGATTGCAGATCAAGTGTTGATTGAACGCATCCAAAAATTCACTAGGCGCAGCGTCCTTTATTGGTCCACCTTTTGGTCCACCCGTATTATTAATCAGGATATGTGGAGCCTTCCCTTGTGCTATGTAATTCTCAATTATTTCTTTTAATTCTTCAGGCTTCGAAAAATCAGCGACTAAATAACCGTGCGTTTGTCCATCCGAATTATCAAGAGATTCTATGGCCAACTTCAATTTCTCTTCATTACGTGCCACCAAAGTCACCGAAGCACCTCTTTCTGCCATCAATTTTGCTGATGCCAAGCCAATTCCCTGAGTACTACCACAAACGACCGCTTGTTTACCTGATAATTCCATAATTCATCATTTTTTTGACGAATATACTTCAATCGATTGTAAGGAATAATATTTTGGTAAAGAATGTCGCGTGGCATACCTAGCTCAATGAACTTTCTTTGAAGAGAAACAAATCGCTAGCCATCATTTTATTCGTTTTCCATCATCTTTTCGACCAAGTGATTTCTAGCTTCGATCAACTCATAAGTAATACGCATACAAACTCTAAATCAATCGATAACCACTCAACACACGTTCGATAAACGCTCAATTATTATAGATTAAACCCCTTTATTTGTTTAAATTCTAACCAAAACAAGTTATTTAGTAAAATTATGTCCGTAAACTTTCATTCATACAATCTCTATTGCGCTGGACACCATTTTGGCGTAACTTTGCCTCGATTTTAACTATTAATTTAAATTACTATTTATGAAACGATTATTACTTTCCTCCCTTTTCTTTCTGGGTGGTATAGGAATATCTCTTGGACAATGTCCATTGGGTTCTCAGTACCAAGGAGCAGCCGCCCCTACACCAGGGAATAGTGTCACTATGACTACTTGTGCATATGCTGGCGAATACCAGGCAGTTACTGCTGTAGTGGCTGGTGATGACTATACACTTGATTATACAGGTGGAGTTAGCAACTATATTACTATTTATGACGCATCCTTTACAGCAATAGCTTGGGGTGTATCTCCACTTGCTTGGACAGCACCATCTTCTGGAACATTTTACTCTCAGCCCAATCTTAATGATGGGCTTTGTGGTACAGATTTTTCATGTCATACTGGTATCTGGACAAACACTTCACCTCCACCTGCGTGCCCACCTGAAGTGGCTCCATGGCTAGAGACGTTTACAACAACTGTTGATCCTACTTGCTGGTCACAATCAGCTACGACTGGTGGACCATGGATCTACACAGGAAGTCCTGACTTTGGGAACAACCCTGGAAACATTATGGATCATACTTCTGGTGTATTAAACAATTACGCATGGATGGATCAATCATCAACGGATGTTGGAGTTATTCTTCAAACTCCTGAGATTGATGTTACAGCTTTGACTGTACCTGAATTACGTTTTTGGATAATGAGTCATAACATCACTGGTTCTATTTCTACATACAACGATATATTTGTTGAAGCATCTGATGGTGCTGGTGGATGGACTGCTGTTTCTACAATTAACGGTGACTTCGGTTTCCAGTGGGAAGAGTTTACTTACATAGCTACACCATATATCTATGGTGCGAACTTGGTTCAATTCAGATTTAGAGCTGAATCAGGAGGTGACATTAATGATTACGATAACGATATGTTATTGGATGACGTTGAAGTGAGAGAAGCTCCTACATGTCCTCAACCAACTGCTTTGGCAGTTATTGGGTCCGATGCAACATCAATAACAGTTGAATGGACTCCTCAGGGATCTGAGACTGAATGGTCAATAGAATGGGGCGCTCCTGGATTTACTCCTGGAACTGGAATGACGGCATTAGCGTCTCCAACAGGACCTTATACATACACTATTACACCATTGGCATCTAACTCTTTTTACGAAGTATACGTTAGAGCTGCTTGTACACCTGGAGATACTTCTTTCTACGAAGGTCCAGTTACAGGAAACACATACAACCAACCATTGTACATGGATTGGAACACAGATTGTCCAACTTCTGGATTCATTGACATTTCTGCAACTGGTGTAAACAACCAATTAGGAGATGACGGTGAAGTAGGTGTTGCATTGCCATTTGCATTTCTTTACCAAGGAGTATTGATGAATGATGTTACAATTGGAAGTAATGGAGGTCTTATTCTTGGAACACAGACTGCTCAACTTGGGTGGACTAACGGAAACATGAGTGCTGCTGCAGACGGATTCTATCCTTTCTGGGATGATATGGGACCTGAAGATGCTGGTCAGAATGAAGGTGTTTTCTATGAAACAATTGGAACAGCTCCAAACCAACAGTTCATTGTTCAATGGAACAAAGATCGATTGGGTGGTGACGGAACTTACATATTCGAAGCTATCATTGACGAGGCATCAGGTGAAATCTGGTTCGTTTACGATGTAGTTGACGTTGCAGAGCCTGGAAATGATTATGGTATCGGAGCTACAATTGGTATCGCTGGTCCTTCTCAAGATCTTGAGGTTTCTTTTAACGATGCGCAGTACTTGACAGATAACTCATGTGCACACTTCTTCTACACAGATTGCCCTTCTCCAATTGGTTATACTGTAGTTTACACTACAAATGACGAAGGCGCAATTACTTGGGGTGCTGGTTTAGCTGGTGAAACTAACTGGACAGTTATTTACGGTCCTGAAGGATTCGATCCACTAACAGGTGGAACGACAATTAACGTTACGAACCCTACAGCTACTTTCCCAGGTTTGGATGACATCACAACTTACGATGTTTATATCTACGCGGATTGTACACCAGGTGTTCTTCAAAGTACTCCAGCAACAGGTCAGTTTACAACATTACCAAACTGTTCAGATGTATCAGGTATTACAGCACTTACTGCTGTTGATTCTGTATTCTCTGCTTGGTCATGGACTGAAAGTTCAGGTATTGGTACTTATCCATCAACTGGATTTAACATTCAGTACGGAACAAACGGTTTTGGTCTATACGACGGAACTGAAACAATTGTAAATGCAGATAACAACTACACAGATACTACTGATAATACAGCGTTTGTTGCAGGTGGTGTTTACGACTTGTATGTTCAGGCGGCTTGTAGCTCAGACACATCTAACTGGGTTGGACCAATTACATTCATTATGCCACTGACAAATGACACAACGTGTTTTGCAGAGCCATTGATGGCTGACGGTTCAGTTTATGTTCTTAACAATGCTGGCGCAACAACAGATGCTGGAGAAGCAGCAATTGCTCCACCAGCGACTGGATTCCAAACAACTGATGGATGGGGTAACTCAAGCATTAACTTCACTACATGGTTTACATTTGATGCACCTGCATCAGGTAACATCAGAATTAGTGGTGAGGATGTAGGATTCGATGGTCAGGTAGCTATCTATGAAGTAACTGATTGTGGTGACTTTAACACATACACGCTTCTTGGAGCGAATGATGATGGAGAACCTGGAAGTGCTGGATTCGCTCCAAACCTTTCTCTTTGTGGATTGACACCAGGTAACACTTACTACTTGATGCATGATTCATGGAGTACTGTTACAACTGGAAACTACTCACTTAGCTTGACTCCGATTGACCTTGAAGCAGGTACTTCAAATGGAATCATCAATGTTTGTACTGGTGATACAGTGGATTTATTCACAGGTATTACTGGATATGACATGGGTGGAATATGGACAGAAGAAATTGCAACTGCAAACTTCGCTGATCCTAACTTCCCATCTGCTGGTCTTGCTTACCAGGTGTTCAACTTCGAATACAGAGTAATTGACGGATGTGCTTTCGATTCAATCGTACAGCAAGTTGAAATCTACGGACCTTCAAGTGCAGGTACAGACGGATCTATTGATGTTTGTATGAACCAACCAGTTGATTTATTATCTGGATTGGGTGGAAATGTTGACTTAGGAGGTACATGGTACGACCCACAGAACAACACTACTGCATCTGCGATTACAGCAGCGAGCATCCCTGGACAATTCAACTACGATTACATAACAAGTAACGGAGTTTGTCCTGAAGATACAGCAAACGTAATTGTAAACGTTCTTGCAACATGTGACTACTTGAACATTGATGAAATGGTATTTGGTAACATCAACATGTATCCAAACCCAACAAACGGTTCAGTATTCATTACGAACAATGGTTCAATTGAAGTATTTGATTTCGAATTGACAGATGTAAAAGGTAAAGTAATTGCTAGTCGTACGGCTGCAATCAACGGAACTGAAACTACTGAAGTTAGCTTAGAGAATCTTGAAACAGGTTTCTACCTAATTCGAGTATTCAATGATAATGCTGAGAAAACTTTCAGAATTATTAAAGAGTAATTCTGACGATAATCATAGGAAAGGGAGACTTAGGTCTCCCTTTTTTTATGTCCAATGATTTATCTTTGCGTCAATCAAGACACTCAAAGACGTGATTTATTTTATCAATACTTGCATCGTACTGGGAACAATCGTTGCCATGGAAGGTATAGCTTGGGGGCTTCATAAGTACATCTTGCACGGTTTCCTCTGGTTTATTCACGAGGATCATCACAGACCGAGAAAAGGAAAGTTTGAAAAAAACGATCTCGTTGCATTTGTGTTTGCCATTCCCAGTTGGTTATGTATGATGTATGGAATTATTCATGGACTTGACTTCAAGCTTTACATTGGTATTGGCATCGCTATCTATGGTCTATTTTACGTACTCTTTCATGACGGTCTAATACACGGCAGAATAAAGGTTTTTCAGAACCCTAAGAGCGTTTATCTGTTAGGGTGCAAAATTGGACATCATGCTCATCACATGCATGACAAAAGTCCTGACTATAACAAAGACAATGATGTTGCATGGGGAATGCTTTGGGTCCCAAGAGTATACTTTAAGAAAGCCCGAACAATACTGGATAAGGAAAAGTAAGATCGTCGGTCAGTTTTCGACCGTAGACTTTGCCTTTCATTTTTTGATACTTTTTCTAACTTTACTAAAAAAAGAAATTATGCTTGCTCCTTTTAACCTTCAGAAGTGGATTGACGATAACCGTGACTTGTTGAAACCACCAGTTAGCAACAAAAATTTATACGTTGAAGCAGGTGACTTTATTGTAATGATTGTCGGTGGTCCTAACGCCCGTAAAGACTATCATTTTAATGAAAGTGAGGAGTTGTTTTATCAAATAGAAGGTGATATTACCGTTACTGTTCAACTGGACGGTAAACCAAAAAAGGTAGAAATCAGAGAAGGAGATATTTTCTTACTTCCTCCAAATATTCCTCATAATCCAGTTCGTGGTGCCAATACGGTTGGTCTAGTTGTAGAACGCGTGCGTAAGGGAACTGATTTATCGGATGGTTTAATGTGGTTTTGTGATGAGTGCAACCATAAACTGCATGAGTTTAGATTTCCTTTGGAAGATATAGAGCACGACTTCTTATCGCGATTCAGAGAATTTTATGGTTCCGAAGAACTTCGAACATGTGATAATTGTAATCATGTAATGGAAGTAGACGAACGGTTCGTATAGCATATAGAATTTAGATTAGACCATAATTTAGCCTTTACGCTTCGATAAGCTCAGTTTGGAGGCTTTAGAAATCTATCGAATTAGATTGACATGGCCTACATGGTCTTGTTCGTCGTCTTCAAAGTCCGACAACTTGATTTTCCATATATAAGTTCCATCTTGGCAATCGTTGCCTTCGAATGTTCCATCCCATCCAATACTGATATCGTTGCTTGTAAAAATCAATTCTCCCCAACGATCAAAAATTAGCATTTCGAAAGTTTTTATGTTTCCTCCTTCGGCCTTGAAGAAAGGATTCATAGAATTTCCATCTGGCGTAAAAGTGTTGGGAACATACAATATTGGATCGTAGAAGATATAAACACTGTCACTTGCTGTACATCCGTTATCATCAGTATAAGTCACCATATATCCATAATTCTGATCAGGTGTTGCTATTGGCTCTATACATGCAACACAACTCAAATATTCTGCAGGTGACCAAATGAATGGGCCTGATGTAGTACTTGTCGCCCAGAGCTGAACCTCATCACCATAAAAAGCATAAACATCTGGAGAAGCCTGAATAAATGCTTGAGGATATAAATCAACCCAAACTGAGTCGCCATTGGAACAACCGTATTGATCGGTGCCAACTACGTAATACATTGTTGGGATGCTTGGTGTTGCTGTCACAAGTGAAGTAACATTTGAACTCAACGAACCCGAAGGCCACCAAATATAACTCACTCCTCCTGTCGCCCATAAATTAACCGATTGACCAGGACAAATAATTGTATCCGTTCCAGCCGTTATTGACGCCACAATGATATTGACTTGAATACTGTCCCTTACGGTTCCACAAGCATTCGTGAAATCACAATAATACAACATATCATTCTGCGGACTAACCGTTACAACAGGCCCTGTGATTGGTGTAATATCAACATTAGGTGACCACTGATAAGTCTCACCACCCGAAACGGAAATTTGTCCACTTGAACCAGCACAGAGGTTCAATTCATCTGGCATTACTGGGATTGGCGGCGTATAATAAACCGAAACAAGTACAGAATCTTCCAGTATACATCCTTCAGGAGTAGTGATTTCTACGCTGTATTCGATTGTTTGATCAGGCGTACTGGTTGGACTCGCCACAGAAACATCATCTAAATACGTTGGTGGTGACCAGGAATAACTAATACCTCCAAAGGCAAAAAGTTGAACACTGTTCCCAAAGCAAATACTCGTATCGTTGGAAATATTTGCTGACCCTCCATACACTTCGAGGGTGACATATGCAGTATCAATTCCACATGTATCTGAAATAATGACCATAAAATCCGTTGCAACATCAATCGTCGCCATTGGTGTTGCACTTGTTGGATCGTCCAAGTACTGTGGAGGTGACCATTCGTAAACAGTTCCACCATAAGCTTCCAGTCCATAAGGCGTCCCAGGACAAACAGGCTCTGTCGGTTGAATTGCTCCTCCCTGAAAATCGCCAATAAAGACTTCGAATTGAACCGAATCAGCCGAAAAACATCCATTGGTGTCCGAAACAACTAGATTTACAAGGTACGTCCCAGGTCCAGGATAGACATGAGTAGGATTAACGTCTGTAGAAAAAGTATTGTCTCCGAAGTCCCAGTAGAAGGAATTCCCATTGGCACTGTTATTATTAAAAATTACTGGATCCGGTAAACACACCACAGTATTCGGTGTACTAACGAGTGCATCAATGGTACTCAATTCAAACTTAAAGGCTGCCAAATTACAGTTCGAACTAGGATTTACTGTTGACCAAACACCAGGAGTTGTCGTAAATCCATTTGCATTTCCACCACAAGCGGCACAAACGGCATGATAAATACGCCCATTTTTGTCAAAGCGACTTGTTCCTCCATCTACATGATTTGGACTCCCTGTGGACATTCCTCCCATAAAAGTTCCGTATTTCAGTTGATTTGCATCTTGCCCCAACACAGCTATGTAAAAATTACTTCCTGTAGTTGTTGCCTGATACGGACTTCCAATAACTGGAAAACCATTTGTTGATGAAAAAACCGCTTGACTAACACTTGCATTTGCGTTAAGCGTTCCTCCCCAGCCTGACATATAAATATCGTAACAATCAGAAACCAAAAAGGCCGTAGGCGATATTTCCACATGTCCCGATCCTGCCCCGATCATTGTACCCCATTCCATTGCAGTAAGGTCCGCATTGTATTTACGAATGAACTGACCCGAATTACTAATTCCATATTTACCTGGAGTGACCCCCAAATTACTTTCTGTTTGTCCCAACACATAGACATTATCATCTATATCCAACTGGACAAAATATGCTTGATCATATTCATTCACCCCAATGTACAGCCCTGACAATGCCGCTCCTGTGGCTCCGTTCAATCTAGCGACATACGCATCAGAACCTCCGTCATAAATCAAATCAAGCCCTGTATTGAACGGCATCGATGAAGAAGTTGTTCCTCCAGCTACATATACATTCCCGTTCGATGCAATCTGAACCGAATTTCCTGTTTCAATACCAGTTCCGCCGAAAAATGTAGACCAAACCATACTGTTCAGAGCAATCGGCATTTTAAATATTACAGCATCCTGACCTCCGCTTAACGCACCCTGCGCTCCAAGCACAGTTGGAAAGTCTGATGATTGTGTCATTGATGCGACGTAGACAAATCCATTTCCGTCCAAAATAATTTCCCCACGAAACTGATCGCCATAATTGTATTTAAGCGCTGAGGTATTCAATCCGTCATTGTTGGTCCCACCAACAAAAGTAGAAGCGATCAACGTTGATCCATCTGCACTCAATCTCGCAATGTACAAGTCAGACCCTTCTGTGAATCCTAGTCCATTTGAATTTGCTGACATACTTGGTCCACCATTGTAACTTGCATCAAATGGATTTCCTGCCATCGGAAAATCAAGAGATGAAGTTATTCCGAAAATAAATAATTCGCCATTTGGTGCGCAAATCATACTGTTGGTAGTCTCTGAACCTACCCCACCAATGTATGTTGAATACATGAGTGCCGTTCCGTCGGCGGTGAATTTTGTAATTCCAGCGTCCACTGTTCCTCCGTTAAACGAGGCATCGTATGCACCACTTGAAATAGGGTAACCCGTACCAAAGACAGTTCCACCTCCAAATACGTTTGCATCGCTATCAGGTGTCGCAGACATCCCCCAATTATCAGCTGTTGAGCCAGTAAAAGTTGAGAAAGTTAAGCTTGGATCAATTACCAGTTTCTTTGTGTTGTCATACCCATTTGGAAAATCAAAACTGACCTTCGTTCCTTCAATCATAAAATCAATGTCGACAAATTCTCGACCATGCTCCGACTCTACCCAAGCAACAGGCGTCTCTTCAATAATTTCCCCAAAACGATTGGTGATGTGTAGGTTTCCTTCTTCATCTAGAAAAAGTTTATCGTATCCATCGTAATTCATAACAATTTGAGAAGGATCAATACCTGCTTTTAATTCCAAAGAATACTTCAATTGACCATGGCGACCGTCGAGTACTAAATCAATTCCTTGGTAATAATCAAGCATTGAGATTCGGCTATAACTGTATAAAAAGCTAGCCCATTTCGATTGATCATTTCCCAAAATATAGTTTGAATAATGCGTTGAGGAATCCAACTTTTCAACTTTTCCTTTCCACGAAGATCCTTGAAATTTTGACCTGATTACCTGAGCTCGAAAACTGTCAGGCGTCTCATGGTCTGCTTCCCCTTCATCATGCGTATGCCGCATTGTCTGGGCCGCATCATTTAGGAAAAAGGTAAATCCATCTTTCTCTACGAGCATTTCACCCATCTGCAAATCTACCTTGTACTCAATTCGTTCGTCCCATTGACCACCATTTGGAATCATCCATACCTCCTGAGCCCGTGATAAAAGGCTCATAAAGAGTATAATAAAAGTGATTAAGACAGGTCTTAGCATAAGTACCGAAAAATACAACAAATTCGTTACATAGAAGTTCTATTCAATATTTATAACGAGGTGTTATTCAATTCCTTACTAGCAATACGTTTGAAGTAAGTAAATGGTTGCTCCAAATCAAGTTAAATTGTACGATTCTGAGGAATTGAAAATTTAAGATTTCAACAATTCAAATCTTTAAATCCCCTATTTTACTAATCATCTTTCTTTATCCCATTTCTTCTATAGTCAATTCATCTTATATGTGTAAATTTGCACTGAATTTATATCGTTCGTGCCATGAGTGATCCGATAAAACACGAGTGCGGAATAGCACTATTACGTTTAAAACAACCTCTTCAATACTATCTTGACAAATACGGAACGGCCTTTTATGGGCTGAATAAGCTGCATCTTTTGATGGAAAAGCAGCACAACCGTGGACAAGATGGAGCAGGTGTTGCAAACATTAAATTTGACATGTCACCTGGTGAACGATACATTTCGCGCTACCGATCAATTGACAGCAAACCAATTCAGGAAATTTTTGATTATATCAACGGTAAATTTGAGAAAATCAAAGAGCAAAACCCTGACTTATTAAAGGATGTTGACTACTTAAAGAGAAATTCAGGATTTACTGGAGAACTTTTTCTTGGTCATTTGCGCTACGGTACTTTCGGACGAAACTCTATTGAAAGTTGTCATCCGTTCTTACGCCAAAACAATTGGATCACCCGAAATTTAGTCGTTGCTGGAAACTTTAACTTGACAAATGTCGATGAGTTATTTGACGTTCTCTTGCACGTTGGACAGCATCCAAAGGAAAAATCAGATACAGTAACTGTACTTGAGAAGATTGGACACTTCCTTGACATGGAAAATGATGAAATCTACAAGGAATTGAAGCCTCAAGGGTATTCAAATGCCGAGGTATATGCCAAGATTTCAAAAAACATGGACATTGAAGGGATTCTGAAAAGAGCTTCTGAAGATTGGGACGGTGGGTACGCAATGGCTGGACTTCTTGGACATGGTGACGCATTCGTTTTACGCGATCCTTCTGGAATTCGACCTGCGTATTGGTACGAAGATGATGAAGTTTGTGTTGTTACTTCCGAAAGACCCGTTATTCAGACTGCCTTTAACTTGAAGGCCGAGCAAGTTCATGAGTTGAAACCAGGGCACGCATTGATTATCAAAAAAGATGGAAACATCTCTGAGACATTGATCAATGAGCCAAAAGAAGAATTAAAATGTTCTTTTGAACGCATCTACTTCTCGCGAGGTAGTGATAAAGACATCTACAACGAACGAAAGCAATTGGGGAAAAATATTGTTCCTCAAATAATGAAGTCAATTGACAATGACCTTGACAATTCGGTATTCTCGTTTATTCCAAATACAGCTGAAGTTTCATTTTACGGAATGATCAAGGGTCTTGAAGATCACTTGAACGAAGAAAAAATAGAGAACATCCTGGCCTTGGGAGCAAATCCTGATCAAGAAAAAGTTCGTGAAATTCTTTTGAAGCGAGCACGGATTGAAAAAATAGCCATTAAAGATGCAAAGTTGAGAACCTTTATTACGCAGGATGATTCCCGTGATGATTTGGTTGCTCACGTATATGACATCACCTATGGTAGTGTGAAACCAAATGAAGATAATCTTGTCATTATTGACGATAGTATCGTACGAGGAACAACGTTGAAGCAATCTATTTTACGAATTCTAGACAGGTTGGACCCAAAGAAAATTGTCGTTGTTTCTTCAGCACCTCAAATTCGCTACCCCGATTGTTATGGAATTGACATGGCAAAAATGGGTGATTTTATTGCCTTCGAAGCAGCAATTTCCCTGCTACATGATCGTAATATGATTTACGTGATCGATAGTGTTTACAAGAAGTGTAAAGAGCAAGAAAACCTACCGAAAGAGCAGATCAAGAACTATGTTCAAGAGATCTACACTCCTTTTTCTGACGAAGAAATTTCAGCCAAAATAAGTGAATTACTCACACCCCCAACGATCAACTCGAAAGTAGAAATCATCTACCAAACCGTTGAAAATCTGCACAAAGCGTGTCCAAATCACAAAGGAGATTGGTATTTTACAGGAAACTATCCAACTTCAGGAGGAAACAAAGTAGTAAATAAGGCATTCATTAATTGGAAAGAAGGGAATAACGTACGTGCCTATTAGAAAATGATCGTATGAAAAGACGTACCGCACTCATATTTTATATTCTTAGTGTATACGTCTTTGTGCAGTTTATCTGGTGGGGATATCATTTGATTGAACTCACCGAAGAAGTTTCCCACGCCTCTGAAGACGTTTCCAAAAGAGTAATTATGATTCTCGGTGAAGGCGCAGTCTTCTTAGTTTTACTGGTTACTGGTATCTGGCAAATCCATCGTTCGATTGGAAAGGAACTTAAACTTTCAGAACGTCAAAACAACTTCTTGCTTTCCGTTACCCACGAATTGAAAACTCCATTGGCGGCCAACAAATTATACCTGCAAACGGTAACAAAGCGTGATCTTTCGAAAGAGCAGCAAAATGAATTGATTAAAAAGGCTATCGAAGAAAACACACGACTTGAGCGCATGATTGACAACATTCTGAATGCCTCACGTCTAGAAAACAACGCCTTAAAACTGGGCAAAGAGAGTTTTGATTTGACATTGTTAATGCAAAATATCGCCAGTAGATTCAATACGATGCTCGAAAAAGAAACGGTTGAACTGGAAAACAAGGAGCCAATTTCAATTAGTGCTGACAAATTTTTAATTGAAACAATTCTGAATAACCTCGTTGACAACGCCCTCAAATATGCAGGTAACGAATCTCCCGTTGTACTCTACGCAATTCGAACGAATGGAGGTATCAGTTTTGGTGTGAAAGACAACGGCCCAGGCATTTCTAACGACTATAAATCGGAGATCTTTAAAAAATTCTTTCGCATTGGGAACGAAGAAATTCGCACACAGAAAGGTTCAGGACTAGGTCTATTCATTGTCTCTCAATTGGTAAAAATGCATGGTGGAACAGTCGAGTGCCTCGACAATCAGCCAAAAGGAACTAATTTCAAAATTACATTACGTGATGACTAAAAACTTCGGATTGATCATATTGGATGGCTGGGGAATAGGTGATCGATCAAAATCGGACGCTATCTACAATGCCAACACACCATTTATGGATAGTTTACTCCGTGATTTTCCAAATGCAACACTGCTTACAAGTGGAGAAAATGTTGGATTGCCAGATGGTCAAATGGGAAATTCTGAAGTTGGACATTTGAATATCGGCGCTGGTCGCGTTGTATATCAAGAACTAACACGCATCAATAAATCCATACGTGAAGGTGACTTTTTTGAGAATGAGGTATTGAAAGAAGCATTCCAAAAAGCAAAGGACAATAACGTTAATCTTCATTTGTTCGGACTCGTATCAAAAGGTGGTGTTCACAGTTCACAAGAACACTTGTATGCACTAAGTAAAATGGCTGAGAAATCTGGAATTAAAAATGCCTTCATTCACGCTTTTACAGATGGCCGAGATTGTGACCCAAAAAGTGGCTTACATTTTATCGAGGAATTGGAGAATGAAATCAAAGACACCAACGTACGCATTGCATCGGTTATCGGACGCTATTTCGCCATGGATAGAGATAACCGCTGGGAACGCGTAAAGAAAGCCTACGCTTTGATGGTAAACGGAACAGGAAATCAATTTTCTTCAGCTATTGAAGCCATTGAAGCATCGTATACCGAGAATGTCACAGATGAATTTATTGAGCCTTCCGTAATTACCGAAAATGGAGAAGCGATTGGTCAACTCAAAAATGGCGATGTTGCCATCTGTTTCAATTTCAGAACGGATCGACCTCGAGAAATATCCATTGCACTAACGCAGAAAGATTTGCATGAATACAACATGTCTGCATTGGATTTGGATTATTACACGATGACCAATTACGATACGACATTCAAAAATGTCAATGTCATTTTTGAAAAAGAGAACTTGACAAAAACGCTTGGCGAAGTTCTGGCAGACCACTCAAAAACGCAGGTTCGGATTGCAGAGACAGAGAAGTATCCGCACGTAACCTTCTTCTTTAATGGAGGGCGTGAATCTGTATTTGAAAATGAGCGACGCATTCTCGTTAACTCTCCCAAGGTGGCTACCTACGATTTACAGCCAGAAATGAGCGCATTAGAGGTTCGAGATCGCATCGTTGAAGATATTCATACTAACACGCCAAATTTCATTTGCCTTAACTTCGCAAATCCTGACATGGTAGGACACACCGGCGTTTATTCAGCCATCACAAAAGCTGTAGAAACGGTAGATGGTTGTCTGAAAGACGTTATCGAAGCAGGAATTGAAAAGGGCTATGAGTTTTTAGTTATTGCAGATCATGGAAACGCAGATTTTGCAATTAACGCAGATGGAAGTCCAAACACTGCGCATTCTTTAAATCCAGTTCCAGTTGTTTTCGTAACGAAGGAAACGGAATATAAAATTGCAGATGGCGTTCTGGCAGATGTCGCACCAACTATTCTTCATCGAATGAACGTTGAACAGCCAAAAGAAATGACGGGCCAATCATTGGTTTACGTTAGCTTATAAGCGCGCAGGAGTAGCCCCAACAACAAATTAATTTTGATTTAACTTCTCAATAATGGCAGTCGTTGAAAAACCCTCCACTAAAGGAATTGCTTTGACTTCTCCTCCGTTGGATTTAACGATGTCCGAACCGACGATGTATTTCTTCGAAGATGAATCCGTTTCTTCAGGATCGTAATCTGCACCCTTCACAAGCACATCTGGCTCGAGAAGTTTAATAAGCTCAACAGGCGTGTCCTCATCGAAAAAGACAACCATGTCTACACTTCCGATTGCAGCTATAACTGTTGCTCGTGCATCTTCATTATTTACAGGGCGATCATCTCCCTTTCCCTGGCGCTTGACAGAACTATCCGTGTTCAATGCCACTACCAGTCGATTACCCAAAGCAGTAGCTTCTGCCAAATAAGAAACGTGCCCCGTATGAAGAATATCGAAGCATCCATTTGTAAACACAATCTTGTCGCCTTTCATTTTCCAGATAGAAATCCGTTTCAAGGCATTTTGATGATCTACAATTTTATTCTGAAGGTGTTCTAGACGGCTATTATTCATAGCAGTAAAGTTAAGACTTTTCCACTTCGGCCAACTTCGGTTGACGTTGAATTAAGAACAATGATATCAAACCTAAGGTCACAAGTAAGACTGTTTGAATGACCCAAACAAAAATTCCGTAAGCAGCGAATTCAATATTGTAAATCGCCAATACAGCTGTAATCCAAACAGGATACGCACCAATTCCACCAGGTAAAAGCGCTATAGCGGCTGCACCCACAACAAATGCTGCGAATACACATCCTGCCGACATACCTGCTGTTTCAGGAAATGCCTGCGCAAAAATCCAGATTCCTCCAACATAACAGATCCAAATAAAGAGCGTATGCACAACGAATGCCCATTTTTTCTTCATCGTCCAAATTGATTTCAATCCTTCCCAGAAACCGCGAAGTTTCTCATTGCAGAAGGCTCTGAACTTAGCGTGCTTTAAGTATACAATCAACCCCGCAATTCCGAACAACGCCATCCCACCTAGGATATATATGATCCACATCTTCGATCCGCCTTCGCCCGATTTTGTAATCTCGCTAATTTCATCTGAATTCGCCTGCAGAAGTCCAGAGATGAAAACGACGATCGCCAACATGATCACATCAATAACACGTTCAATAACAATGGTCGCAAATCCCTTTTCGAATGGAACTTTTTCATAACTGGTCAATAAGCCAGCACGTGCAATCTCTCCAGAACGCGGAACTGTGAAGTTAATCACATATCCAGCCATTACAGCGTGGTATGAGTTCTTCAGTTTTGGTTTGTAGCCCAAAGGCTCTAGTAAAAACAACCAGCGGTATGCTCTGCTCAAATGACTAAAAAAAGAAACAACGACCCCAAGAATGATCCAGAAATAATTCGCTTCAAAAAATGCATTCTTCGTTTGCTGAATTTCCTCCTCACTTAAACCACTAAAAAAATACCATGTAAGGTAGATTCCAATGCCAATAGGCAAAACAATCTTTAGGATTTTAAGGAGTTGGCTCTTCAACTAGTTAGTCGATTAAATTGGTTTCTTCATTTGGGAAAACCAGTGAAGGCTTAAATGTCTTAGCTTCTTCCATGTCCATAAATCCGTACCCAATGATAATAATGCTATCTCCAACCGCTACCCGTCTTGCAGCAGCACCATTCAAACAAATAACTCCTGAGTTTTCTTCCCCCTTAATTATATAGGTTTCAATACGTTCTCCATTGTTATTATTCACAATCTGAACTCGTTCTCCTTCTACAAAATTTGCAGCCTTCATCAAGGCCTCGTCAACGGTAATACTGCCTATATAGTGCAAGTCCGCTTGAGTAACACGAGCCCGATGAATTTTTGATTTTACTACTTGTATCAACATTATCTAATCTGATTATTGCACAAAGTTAGCCTATTTTTTCAAGAAATAAAGCTGTTTTCAATAAGCTCACTATTGTCAATTAAACGGACTTTACCGCACATTGTTGCAATGCAAATGCGTGCACCTGGAACCCAATTAGGTATGGAATCTAATGATTTTGGGTCAACAATCTCAAGGTATTCTATTTCCAATGGTGACTTACTAAAAAATTCAAGCGCCATTTTTTGCACTTCAGTTGGCTCCTTTTCCGCGACCAATGAACGGGCATACTCCATCGTTTTATAGATGATCTCCGCTTCAACTTTCTCTTGTTCCGACAATCTGAAATTTCGACTGCTACTTGCCAATCCTGAAGGTTCTCTGACGGTTTCGCAACCAACCACTTGAACTGACAACTTAAAATGCTCCACCATAAACTCTATAACTGCAAGCTGTTGGAAGTCTTTTAAACCAAAAAGAGCATAGGTAGGATTAATGATATCAAAGAACCGTTTTACAACATTCACGACCCCTTTAAAATGCCCAGGTCTGAATTCTCCTTCCATTACATGTTCTAATTTGCCCAAATTCAGATCAATGTCGACATAATCCTTCGGATAAACTTCATCAACTGTTGGTGCAAACACGATCACATCACCTACCGTCTTAAGTAACTTCAAATCCTCATCCAACAATCGTGGATAATTCTCCAAATCTTCTTTTTTGTTGAATTGTGTTGGGTTTACAAAAATACTGACAACCACTGTGTCAGCCAGTGTGAAGGCCTTTTTGACCAACTCCAAATGTCCGTGATGTAGAGCGCCCATCGTCGCCACAAAACTCACTTGTGTTTCTTTACCCAACGAATGCAATCTTTCCTGTAACGATTTTACCGTCGAAAACACCTTGTAATCCTCCATTTACCAATGAATTGAAAGAAACAAAACTATCCGTTTTTGTTGAAGTTCCGCTTTTTTTTCTATATTTTTGTAATCGTTTTTATCAATAAACTTTTCATGGAGAAAAAGAAAGTACTTTTTATCTCTCAGGAGATATCACCATTTTTACCGAAATCTGAAGTTTCTACTACAGCTAGAAGCTTGGCGCAGGGGGTTCAAGAAGGAGGAAAAGAGATTCGCGTATTTATGCCGCGTTTTGGAGTAATAAATGAGAGAAGACATCAGCTGCATGAAGTTATTCGTCTATCAGGGATGAATTTAATCATCGACGATACGGATCACCCACTAATTATAAAGGTAGCTTCTATTTCTGCTGCTCGTATGCAGGTATACTTCATCGATAATGAAGAGTACTTCAAGCGTAAGAACACAGTTGCAGATGACAAGGACAAGGAGCACGCTGACAATGATGAGCGATCAATGTTCTTCTGTCGAGGCGTTCTTGAAACCGTAAAAAAATTAGGATGGCAACCAGATGTAATTCACTGTAATGGTTGGATGACGTCATTGATGCCATTATACATCAAGAAATTGTATAAAGATGACCCACATTTTGCAAACACGAAAGTTGTTTACAACATGTACAATGATGGGTTTAACAATAATTGGGACGAGCGACTAGCCGAAAAACTTAAATTTGATGGCTTCGACGAAGATGTTACAAAAGACTTTGCAGAACCTAGTTTTGAAAACATTTCAAAGGTCGCAACAAAATATGTTGACGGTCTTAGCGTTGGAAGTGAAGATTTAAGCCCGGAATTAAGAGCAATTTTTGACGGTGCAGAATGTGAGAAATTGGATTTTGTAGCTGAAGAGAATCAAGTTAAAGAAGTTTCGGAATTTTTGGATAAAGTAATTGACGCAGAAGTTCTCATATAACATGAATCATATTAAACCATTTATGTGGCGGAAAGGTGTAACTCTTTCCGCTACTTTTTTATTCAGTCTTTTCCTCATTGTAGCTTGTAAGAAGAAAGAAAATCTAATCGGGCAGAATACAATCGATCAGAATGAACTATTGGTTTCAGGAGGCATTGACACATTCACACTGTTTACGTCTTCGTATCACCCCGACTCCATTATTTCTGACAATGCTGCTTTCGGAATCCTCGGTTCATACGTTGATCCTGTTTTCGGAACATACAACTCGGAAATCTACACACAATTTCGCCTCTCAGGTTTAAACCCTGATTTTGGACTCATTAAAGCCATTGATATCGACTCATTCGTTTTGGCACTTGAATATGTTGGCTCTTATGGTGATGCGGGTATTCAAACAGTTGAGGTACATCAATTGACTGAAGATCTTTCAATTGATTCTACATACTATTCATTCACAACAAAAACAGTGGATGAAACGTACGGTTCTAACTTCGGAGACTTGGTTGAACCTGGTAAGAATGACGTGTACATGGATCCATACGCGATGAGTGTTGTTGGTGGAGATACGCTTAATTCACCACAATTGAGAATTCGTTTGAATAAATTCAAGGCCATTGACATGTTGGAAGACGCATCATCAGGTAATGGTTATTTTACCGACAATGATGCCTTTTTAGATTACTTCAAAGGCTTGCGAATTCGCACAAAGAATACAGGACAGATGTCAGGTGAAGGTGGAGCATTCTACTTCAACCTAAATGATCCTGCATCGAAACTTACGATTTATTATACACAGGATGGAGAACATAAAGAATTTGATTTCTTAATCAATTCGAGTTGTGCAGACTTCAACCATGTAGATGTTGACACCTTGGGACAAATTCCAATGACAGATTCAATTGCTGGATTATCGACGTTCTATGCACAATCTTTTGGAATGCGTGGCATTGTAAAAATCCCAGGTCTAAGTGACATTCCAAAGAATGCCGTCGTACACAAAGCAATCATCGAGCTTCCTGTAGAATATCATACTAGCACGAAATATACACCTGGATTTGACATTTCCGTTGCCACAATTTTGGAAGAAGGAGCATCTCAACTATTTAGTGTGAATACCATTGGAGTCTACGCCGATTATCGGAAAAGTTTTCAAGTTGATATTCGCAACTACGTTCAAGCAATCGTCAATGACGAATTGGAAAATACACGATTGATATTTTCTCCTACGTTACACAATACTTCTGCTGAACGCATCATATTTAACGGAGCGCAATCTCTGAATAAAGCGCAACCGAAATTGTATATCCTTTACACTGAATTCTAATTGATCTATTATGTGTGGAATCGTAGCCTATATTGGACATAAAGAAGCATATCCTATTATTATCAAAGGTTTAAAGAGACTTGAATACCGTGGGTATGACAGTGCTGGAATCGCCCTATTAAATGATGGTTCACTTAATGTTTACAAGAAGCAGGGAAAGGTAGCCAACCTTGAAGAGTATTCAAGTGATAAAGATCGTGGTGGACACTCAGGTATTGGACATACACGCTGGGCTACACACGGTGAACCGAATGACATTAATGCACATCCGCATCTTTCTGAAGATGAAGATTTGGCTATCATCCACAATGGAATTATTGAGAATTACGATTCCATTAAAAAAGAACTTCTTAGCAAAGGATATACATTTAAAAGCGATACAGATACTGAAGTCCTGTGCTATTTGATCAATGATATCCGAAAGAATACAGGAACTAAATTAGGGGAAGCCGTTCGATTGGCACTGCAACAAGTTATTGGAGCATATGCAATTGTGGTCATTTCAAAAAGTGAACCTGATAAAATTATTGCCGCTCGAAAAAGTAGTCCTTTGGTTGTTGGAATTGGACACGAAGGAGATTTTTACTTAGCATCTGATGCAACTCCAATCGTTGAATACACAAAGAGAGTTGTGTATATGAATGACGAAGAAATTGCTGTACTTCGTGCTGGTGAAGAAATGAAACTTTACGGCATTGATGATGTAGAGAAGACTCCTTATGTTCAGGAATTGGAGCTCCATCTCGAAGCGTTGGAAAAAGGTGGTTACGACCATTTTATGTTGAAGGAGATTCATGAACAACCTCGATCAATCGAAGATTGTTTCAGAGGGAGAATGAATGCAGAGAAAGGATGGGTTTCGCTTGGAGGAATTAAGGAGTACGAGCAGAAAATGGTCAATGCAAATCGCATTATCATGATTGCTTGTGGAACTTCATGGCATGCTTGCTTAGTTGGCGAGTATTTGTTTGAGGATTTAGCGCGCATCAACGTTGAAGTTGAATACGCAAGTGAATTCCGTTATAGAAATCCAATCATCACTGAAAATGATGTTGTCATTGCTGTTTCGCAATCAGGGGAAACTGCAGATACACTTGCAGCTCTCGAATTGGCTAAATCTAAGGGAGCAACCATTCTTGGAATTTGCAACGTTGTTGGCTCATCTATTTCACGAATAACAGATGCCGGTTCTTATACACATGCTGGTCCTGAAATCGGAGTGGCATCGACAAAAGCATTTACTGCGCAGGTTACAGTCCTCACGTTAATGGCACTTTCTCTTGCCAAGCGCAAAGGAACTATCAGTGAGTCTGAATTTAGAACCAAACTCTCTGAATTGGAAGCTATTCCACAAAAGGTTCAGCAGATTCTAGAGAAAAACGACAAGATAAAATACATTGCAGCGCAATATCAAAATGCATCAAATGCACTCTATTTGGGAAGAGGAAGCTCATTCCCTGTTGCACTTGAAGGCGCATTGAAATTAAAAGAAATTTCATACATCCACGCTGAAGGATACCCTGCAGCGGAAATGAAGCACGGACCTATCGCTCTTATTGATGAGGAGATGCCCGTATTTGTCATCGCAACGAAAGGAACTTCTTATGAAAAAGTGGTAAGCAATATCCAAGAGGTGAAGGCCCGAAAAGGAAAAATCATTGCCATTGTAACTGAAGGAGATGTTCAAGTTACAGCGATCGCTGATCATGTCATTGAAATCCCTGAGGTTGATGAGCATCTTGTACCATTGCTAGCTACAATACCATTCCAATTGTTATCGTATCATATTGCAGTAATGCGGAAATGTAACGTAGATCAACCGCGAAATTTAGCGAAGTCTGTAACGGTTGAATAGTGGAAATCTCTATTCCCAACAAGCACAAAGATTTTTTTCAGAACGTCTATGATGTCGTTCGGCTAATTCCTGAGGGAAGGGTAACATCCTATGGAGCAATAGCGAAGTACCTAAGCGCCCCAAGATCAAGCAGAATGGTAGGCTGGGCAATGAATTCAGCGCATGGAATTCCTGATGTCCCCGCACATCGGGTAGTGAATCGTAATGGGATGCTTACGGGCAAAATGCATTTTTCTTCGCCCACAGAAATGGAGGATCGATTAAAAATGGAAGGAATAGATACTGAGAAAGATAAGATCGTCGATTTCAAAAATCACTATTGGGATCCATCGGAAGAACTTTCGATTTAATCTTCAAACACTTCACGCAAAAAGAGCTCCTCGTTTCCAGAGACCTTTGCCAATAAATTGATTTCATTGCGGATTTCCTCTATTTCAGAAGAGAGACGACTATTCATCATCAAATTATGGCTTCGTTCAACGGTTGCAAGACGATCTATTAAATAGCGTCCTTCAATTAATCGTTCTTCATATTCAGAGGTGCAAGAAGTACTCATTACACCAACTGTGAGTAGTAGCAATACAGTCAGTCGTTTCATACACTACAAAGATAGGTGAAGTAGTATGTGCTAAACAAAAAGTATGATAATTGAGATTCACTCAATGTTCACCTGAATGCCCTAAATATTCGTAATCGTTAAAATACCCTACTAGATTACTATTATTTAGTGCCTGTTCTAACAAAGATTGTAATTTAGCAATGTGATTTTTGTTACTGGTGGAACTGGACTTTTGGGAGCACATTTGCTTTTTCAACTTACGAAAGATGAGACTAAAACACGTGCAATCTATCGTTCCGACAGAAAACGTGATCAGGTTAAACAGCTTTTTAACTACTACGACAAAGAGCATGGGGAAAAGCGTTATGCAACGATTGAATGGGTAAAAGGTGACATCCTAGACATTCCATTTTTGCAGGAAAACATGAAAGACTGTAACGAAGTTTATCATTCTGCCGCGCTTGTTTCGTTCCACCGTAGAGATTTCAATCAACTAATAAAAATTAACAGAGAAGGAACGGCAAACATGGTAAATATGGCGCTAGAAATAGGTGCCAGAAAATTCTGTTACGTAAGCTCTACGGCAGCAATTGGAGGAAATGACAACGAAGTCATCAGCGAGGAGACAAAATGGAAGATTTCTCCGGCTACCAGTGGTTATAGCGTCTCAAAATATTCAGCTGAGAAAGAGGTTTGGCGAGCCGTTGAAGAAGGTTTAAACGTAGTTATTGTCAACCCATGCGTTATTGTCGGTGCAGGAAACTGGGATGAGAGCTCGCTTACCTTGTTTAGAACGCTCCAAAATGGCGTTAAGTTCTACCCTCCAGGAGCAAATGCGATTGTGGATGCCCGAGATGTTGCCGAGATCATGCATTTACTTATGAAATCTGATATTTCTAATGAGCGTTTCTTATGCATTGGAAGTAACCAGTCGTTTAAGGAATTAATGGAGGAAATAGCATCACAATTGAATGTTAAAGCTCCGCGTATTGAAGCAAAACCTTACATGGTGGCGATTGCAAGACGTTTACTTTCCTTTTTCGCACTGTTTTCGTCAAAGCGGTCGTCCATGACGAGAGACACCGTACGCAGTTTATTTAGCAAACGTGAATACGACAATTCAAAAGTTGTGAATGCACTGGATTTCAAATTCCGAAGTTTGAAAGATTCAATCGACAATGCTATTAAGGGGCGAATTGGTTAATCGAAGTACTCGTAATCTTTAAATCTCAAGATCATCATAAAGCCAGTACTCACCTGCCGAGTGATCACCGTTGCCAACAATTTTGTTTTGCTGTTATAGATGATTTGAATATCCGTTGTGAACACGCCATTTCTGTACAGGTGTTTCTCAATCAAATTCCCAAGGTCATCATATCTAAACAAGAGTTCCTCTAGATAACCTTCTTGCTGGTTGCTCGACTTCCGAATGGCTGCCAACTTACCTGTTTCGTTATACTCATAAGTATAGGTATAGGTTGTAGAGGTCATCTTTATTCGCTCGAGCCGTTCAACCAAATACCCTAATTCGTTGTAATTTATGTACTCATCAAGGTAAGGAAGTCCATAACTGTTGAAACGAGTTCTCTTAACTTGATGATCATACTCGAAGTATTTTATTTCCTCCTTGTTGAAGGATAACGATCTGCAGATCATATTCGTTCCAGAATCCACAAAGTCGCGCATCTGCTCTTCGGAAATAACACGTCCTAAGCTATCATATCCGTAATAAACGGTGGCAAATCCATCCTGATCTGTTTTCCGATGAATGTACAGGTTGTTCGACGCGTTGTATTCGTAAAAATTCCAAGTGGTGTCTCGAGTTCCGTCGTCTTTTCGCGTTTCAAATGTGGAAATAAGGTGTCCTTCTTTGTCAAATTCATAGGAATACTTATACTTCGTTTCCTTCATGAGCTGACCCTGTTTCTTGTAGACGTAATAGCCCTGTAAACGCTTGAGTTTATTCTCCTTAATAAAAGATTCATTAAAGAATGGTCGATCAGTAAAGGCCTCACCATTGCGATTGTCCAACACCTGAGCATTAGACACTCCCGCACTTAATACGAAAAAACAAATAATCCACTTCACACGACAAAGGAAACAAAAATCGAACCTATCATTTTCACCTGAGACAAAATGTTATCAAGTCTCTTTATTGAATAACCCTTTTTACAGCTTCAGTTACATCCGAAGTCGGCAAAAAACAGGTTCCTTCTGTACATACGTGAATCATCGTTTCTGTCTCCAACTTTTTCTCTTCAAAAATTGGGATTTCAGAATTTCCATCACTGCTTGCGAGCAGAACTTTCGGCAGTCTTGAAGATCGAATTGATTTAATTGAATCTGGGTTTGTACCCATTACAACGTATTCATAGAATCCATACACCTGATGGTTCAACAAGATGGCCCAATTCGAATAATTGGCTCCATTCATCTCCATTCCATCGTAAATATTCGCCAACATTTGCTGCGCTTTTGAGGTATAATCAGAATTGTGGAAATACTTTCCTATGTAGAATAGATTACGTGCCATTACTGAATTACTGGCTGGTATCACGTTATCACTCAACTCCATCTTTCGGGCAATTAGCTGGGTATCACTTGCCGTAAAGTAGAACATTCCCGATTTTTCATCGAAGAAATGTTGAAGCGTATACTCCAACATCCCCTTTGCACGGTTTAACCAATCATCATCAAAACTGACTTCGTAAAGTGCGATAAATGCCGAAATTGTGTGTGCGTAATCTTCCAAAAAACCCTGAATCGTGGAAACACCTTTTTTATAACTGCGCCATAAACTTCCATCTTCGTTCAATTGATTTTTTAGAAGCCAACGCGCATTTTTAAGTGCGAGGAGTCGAAAGTCATCTTCCTCAAAAACAGTGTACGCGTCAGACAAGCCCTTTTGCACCATTGCATTCCACGAAGTCAAACACTTATCATCCAAGCCAGGTCTAATCCGTTCTGCCCTTGCTGATAACAGCACAGCGTTTATGCGTTCAACATTGGTTTCCAATTCTGCTTGCGTCCACCCTTTTTTCTTACAAAATTCATCGTCGGATTCCGTACGCAACAAAATGTAATTTCCATCTTCCCAATATCCCCTTTGATTGAGTGAATAATAATCCTTCACCCATTCGTAGTCCTTTTCCAATATCGAGGATATTTCATCTTCTGTCCAAACATAAAATTTGCCCTCCACTCCTTCACTATCCGCATCAAGCGCCGAGTACAAGGCGCCACTATCGTCTAACATTTCACGCTCCAACCATTCAACTGTTTGGTAAACAAGATTTTTGTATAATGGCTTTTTATAAATCCGATAGGCGTTTGAATACAAGCTCAGCAACTGACCGTTATCGTACAACATTTTCTCGAAGTGAGGCACTTTCCAAAGCATATCAACAGAATAGCGTGAAAAGCCACCACCGATTTGATCGTAAATACCTCCCAACGCCATTTTATCCAACGACATTTCCACGTAATCTTCAATACTTTTATCTCCAGCGTTTAATGCGTAATCCATCAAAAACTCGAAGTTACTCGGCAGCGGAAACTTCGGTGCATGGCTCTTTCCACCATTGTTCAAATCAAAACTTCTCGACCAGCGTCGTACAAGTTCTTCGAGTTTGCTTTCTTCAAAAATTACATCCTTCTTGGGTTCTGTAATAAGCTCACTGGAAACGATTCCGTTGTGCAAATTCTCTGCGTATTCAATCACTTTGTCATAATCATTCAAAAAAGTATGCTGCAGTGATTTCAAAATGTGCATCCACTGCTCTTTTGGAAAATATGTCCCTCCATAAACTGGTCTGCCATCGGGCAATGTGAAACAATTGAGCGGCCAGCCACCGCTTTGCGTCATCAGTTGAACTGCCGTCATGTAGACTTGATCAACATCAGGGCGTTCCTCACGATCCACTTTTACGTTGATAAAGAATTTGTTCATGAGTGCTGCGACTTCCTCATCCTCAAAACTCTCATGCTCCATTACATGACACCAATGACAAGCAGAATATCCAATACTCACTAAAACCAGTTTATTCTCTGCTTTTGCACGCTCAAAAACATCATCTGACCACGCGACCCAGTTAACAGGGTTGTTCGCATGTTGTAATAAGTACGGTGAAGTTTCATGAACTAGAGCGTTCGTGTATTTTTCCATGAATGGGGTTTAATATCAATAAAAAAGCCATCCGTTTTGGATAGCTAATAGCATCATTTTACTTCAATTTCAATTCAAGGTACATGCTACGACGGCTGTAGGATTATCCTGTTGCAGCAAGTATTCATCCGCAGTGCAAGCCGCCTCTGCAGCTTCCTCCTCCATATTGGTGTATTCGAATGGCGCATTCTGCGTTCCATCAATAGTACAAGCGCACGAATAGTCCTTTTTACAAGAACCCAATGCAAAAATTGACAAGCCTAGAATCAGTGTGCTTTTGAGTAGAACTTTCATATCATTTCAGTCTTAATAAGTTAATAAGACTAAAGTTACGTTATTCTCCAAATTATCATTGTTTTTCTAGAAAAATTGCAAGGTGGTTTTAGATTCCCAGAAGGATGAGGAGTTATCCCCTGTTAACTTTTGATAAATACTCACTCACAGTGTTCCTTTTAATACTCTCAAGCGTTACTTTTACGTGTTTATCCAGAGTTTTGAAAGATATTAAAGTATTTCATGTCGCCTCGTTTATTGTCGTGATACTCATGCTCCTCTCCGCTGTGACATATTTTGTCCCAGATGAAGGTTGGGAATTGGGTGGAATGAAATTTCAATTTCTTACAAAAGAAGATTTCTATACACCTAAAAAGCAGGAAAAAGCAGACATTACAAATCTTCTTGCAACAATAGACACATCCATGGTTGCCACTGATCCATCGGTTATTCATCAAAATGGATCGAATGGTAATTTGGGTGCACCAAATGGTGGTGAAGTTTCTGAAGATGCTTCCACGGAACTTCAAACGAACGCAACTGGTAAGGAAAATTTACACGCTTTCTTCAAGGCTTTACAAGCAGCGGCGGGCGACAGAGAGAAAATATCCATTTTGCACTACGGCGATTCACAAATTGAAGGAGACCGAATGACGAGCTATATTCGTGAAAAAGTTCAAAATCAATTTGGAGGATACGGACCAGGATTGATTCCAGCTACTAACGTCTACAGCACAATAACCTACAAGCAAGCATATTCTGAAAATTTTGAACGTTTCACCTGCTTTGGAGGTCCTAAATTGGAAAGCCGTCAGTATGGAGCCATGGCTTCAGCATCGCGGTTTACACCGGAATATATCATGGACAGTATCAACCTAGACACGATGAAGATCCAATCAGGCTGGATAGAATTTCAACCATCGGGGAATGCCTATGGACGAGCGAAAACATACAACAACGTAAAAATGCATTACAACAGCTGTTTAGCTGAAACGGCGTTGAAAGTCTATCAAAATGACGCTTTAATTCACGAGGAGGACTTAATAACAGATGGCGCACAACATACCTTCAGCTTATCGTTCCCTTCTTCACCTGGGAAATTGAAATATGAATTTTCTGGAAAAGTGAGTCCTAATATTTGTGCATTCTCTTTAGAAGGAGATTACGGAATTCAAGTCTCGAATGTCGGAATGAGAGGAACAAGTGCGAATGTTATTGGAGGAATTAAATACAATACGATTAAGACGATGCACAATGAACTGAACACAAAACTGGTCATCATGCAATTTGGCGGAAACTCAGTTGTTCATTTCAAGGATAGTGTTGGCGTGCGTTCGAGTGTGTACTCCTTCAAAAAATACATCAAGGTTATGCAGCAGATGAACCCTGGTGCTATGGTTATTGTGATTGGTCCGAGTGACATGTCCAAACTGGATGATCAAATTTATGAGACTTACCCATTCCTTCCCTATTTTGTGAGTGAATTAAAAGACGCGACGATTGCTTCGGGCGCAGGATTTTGGAATATGTATGCAGCAATGGGAGGCAAGAACTCAATGCCTGCATGGGTAGAGAAAGGACTGGCAGGCAATGATCACACCCACTTTACGAATGGCGGAGCCAAATTTGCATCACAACTCTTCTACAACGCACTTATTGCGGAATACGCCAAATGGAAAAACAGTCAATAGTGAGAACACTGATTTCCATATCGCTCAGTTTCATTTGCAGTTTTGTCAATTCACAAGACTCGCTAGCCATCAATACACCTGATGCAGATTCAGTTCTAGTCGATTCGCTGAGCAACTATCATTTTCATGATTTCAGGGATATGGACACCTCCCTGCGTTCCACTTACCCTTTTGTAGATTACACCAAAAATAATTACGCTTTTTATTCCAAGGACAGCAAAAATTTCGAGACTTTCTACCGAAAGCTGAAGCGTATAATTGATACAAAACAGGGAAAACTGAACATGTATCACATCGGCGGATCACACTTACAGGCTGATATTTACACGCATGATGTGCGCGAGTATTTGCAATCACGCTGGGAGGGTGTTACAGGCGAGCGAGGATGGGTCTTTCCATTTGATTTGGCAAAAACCAACAACCCAGGGAACTATGAATTTTCGTCGCCCAATAGCTGGACACCTTATCGAAGCGTTGTTCATAAACCCAAAAAAACAGGATTTGATTACGGTCTTTTAGGAGCCGCCGTCACTTGTTCCGATTCGATCATTACCGTTCACTTCAAGCATGATCGGACAAAGGTTCGTACACCGTTCAATCACGTTCGAATCTACCATAACATTGGTGAATTTCCATACTGGATGCACTTTGGCGAAGATGAACTTCTTGTTCACAAAGTGACGAACAATCCCGAATTGGGCTATTCTGATATTTACTTCACAGATCCCATCGAGACACTTGATTTACAGTTCGCCCGAACAATGGGATATGCGCCCGAATTGGAAATTCACGGATTTCTGCTTATGAATGATGAGCCTGGAATTTCGTACACAGAATTGGAATCAACGGTGCAGGCCTATACACTTATCTGGACAACATCCGTTTTGAGGAGCAACTTAAATCCTACCCCCCCGATTTCTTTGCGTATTCAGTAGGAACAAATGATGGGAACGTACCATACGCCGACTTTAAGCCCCAAGTATACAAGCGTAATCTTGAAAAAATGATGCAGATGGCACTTCGGGCTAATCCAGATTGTGCGCTGTTGTTAACCGTCCCCAATGATTCGTACTACCACCGCAGGTATCTGAACAAGAACATTGCCCGCGAGCGAGAAGTTATCATCGAACTCGCAGCAGAATACGAGATGGCCGTTTGGGATTTATATGGATTGATGGGCGAATTGGGATCGAGTAAAACGTGGAAAAACAACAAACTCATGCGCTCCGACCTTGTTCACTTCACTTCGGTAGGATATCATTTTAAAGGAGATTTATACATCGATGGTTTTCTAAAATACATGGATCAGATGGAAGATCGAATAAACCTAGAAGCACACTAGTATGGATTGGCTCTACTCAATAATTCCTTTTCAACGACTGCACGGGATCTTCTCTGGTGAAGTTGGCGACGGTAGTTCTTTGGTATTTACCAAACTTGATTTCTGGATTTTCTTCCTGTTTGCTACTATCGGATTATCGATCGTAATCAGCAAACGAAAATGGGTTAGCAAAACGGTTGGGTTCATCTGTGGAATTCTTTTCTTCAAGGTGATGCTTGCCGTGATGGCTTTTTCAAAAAAGGGTAGAGAATTGGTTCGGAACATTTTCCGAGGCAATGAGCAACTCTTAATGCGGAGTATTTTTCTCACGCTTGTCAGTGTCTTCTTTTTCTACAAAACATCTGGCTTATATGTACTTCTGCTAGCGGTAAGTATTATCGTTAACTACGTTCTTGGTAAGCGAATCTATAAGGCTCGAAGTAATCTGAGAAGTAAGTGGATCATCACCTTTTCCGCAATATTTAATCTTTTAATACTATTTTACTTTAAGTATGCGTACTTTTTTACGGATTCGTTCAATGAAATGTTCAACACGCAATTTGAGCTTGTTAACCATTTTGCGCAGTTCGGAAATAGCTTTTTTGGAGAGGGAACATTCGTAGACAAGATCCTTCTTCCTGTCGGCGTTTCCTTCTTCACTTTCCAAAATATCAGCTACGTTGTTGACATCTACCGAAAGGAAATTACACCCGTAAAAAACTTCTTCCATTACTCCTTCTTCGTTACCTTTTTCCCACAACTTGTGATGGGTCCAATTGTGCGTGCGCGTGATTTCATTCCACAGATTACGCAATATCAACAACTGGACAAAAAAGACTTTAGTTGGTCTGTTATACAAATTGTAAAAGGGCTCGTTAAGAAGATCGTTATCGCCGACTTTTTAGTTGTACACTTCATTGACAAAATTGTATTTACACCAGAACTCTTTCCTGGTTTTGTGAGCGTATTGGCCATGTGGGCATATTCTCTACATATTTATGCGGACTTTTCTGGATACACAGATATTGCCATAGGACTATCCCGTCTCATGGGCTTCAAACTCAAGAAGAACTTCAATTCTCCCTACAAAGCAAAGAACGTAGCCGATTTTTGGAGGCGTTGGCACATCTCTCTAGGCTCCTGGCTCAAAGATTATCTCTATATCCCACTTGGCGGTAACCGAACAGGAAGCATCGGCTCGTACATCGCGATATTCTTCATCTTCGTCTTCCTGATATTCATTACCCAATGGTACGAGCTGCTCTATGTTTATGGCGGGCTGACTGTCGTCTATATTATTGGTTTAACAACCATTAAAGACTTTAAACGTTATGTACACCGCGATTTAAACCTCATTATTACAATGGTGGTTGGAGGTCTTTGGCACGGACCGAGTGAAAACTTCGTCATTTGGGGAGCAATGAACGGCTGCGCTTTACTTGTTTACAAGTACTGGAGCAAGATCAGTTTCTACGAAAAAAGCAAATTGTGGATTGTTAGCTTCTGGAAAGTTTTCCTAACATTCAACTTCATCACCTTCACACGAATCTGGTTTAAACTGGACGAAGCAAGAACGAGCGATTTGAAGGGAGGCGGAATGACCGATGCCGAGGCAGACGATTTACCATTCAAAATGCTGGATCGAATTTGGAACCACTTCGACTTCTCTTGGGAAGTATTTGTCACAGTTCTTGAAACATACCAAGCCGTTTTCTGGATCATGCTAGGCGGATACATTATTCACTGGCTTCCAGAGAAAGTGAAAAAAATATGGGAAACAGCTTACACAGCATTACCCATTCCGCTGCAAGCAATTGCCGTCGCCATTATTGTCTTTTTGATGTACCAAGCAATTGGCGCTGAACAACCACCTTTTGTTTATCTTCAATTTTAATCATGTTGAAGAAGCTAGCATATCTTTCGGTCTTTTCCCTGCAGATTTTCAGTTGCTCTGAGCATTCAAATTATGAATCTGTCAATGACTCATCAGAAAATGATCTAAGCAACGGTTTTCCCGAGCTTGACACGAACAATTACAATGTTGCCTTTCTAATTATGGACGGAACATTCAATACCGAATTGACGGCTCCTTACGACATCTTCCATCATACAATCTTTAGAGACAGTATCAAAGCAATGAATGTATTCACCGTTGCAAAAAGCGACTCATATATTACCTCATTTGAAGGATTGCGGATACTACCAGATTTCAACTATTTGAAAGACAATTTACCTCACATCGATATTCTTGTCGTTCCCAGTGCAGAACATCAACTCGATTCGGATTTGGAAGATGAAGCCATGATTAAATTCGTGAAGCAAGTTGCAAAAGACGCACAGTTTGTCGTTTCTCATTGTGACGGTGCATTTGTTCTAGCCAAAGCTGGAATTCTAGACAACATAGCATCAACAACCTTCCCAGCTGACATAGACGAAATGCGAACAAGGTTTCCCCACCTAGACATTCGAGATAATACACTGTTCGTTCACGAAGGAAAAGTGATTACATCAGCCGGTGGAGCCAAAAGCTTTGAAGCATCGTTGTATTTGTGTGAGTTATTGTATGGTAAAGAAAATGCTGATCAATTGGCTGAAGGAATGGTGATTGATTGGGACCTTTCAAAGGTAGAGCATACTGTGATTCACTGATTCACTTTTGTTTTGAGTAAAGTGTAAAAGCATTTTATATCTTCGAATTCGAAATTACACCCTATACACATGATTATAACTTTTTCAAAAAATCCAATAAAGCAAGTCGTTGGGATCATCTATTGGAACAGATCTGTTCTGTTCTTCTTTGCATTTTGCGCAGCAATGGCTTACACCCTGATCATTCACTTCGAAATGACCTATTTGGTTCTACCAGCTATTCCAGTCAGTATTTTAGGTGGCGCTCTGGCCATTTTTCTTGGATTTAGGAATAGCTCTGCTTATGACCGATGGTGGGAAGCACGAAAGATTTGGGGGGCTATTGTAAATAATAGCCGCTCTTTTGGAATGGAGTTAATTTCATACGGCGTTGCAAAAAACAATGATCAAGAGGAGATGGATGAGTGGATCAAAAAATCCGTTCGTAGGCATATCGGATGGGTTTACGCATTACGATCGTCTTTGCGAAAAGAACCTTTCTGCAAAGAATTAAAAGAATGGATTCCAGTCGAAGAACAAGAGAAATTAATGTCTGCAAGCAATATCCCTACTCAACTTCTCGTAATGCAAGGTCGCGAAATGTCATACGCTCATGAGAAAGGTTGGATTGAAGAATTTCGATTCAATGCACTTATCGGTACATTAAAAAAACTCTATGACGATCAAGGAAAGAGCGAACGCATTAAAGGCACTGTTTTCCCATTCTATTACAATTACTTCACATTGTTCTTCTTGTGGTTGTTCACATTTTGCTTGCCTTTTGCTTTAGCTGGAATAATGAGTAATTGGATTTTGATTCCGATCTCGATTGCCATTTCATTCGCCTTCGCGATATTGAATAAATCGGGAGTAGTTACCGAAACACCTTTCGAAGGCAGGGCAGCAGACATTCCACTTAGTAATATCTGCCGAACAGTTGAAATTGATCTTCTGCAAATGATAAATGAAAAAGATATTCCAGCTCCTCTTGATGACGAAATTGGAAAATTTGGAGTAAGGTATAAATCATAAGTCTTCATATTTCCAATTCATTCGAAGCTTCGTAGCGCACATTAATGTGAACGCGCATATGATTTCGTCACAAAAACATCCTATTTCGTCACAAAACTCAATATTTAAGGTAGATTAGCTCAGTATTTTAAATAGCTTAGCCGTGCGCTTAACCAACGCAAACCAAAACGAAATACTAGCCCAGCAATTAATTGTTAGTGTTTTAAATGTCGTTTACTTTATCTTTTGCTCGGAATTCAGTTTTTATTCTGACCTTACTATGTTTCGGATTTTTTGGAGTTGCCCAAACAGGTAATTTTAAAAATTTCAACACAAATCACGGATTAGCCAGTGTGGAGGTCTACGATATCTATCAAGATGTCAATGGCTTATTATGGTTTGCTACAGATCGTGGAATTTGTAGTTATGATGGTTATTCATTCAAAACACTGGATATGGATGACGGCCTTCCCTGTAATACTGTCTTTCGATTCTACCCTCAGAATGATGGAAATATTTGGTGTTCCACGATGAACAACCGAATTTTCTATTTCAGCCCTGAAGACTACAAAATTCATCTTTATAAACACAACGACCTACTATCCGAACATTCAGCAGGATGGATTTGCGATGATCTATACCTTACAAAAGATGACGACCTTGCTCTTAGCTTTGTTTATCGACTAGGTAAAATGCTAATCTCAAGTAAGGGAGAACTTAACATCTCAAACGGCTCTATGGCAAACAAGTTGAATTGGTACTCCGTTGTTGAATGCATGCCCGACGGAAAATGGTTCTCTTATGAAGATTCTATAATCTCAACTGGATATTTTTCCAAAGACGTTTGTCACACAAAAATATTTCAGCCTGAAAAAGGCGCTGGGACCTACAGAAAAGCCCGACGTGTTGACGACATCATACTTCAGTCAAGCGGAAAAACAGTCTATTATTACAAGGATAAAAAACTAATCAAGAAAATTAATATGCCAAACATCGTTTATGGATTTGGTAAATTCGATGAACACCACCTTTGGATTAGCTCACGAAAAAATGGTCTGTCCTTATACAATTTAGAAGGAGAACTAGTAGAAACCAAGTTTCCAGGGAGATCCATTTCCCGTGTTATCAAGGATCATGAAGGTGGGGTTTGGATCTCAACGCTCTCATCAGGTGTTTTTTACACGCCAAACATTTTTTTCGAACACTATGCACTAGAATCTCCCAACCCAGTTTACAGTATGACCCGTGACGCAAACGAATCCTTAATACTCGCTTTGAATAACGGGAACATCTATTACGGGAACAAGGACAGTATAAAATTAAGGCATCGAAGTAATTCAGAATTCCAAACTATAGTTGAATACAGCAATACGCTTGGAACATTAATCTATAATGAAAAATATAGTTTAGTCAACTCAAAAAAATATCCTTTTCTGAACAATTCCACAGTATTCGCTTGCTCTTCAGAGGAAGGTTCTCCGTTTTTCATTCAGGCTGGATACATGGTAGGAAAATTTGATGACCAATGGGAGAGACACAAGGTGGACCAGTTTTTTAGAGATGTCGCAAAATTTAGGAATAAAATTTACCTTTCCAGCAGGAGAGGTTTGTATTGGTATGACCGCACACTAGAGAAAGAAGTAAAAATTGATCATCCTTTTTTAAACGACCGCATTCCAAGGATCGCGACATTCAAGAATGACATGCTCCTAGTTGCAACCCATAACAATGGACTAGTTCTATACAGAGATAATAATATTCGAGCAATTACAAAGGAGGATGGGTTAACAGGAAATTTTGTTAACGAAATTTATGTCCAAAATGACTCCGTTGTATGGGCATGTACATCAAGCGGTCTGAATCGTATAGAATTTGACATAAACGGGAAGTATTACATTACTCCAATAACCAGGGCACATGGGTTAATCGACAATGATGTGATGGATATCGAGATCATCGGCAATATTGTCTGGGTTGGAACACGTCAGGGGCTGTGCTCATTTCCTCTATCTGTATTAAACAAAAACATCCCTAATGGATTCCACCATTTACGAATGCTGAAAATGCTCATTAACGGCAATATTATCGAAGATTTCTTAGAATTGGATTACACCCAAAATAGAATTGAATTTAATTTTCAAGGTATCTCATTTAAAGCCGAAGGAAACCTTCAATATCGTTACCAATTAATAGGTCTGGAAGACAAGTGGAACTATTCAACAGACCTTTTTGCCTCATACAAATCACTCCCGCCAGGGAAATACACCTTTCTCGTACAGGCCGGAGTTAGTGGAGATTGGAGTGATGAAAAGCTCATGAAAACATTTACGATTCACCCGCCATTTTATAAAACGTACTTCTTCATTATTTCGATGATTGTGCTTACAGCATTAATCTTCTGGTTGTTCTTTAGGTTCCGTATCCTCAGTTATAATAGAGACATATTTAGGGAACTGCTGCGCCAGATGTTGAAGCGCATAAAAAAGAAAGACGATCATTTCATTGTGCGTGCAAAAGGCAGGGATATTCGTATCAGTTCTAGTGATGTCTGTTTTGTGAAATCACTTGGGAATTATATTGAAATACACACTGAAACAGAAAAAATCGTAGCACGAGAACGCATTTCCAATTTCCTAAATCTTGTTCCCGACAAGCTTGAGTATTTGCAAGTTCAACGATCATACATTATCCGAATTGATCATGTTAAACAGAGAGGAGTTGATGTCGTCGTTATCTGTGATACGGAAATAAAAATTGGAGAGAAGTATAGAGAATCCTTAGATCAAATTCAATTCTGAAAAATTTCGTCACAACTTTCATGTGTTTCGTCACAATTTCGAACCATTTTCATGTTAAATGCTAGCCAATATGTAATTTCAAAGTAGATAGCGAATACACAAAAAAAGATAAATGGTAACCACTATTTATTTCAACCTAAACCAAAAAAGAGGCCCTTCTGTATGGAAGTGCCTTTTTTTATAGTATCGGAAATCTCAACCAATAAACTATTTCTGAAGAAGGAATTAGTGTTTCTATAACTATCGAAATCTAATCAGTTATAAACACACTAAAACTCAATTTCGAGTTGTGAAGAGACACTTTTAGTTACTCCTTCTGTATTGAGTTTAGTAATTGAAATCCCAAGTAAACGCACTGTTTGCTTAGGTTTTTCTTGATATATCAATTCTCGCACGACAGGGAAAAAATCTTCCTTTTTACCTACAAATTGTGGCACCGTTTTACTCCGTGTCTGCTGCGTAAAATCACTGTATTTTAGCTTCACAGTAATCGTTTTCCCTTTCACTTTACTCTTCTCCAAACGCTTTTCCAGTTCATCAGCGATTTTATCCAATTGCTCCAACATAAAATGTTCAGACCCCAAGTCTTTAGTAAACGTACGTTCTGCAGCAATGGATTTCCGAATCCGATCAGTCTTCACCTCACTGTGTTGGATTCCCCGCACAATGTTGTAGAAGTGCTTCCCCGACTTACCGAAATAGCGCGACAAATACTCAAGTGATTGTTCCTTGAGCTGCTTTCCCGTAAATATTCCGTGCTTGTTCATTTTTGCTGCAGTCACTTTGCCTACTCCAAAGAACTTATCGATGGCTAGCCCTTCCAAAAAGTCAATAACCTCTTCTGGTGGAATGGTTTTCTGACCGTTTGGTTTATTGATATCCGATGCAATTTTTGCAGTGAACTTGTTTACAGAAATCCCAGCTGATGCATTTAGACCAACTTCTTCTTTAATTCGGTAGCGGATTTCTTGTGCCAATAAAGTCGCCGATGGATGCCCAAATTTATTTGTCGTCACATCCAAAAATGCCTCATCCAAGGAAAGCGGTTCTACCAGATCTGTGTAGTCATAAAATATACTTTGAATCTTCTGTGAGATTTCCTTATAACGTTCAAACCTAGGCTTAACAAAAATGAGATGTGGACAACGTCTGATTGCTACAACGCTAGCCATTGCCGAACGCACTCCGTATTTCCTAGCCTCGTAGCTCGCAGCTGCAACAACTCCTCTTTCTCGCCCTCCACCAACTGCGACCGGTTTCCCCTGAAGTTCAGGGTTGTCCATCTGTTCCACCGATGCATAAAAGGCATCCATATCAATATGAACAATCTTGCGAATTGGGAAATCGTAGCTCATCGCTACAAAATAACTAAATCAGTTGTTTTATAGCTTAACTAGTTTCTCCTCTATAGTAAGTCCTGCCAATGAAAATCTCAAAATGTACGTGCCACTGCCCAATTTCGGTAACTCAAGTTCTTCAGTATTGCGCCCTTTCAGTACATCAGATTTAGTATGGAACACGCTATTTCCATTTAGATCTGTAATAGAAATTGTTGCCTGATCATTTTGTTGCGCTTCAAATTGAATGTGCACTGCATCCGAAAGAATTGGGTTTTCGTAGACAATCAATCCAAGATCGTCCTCAGAAAATTCATCATAGATTAATACAACCAAGTCCCTTTCTTCCAACTTGAGCGCTTCGACATCTACCGAACTTTTGTTCATATGAACAAGTAGACGCATCGTTCCATTCTTACTCCAATCTTTAAGCTCCGACCCTTCTCGGAAAATGAGTGAAGAATATGGTTCCATATAGACATGAACACCTTCGCTATTCTCCCCAAAATCATCCCCCATCACAACGGTGTTGTTCAATTCAAGTGTGGCATTTTCACCCAAGTAAACTTCACCATCGGAGTGCAAGCCCAACAAACCAACTGCTTTTTTTCCGTAGCTTAACTTAGCATCCTTCGCCACAAGTAATTTCCCGCCTGCATCAAACATCATGCACGAGCGATCATTTCCAAACATGATATTTCCACTGGAATGCTTGTATGCATTACCATCCAAAATTTTAATATCGAGAAATGGCATCAAACAGACTTCTGACCCATTATTAATAAGTGTATACGTATGATTAGCACCACCCCCCAAAACTTCACCTCCACGGAATTCTACAAATGGCTGAAACATCAGATGCGTTTGAGACTCTAAAACAATATCCACATTTTGTGGAGTCGCTACGTTGGGCTGAGGAATTAAATCAATGTAATGCGTATTTCCTAACTCAGGATAACCAAGCTGATCATGCCATGCTAAATACTGCGTTTCAAGGCCAGAGTTCCAGAGTGCATAATTACTTCCCCACCAATGCGTAGTAATATTCGAATTACTTAACAATGCAGCTGGTTCGTAACCATATTCAAAATAAATTTGATTAATATCTATCTGCGTTCCATTCGCCGGATTGTAATCTAGTTGAATAACAAAACGTTCCAAGATTTGGGAAGCAGCAAATTTTTCTGTCGCGAAACAAGCCACCAACATTTCTGATCCCGTCATTGCATCCCATCCTACATCAATATCCAATTCATGTACAACCACAGTATCACCAGTTCCGCTTGGATGAGGCTTACGCACTTGCAAATACAACTTCGAACAAGAACCATCTGAACAGTCCGTGTCCACGGTAGAATTATCCCATGATTGAATAGAAAACCGGTACACCGAATTCTCCACTAGAACAGTATCTTGCGTATCAATATCGGCCTCAACAAAAACATATCGTGAGGTGTCAGTATCCATAAAGTTGATGGGAATGATGTATGACGCTCCAGCATTATTGAGACAGTAATTTGAATCGATTGGTCCGTCCCACAAATCATTCTGCGTATGAAAAATTGAATATTTTGGTTGGACAAAAACTGAGTCGATACCGTTATAACACAATGTCGAGTCTAGTTGAGCGCCCCCAGTTGGATAGGGAAGTATATTATTTCCCATTTGAGAATAGCTATGCGCACTAAAAAGTAGGAAAACAAGTAGAATTCTTTTCATAAGCTGATTGTAGTTTTCATTCCTATAACGATCCTCTGGCGAAGATGGTTGAAAACTGAGTTCGGCATATTCTTCAACTCAGAATTGAGCCTTCAATCTATAATTAACTTAGCTTGACGCAACAGGGAATAAAATAGGAATTGTGTAAACAAGAAAAACGGCTAATATCTGTTGTGGCCTAGTTCGCCCAGATAATCGACTCGTACTCTGCTGAAAGGTTGAAATTTTGATTGTTAATCGTGTCATTATTCAAAACACCACCTAAATAACCAAGAAGCCCGCAATTTTCATCTCTTACTTCTGATGAGTCTATTTGTGCACAAAATCCGCGATCAAACACATAAACTGATTTACCTTCGAAATTGTATCTCATTACGCTTGCATTTTGACAAGCTTCATCCGAATCAAAAGTCTTCAATCGCTCTTGAATACATTGAGGTACAGCCCCTTCTTTTTCTTTGGTACATCCTACCAAGACAAAGCCAATCAATAAGGAAAATAGTAGTGCTCTTTTCATCATAACCTTTTTAGTTTACGAGCTTTAAATTTACGAGAAATTTATGACTCTGAATGAATTTGCATTCAACATAAGCACCCGCATTAAACTCTTCGTTGCAAAAGCAAAAAGATAAAACCACCGATCACGTACATCAAAACATCTAAAAGATCTGACGTGTACCAATGTGCTTTACTACTGAAATTAGGTAAGTACCATTCGAAAAATAGCGAAACCAGCCCCACTTGTATAAAAACGAAATGCGCTGGAATCTTAAGTGTTCCATCACGTTTGAGCACTCGCACGGCAATCAACGCAAAAATGGACATTGTTGGTACAAACAGAAGATCGGTGAGGTAAAAACGAAAGAAGTCAGGAAGCATTTCGACGCTAACACGCAGATAACGGACTAGCAGATAGGCGAACATCAAGCCTAAAAAATAGAAATGTGCGCGAAACTTAACCATTGGGAGATGCTGCTAACCATGCAAAAAAGGAAGCAATGGCTAAGAAAATGAATCCTATCGTGTACAACACATAGTACAACCATTTCCAAAGGAAAAAACGCGAATTTTTCCAATTATGAAGGAAGATGTCCAATTTAGAAGGCGGTATGCTCTGTCTTACTTCTTCGCGTTTCTTTTCGCGAATTTCTTCAATGATTACTGGAGAAACAGGACTCCCGCAATTTGTACAGAAATCATTGTCTTTATTCCAGGTATTGCATTCTAAACACTTTCTTTCAACTGCCATATAGGAGTATTGTGGCTACAAAGATAAGGAAGAAAGGTTTCGCGTTTTCATTTACTTCGTTGATTTTAATCATGTTTTATACTCCACAGAAGAATCAACAAACACTACACTTAACTAACTAAATAGTTATTTAACTAACTTAATAGTTGTTAAACTAAATAATTAGTTATATGTTTGTCAAAACAATTTAGCTATGCATGAATTAACAAAAGCCGAAGAACAGGTGATGCAAATCCTCTGGAAGCTCAAGGAAGCGTTCGTCAAGGACATTGTTGCCGAATTTCCAGAGCCGAAACCAGCGTACAATACTGTTTCTACTATCATTCGAATTCTTGAAAAGAAAGAAATTGTTGGTTACAAAGCTTACGGACGTACGCATATGTATCATCCACTAATTTCTAAGGAGGTCTATACAAAACAAACAGCCAACAGCATGGTTAACAAGTACTTTTCAGGTTCATTTGAGCAGATGGTTTCTTTTTTTGTGAAAGAGAAGAACATCAGCACCGAGGAATTGGAGAAGATCATCACTAAAATCAACGAACTATGAGTGTATTTCAGTTTCTCTTGATTCAAGTAAACCTTGCATTATTCCTTGGAATCTATCATTTATTATCCTCAGGGACTCGCCATCGTACGGTAAATCGTGCATACCTTCTTCTTATGCCTTTTGTTGCTATTGGATTGCCGTTGATTTCGTTCGAGACCTCAAGTACCACCGCAATTTGGATGCATCAACTTCCAATGATCGATGTTTTACAAACGCCTTTATCTAACCCTTCATCGACCTCCATCAATTGGATACAGATCTTCTATTTTGCCGGAGTCTTTGTCTTTCTTGGAATTACGATCGTTCAATTGTTTCGTGTTTTATACCGACCAATTTCAGTCTATCGGGGAAACTTCAAGGGTTCTAGGGTATTTGAATTGAAAGAAAACAAGGCGTCCTATTCCTTCTTCAATCGCATCTATTTAAATCCAAATCAACTGGAGAATGAGGAAACGATACTCCTTCACGAACATGCGCATTGCAAAGGTTGGCATTCTCTCGATTTATTGTTGATCGCTGTACTAAAAGCAGTCTTTTGGTTCAATCCCATCATTCATTTTTGGGAGCGCAGAATCAGAGAAAACAACGAGTATATCGCAGACCAGTATGTCCTAAACCATCAACCAGCAGCTGAATATGGGCAAGTGCTATTGGAAGCAACATTCCAATTAAAATCACCAAAGTTTGTCAACGCTTTCAACACAAAATCATTGTTATTAAAGCGTATCGAAAATTTGAAACATAAAAATCAACATCATATGAAACATTTAATTGTTATCCCGGTTGCCGCTGGAATTGCTTTTCTGGCCGCATCAATGAACACACCTTTTGAAAAACAAGAGGTCGTTGTTGAAACTTCACACGAAGAAATTACCCCAGCACAGTTTCCAGGTGGAAAAAAAGAGCTGTTTAATTTCATCATGGAAGAAGTGAAATATCCAGAAGACCTGAAAAATGCTTCTATCGAAGGTCAAGTATTCGTTGTTTTCGAAATTTCTGAAACAGGAAAAATAGAAAACGCAAACATCGCGAAAAGCTCAACGCATGAAGCCATGGATGATGAAGCACTTCGTATTGTGAACAAAATGCCAAATTGGGAACCAGCGAAGAAGGAAGGAAAATCCATCCGATCTAAGATGACCCTCCCGTTCAATTTTGCGCTATAAATTTTTAACGGATTCGTATAAAGGGTGTGGCTTTGTCACACCTTTTTTATGCAATAAATTTGTACCTTTCTCCCCGATTTCAAATTTCGGAAACTATGGGCAAAGAATACAAAAAAGACGATGCAACGATTATCTGGGATTCATCTAAATGCATCCATGCAGCTGAATGTGTAAAGGGTTTACCACACGTATTTCAACCGAAAGAACGTCCCTGGATAAACACAGAAAATGCTGGGAAAGATGAGATTATTGCAACCGTAAGCAAGTGTCCATCTGGAGCTCTTTCTATCAAAGCATAATTTTGAGTGTTAGGTGCTTAATTTAACAGGGCATCTTATGTTCAACGAATGAATCGACAAACAACAAATACGTTATTGATGGTTGAACCAACTCGCTTTGGTTTCAACGAAGAGGCCTTTGAAACAAACTCGTTTCAGAACAGACCAGCTATTTCTGAACTTAAAGAGATTCAAGAGAATGCATTGACCGAGTTTAATGCCTTCGTAGAACAACTAAAAAAATACGGTGTTAATATTTTGCTTTTTCGCGACAGCATTGACTCAACTACCCCCGATTCTATTTTTCCTAACAACTGGTTCTCAACACATGCTTCAGGTGATCTAATCACCTACCCGATGGCAGTTAGCAATCGCAGGAAAGAGCGCAGGACCGACATCATGGAAAAGCTTATCAAGCGCAATGGTTACTTCTGTACTGATTATTCGCATCATGAATGGTCTTCGATCTATTTGGAGGGAACTGGAAGTATGATTTTTGATCACTCTCGATCGTGTGTATACGCAGCTCTTTCTCCTCGTACACATGAAACGCTTTTGAATGAAGTCGCAGCCAAGCTCGATTTTGAGCCAATTGCTTTTAAAGCTTATGGGAAATCAGGTGAGCTGATCTACCATACAAACGTTATGATGTGCATAGGCAGAACTTTTATCGCTATCGGTCTAGACACCATAGACAAGGAAGACCTTCCGCATGTTCATGAAGCCCTCAGAAATAGTCGAAAAGATATTATTCCACTGACCAATGATCAAGTGTACAATCATTTTGCAGGCAATATGCTACAAATAGAAAATCAAAAAGGAGAAAGCATTCTTGTTCTATCCAAAACTGCTCACGATTCCCTTACTGAAGAACAACGTTCTCGCTTTCGGATGCACAACAAATACATCCTTCCAGTAGCAATCCCAACCATAGAGCGAATTGGTGGAGGTAGTGCAAGATGTATGCTTGCTGAGGTCTTTTTGCCCGAGTATTAGGGCACTACTTCGACTTGATAATTCCTTAAGATCAGACATAATTTGTTGTAACTTCGCGGCACTAATTCAATGACAATGAGACTAACTATACTTTTCCTATTACTATCACTTGGCAGTTACGCCCAAATCACCTGTTCAGCGAATACCAAAGCAGACATCTCACACATTCTTAAAGACTTGAAGGCGAATGGAAACGTTGTTTCAGAAGAGCTTCGTAGTCGATTTGCGATTAATAACATTGGTGGAATTGAATACGTATCCTTTGTAACCAAGCGCTCTTCTTCTTTCGACGAGGCCGATTTAAAGCAACGTGGAATATTAGTAGGATCTCAGATCAACTCAATTGTAAGTATAAAATATCCACTTGCGCAACTAAACACCCTATTTGATGAAAACGGGTTCGCTTCTATCCATTTAGCTGGAAAGGTTAAACCTATGTTGAATAAAGTGCCAATCGGTACGCGAGCTGATAGTGTTTGGATGGGCTATGGATTACCTGAAAGCTACACGGGAAAAGACGTTATCATAGGAATTACCGATTGGGGTTTTGATTATTCATCGCCCATGTTTTACGACACATTATTGCAAAACACACGAATTCTAGCAGCTTGGGATCAGTTCAAAACTTCTGGACCAGCGCCTGCTGGATATTCATATGGAACGGAATACACTACACCAGCAGAATTTCAAAGTGCAGGAGCCGACACAGCAAACATCTATTCTTATGCTACTCACGGTTCACACGTCGCGGGTATTGCTGGTGGAAGTGGAGCAGGTACTCCCTATCGTGGAATTGCCTTTGAATGCAATTACCTTTTTACAACCTTTCTTGTTGACGAAAGCGCCGTTCTCGATGCGTGGGAGTGGATGCACAACAGAGCAACCGCAGAAGGAAAGCGATTGGTCATCAATATGAGTTGGGGGCTTTATCACATGGATGCAATCGATGGGACGGCGTTGATCAGTCAAGCATTGGATGCGTATTCAGACCTAGGGGTTATATTCGTTACCTCAGCTGGAAACAATGGTGACGTTGCCTTTCACATTGACAAAGACTTTGCGACTGACACTTTGTTATCGCGCATCAATTTTTACGTAAATGCTGGCTTGCCAACTGTTTGGGGACAAAGCATCCACATGTGGGGAGAACCTGGAAATCCATTCTCTGCAGGAATTCGCGTTCTTGACAACAGTAATCAGCTTATCGTAGAGAGTCCAATGTACTCAACAGCGACAACATCAAATTATGTTGATTCCTTTCTAGTTGCCAATGGAACAGACACCGTTTGGTTCAATTTATCTGCAGATGCCAGTTACCCAACAAATAGCAGACCTCAGGAACGTTTGCGAGTCAAATATCCGCCAACAGGTTATAAAATTGTGTTGGTTTCAACAGCTCCAACAGGTAAAGTACACTACTGGAATGTAACCGAACTCACCAATGATGTCGGAAACTGGGGAATGGGATTTGCATCATTAGGAGCTGGCTATACGAGTGGTAACACCGCCTATGGAATTGGAACACCAGCATGTACCAATTCGGCTATTTCGATTGGAGCATATGCCTCAGAGTTCTTCACCCCGACTGGAAATATTGTTGGTGGTGCACCCGCAACTTTTTCTAGTTATGGTCCATTAATGACCGATTCATTAAAGCCAGATGTCTCTGCTCCAGGAGTTTCTGTTGCATCTTCTATTTCATCGTATACAGACAATAATTTTTCACAAATTACTTCTGTAGATTTCAATGGAAGAACCTACCCTTTCGCACGTTTTAGTGGCACCTCAATGTCGAGCCCAGCAACAGCAGGTGTAATAGCTTTGGTGTTGGATGCAAATCCTTATTTATCATCGAAACAAGTGAAAGATATCATTATTGCAACAGCAAGACAGGATAGTTACACAGGTGTTATTCCTCCGCACAGTACACGGTGGGGCTGGGGAAAAGTGAATGCTTATGCAGCAGTCCAAATGGCCTTAAACACAACTGGATTGGAAGACGTTGAAAATGAAATTAGCTGGACGATTTACCCGAATCCAACTACGGATCAACTAACTCTAGAAGGTATCATTGGCGAAATTGAATCGATTCAAATCGTTGATTTAACAGGTAAAGTTATTTCAACAGAAGCTGAGAATTCTACAATTGATGTAAGCACACTTCCAAATGGGATGTACGCTTTACGCGTTATCCGTGATCATAAAGTGGAACAGAAGCGTTTTGTAAAACAGTAATTACTCAGTAATTAAAAACGTTATGGTCTTTTGTTTTCCGTTATCGTAATGTACAATTGCTGTGTACAGACCTGCTGCAAATGACGGATTACTCAAGATCCATTCATTCATATCACCCGTGTTTTTTACTGCTACCATTGAACTTCCCAAATTGTTGCGAATGTCAACAAAGGAAATTTGACGTCCCGTGATATGAATGTTCTTGGCATCATCTAAATAAACAACTGGATTTTCATTTGCACAACCCAAATAGGCCTTTGGATCAAAGAATTCTCGTGTACCATCGTTATCTGTTTGACTCAACTTATAGTATACCAACTCATTCGATTGACGTCCATCTGTCCAATGATAGTTTTGTTCTATTGAACTGTTCCCAATCGCCTCAACTTTTCCAACTTCCTCATAATCGACTCCATTCTCTGATCTCCAAAGCGTGAAATAATCATTATTGCTTTCTGTAATCGTTTTCCATGTCAACTTTGCATGTCCCTCATCACAAGTTGTTTCGAAATCTTGCAATCCGATAGGAAGAACAACACACGGAGGATCATCATAGGTAACACGCAAATTACACTGACCAGCCGTCAGACGCTTCCAATTTGTGGACGGTTCGTTGTCAAAAATCAATGATACTTGATACCAATCGCCGGGCAATTGTGCTTGAAGTAATGCATCCGCATTTGCACCTAAATCAAAATAGCCATACGTTCCTGCTCCCAACAATTCAAAAGAAGTGTACCAACCCGTGGCCATGTCAGCATATACGGCGGGCATAATTCCACCATAAGGTCCAAAAGCGCCCGTCATATCGTAAGCATGAACCAATTCCGCTGCAGCGCCCCCTACCCCGTTCACAAATACCTCCAATTCAACATTTGTTACACACGAAGCGTCAGGAATAGATAGAGTACTGAACTTAAGCCATGCGCGGTGCTCCAAATTACCACAGCAAACTCCAATAAATACGAACCCAGGATTATTGACAAAATTATTCTGCGATTGCCATCCTCCGTCAGCACCTGCTAAAACTACAGTTGGATCTAGGATAACTGGAAATGAGCGATTGGAATCCTTTAACCAATTCACAGGCACGACTGTTGATAGTAGCCAACCTTGATTATCAAGGTCAATAATAAATCCGCCTTCAACCGAAGAGGCACCATCATCTGACATATCTCCAGATTCAAAGAAGATCGGAGCGGGAATTATTAACACACGTTCATTGTTGGCATTTAGAATCTTCAACGCAGATGTTATCAATTCGTTTGAAGGAATCTCCAAAGGCTCGATACTCCAACCTGCCGGCAAAATGATTCGCTCTTGGAATCCAAAATAGCCCGAATTTATTCCCATCAACCCTCCAGGCAGTGCATTCAACTGAAATTCGTTCTTCACAATTCCATTGGAAAGTGTATAACGATCCGTGATTCCTTGGTATACATCCTCATAGGTTATTTCACTTCCCTTCACTGTTCCTTTGCTAACACTCGAAGGAATACCCAATTCCTGAATTCCATTGAGTTCATCGTACAACACGACGCGCTTAACGGCTTCAAAAGAAACTAACGAATTATCAACTTCAAGCTGCACCTGTTCCCCAAACGCTATACTCTCTGGAAATTTGGATTTAAGACTGTTTGTCTCATTGATAAATCCATCAGTTGAAGAAAGTAGTTCTAATTCAATAGGTAACCAAGCTCCATCCTTTTTGTAATGAATAGGACCAGCCGAAACTACCTGTTCCCTGCCCCCATTTTCTTTCAAAAAAGTTTTTGAATAAGCTGTTCGTTCAGATTCTATCTCAATGCCGTTTTGTGAAAAAGCTGAACCGACCATCAATAAAATGGCTGGTAATAGTAGTAATATGATCTTCATAATCAGAAGTGTAGTTGGTCGGTACAAAAGTACTGAACTAAGGATCAAGCTGAGCTACTAAATCAGTTAAATAGACGGCTTGCTGCCTACTAATGTGTTAAAATATAATCAGTTAATCAAAACCTATGGATATAGCTTCAATCAACTTATTGACATTATTTAACTCTAATATTCAATCACATCATACAAATGATACAGCATTCGTGTGTTTTCCTTATCAAGACTTGTCTGCCAGCCAATATAGTATTTCGTAATCGGTGATAACATCAAGCGATTGATTTCCTTATGTTGAATACGCATTATTTCATCTGGATAAGTTTCCTCCAATTCTGCATAGTTAAACGTCGGATGAACATCGTGTGGATAGAGATCCAATGCTCCAAACAAATGCAAAAACTCGTGAGCAATTATTGCAGGGTTTTTATTGGTCATGACCGTATATTCAACTTCTGGGCCACTGCTGTATGTGTGCAACGACATGGATGGATTGTTTTCGTAGTATCCATTTAAAAAGAACATCAACGCAACATTGTCCGTTTCGTAGAGGTCTCGGAGTCTTGCAATCAGTCGTTCAACATTGACGATTTTGTTCTTCGTACCTACCTTCGACTCAGAAGGTTTCTTAACCCCTCTGGCTGCATACGCGGCTATTTTATTTGCCCAGGAGTCAACATGTCCATGATGCTTTCGCTTTCTTGAGCTCAGCAAATTAAGATTCAACGAGAGTGGTTTGGGTTTTGCCTTTCCTTCATGAAAAGACCACTTACTCTGTTGTTTGTGCATCACAGAAGTTATTCCTAGAGACTGACCATTTATTACAGCCTGAGCTTCGACCCATGACATCGCTTTGTTCAGAGAATCCATTGTAGATTCAATATCATAGACAGTCCAAGGGTGATATTGATTCACATCAACAAAAATGGCGTACACAACAACGCTATCCTTGAGCAAACCACATACATTTTGGTTTTTGGTAGTTGCAATCCTTTCTTGGTAACCATACTTGGGTTCTGAATTAATAAAAATGCTGCAAGCACTAAGTGTAAAGCACAAAAGCAGGGAGACAATAAATAGATTGTTAAGCTTCATAGATCGTAAGTTGTTTTGAATGAATGTCCCATTTCGGAAAATGTAACCCTCTTGACTTCAAAAAAAATTATGCGGGGTATTCAAAACGCCTCGGCACGGACTATTTCATGAATAATCGCTACTTTGTACATCTCAAAATTAGTAACGAATAATGACCCTTAAGAAGACTTTCCTTACCCTTATTCTGGTAATCATTTCTGCAAGTTGCTTTGCTCAACTCCAACAAGGAGCCATTCACTACACAATGAAAATCTTTAATGGCCTAGAAGATGAATCCACAAATACTTTCACAACTGATGCGCCTGAGGTTTCCATTATTACCACTTTTACACCCAAATACCTCCGAATGGAACTTAGCGATAGAGGAGAGGAAGGTGATATCCTTATTAACGATAAAGAGACTCAAGAAATATTAATATTGAGTAATAAAGGAACTAAGCAAAATGCCTATCTAACAACCGTTGACGAATTTGACACCTTTTTAAAGGAAGCCAATACTGGAATGACTGAAGATCAAGGTTCCCATGAGGAACGTATCATTCTTGGTTACAAATGCACCAAGACTTCTTTCACAAGTCGATCTGGAGAACCAACAGTTTATTGGCATACCAATGAAATAATTACTGGACTTCCGCTTGCAGGTGTTCCAATGTCCATTCCAGGAACATGTCTTCACTACGAAATGAACATTATGGAAGGGTTCCGTATTGTCTACACCGCTGTAAAAGTTTCCAAAGAAATACCTGAAGCTAAGTTATTTGATATGGAAATCCCTGAAGGATATGAGCTGAAGCCAATTGAAGAACTACTCAGTAATCTGGATACCGACAATGAAGATGTAGAGATGACACCTGCGGAAGTGGAAGAATTGGAAATCGCCATTCGAGAACTTGAAGAAACATTAAATGGGATTGAAGAAGTTATCGATGAAGAAGACCTTCCTATAGAATCAGACAATCCAGAACCCATTACTCCAGAAGAATACGAGGGACCAGAACCAGTTCAGGAAGTTGTCAATTTCCCTCCAGATGTGGAAGCCGAATTCCCTAGTGGAGAAGAAGCCATGCACCTGTTTATTGAAGAGAACATTGGCAAACCAAAGTGTCTCAATTTAAAACACCCTGTCTCAGTTGAATTCGATATAGAAAAAGATGGTAAAGTTTCCAATGTTGTCCTTAATGGTGATCTATCCGATAAATGCAAGATCGAGATTCTAGATGTTTTTGAGTCAATGCCCCGTTGGGTACCTGGAGAAAGTCGTGGTAGAAAAACTGTCAATCACGTGGTGGTTGTCGTCCCAAATCCTGAACAATGATGTCTAAATTCATCCCGAGAACCTCCTTTGCATTAGGTATATTATTCATGTGCATTTCGATAACTGGGTATGCTCAAATTACCCAAGGAACAATACGCTATGCGGTTGATTATAGCAACGCTGAAAACCTAGATTCACAAACCAATGACGCAGTAAAAAGTTCTGGAGTTACGCTTTCTTTTGACGCTAATTTTCTCCGTTTCGAACGTTCTATTCCAGACATCCTTAACGAAACAATAATCATAGATAAACAAAAAGACAGTGTATTGAGATTAAGTCAGACCTTGTCAAACAAGACCTTTTTTCAAATGACAATTGCTGAAATGCAGGAGAATACAGACATGAACGGAAATAGTGTTGAATTATTTCTTAGTAATCAAAAAAAGGAAATTCTAGGATACCAGTGTGAAGAGGTCACTATGATTTTCACCGATTTCCCAGGAATGGAAATCATTTATTGGTCTACAAATGACATAGATGTTGGAGTCGCAGGTTATGAAGTGCCCTCAGAAATTCCCGGCACTGTTTTAAAAACCATAATTCGAGCTAACGGAATGGAAGTAACCACTACCGCCACCGAAATAATACTAGAAAAACCGAATACTAATTTATTCGCGCTAACAATTCCTGATGGATACCGAGATCCAACTTTATTGCATATAAACATCGACCGTCCTGAGAATGGAAGTCGATTAGGAAATGATTCTATCCCACCTCCTCCGCCACCTTCTTTTCAAGAAGAAGATGACGAATAGGTGAACTGCCTTTCAGTGGTTTAGTTAGGCGGAATTTTATTTTGCTGCCAGCATTGAATCTGGGCATAGTTGTTTCTCAGTGACACAGTACTTCCAGCGCCCAACTTCTGTGGTTTCATCAGAAATTCGATAAAGAACATACGTTACATCTCCGTCGGAAATTGCCTCATCGGAAAACGAATACAACAAGGGTGAATTAATTGTGTTCGCCACCATTTGTCTAACGTCAACAGATTCAAACTCGCCATTGGCATGTTCTTTCACCATGGAGTAAAATCCATCTTTAGATTCGTTAAGCATCAGCAACTTAAAATAGACGATGTTCCGTGCAACCTTCCCTTCCAAACTGACTTGCTTGTCACGTTCTAAAGAAGTTGTTACCTGAGTTGAATCTCCATTCTCTGCAAATGAGAGAGGTGCTGTGAAAATCAAGAGTGCGAGTATGTATGTGAACTTTTTCATAACCTTTATTGTTTACATCAAATCTACGCACAGTTCCTGCCGAAAAAAGTCAACCATTTCCCAACGTGACAATCAACTTTCCCAGCGTTCCAATTGCCACGAAACAATCTAAAAACAGGACTATTTGCATGACTTATCTCATGTTGAAGAATGATGCCTTTCCGTATATTTATTGAAAATTCAATCATGAACGGACAACGTATACTCATGACTGGTGTCACCAGTGGTCTTGGAAAAGTGGCCGCACTCTCGCTAGCAAGTGAGGGAGCACAGCTAGTTGCATTGTGCAGAACACTCGAAAAGGGTGAACAGTTGCGCACGGAGTATGCAGAGAAATTTCCAAATGGAAAGGGAACAATTGACCTTTTTGAGTGTGATCTTTCTTCATTTGATTCGGTGCGTGAAGCTTGCCAACAGATTTCTTCAAAATACAGTCATTTGGATCAATTGATTCTTAATGCAGGGGTATGGCACTTTGAACGCCATAAAACCACTGACGGAATTGAGGAAATTCTTCAGGTAAATTTATTGTCTCCTGCTTTGATGATTCAACTCTTGCTTCCCTGTCTTGAAGAATCACAAGAAGCCAAGATAATTATCACCTCATCTGGTCTACATCAAGGAACAATCCATTTCGAGGATCTGGAATTTGCAAAATCCTTTTCTGGCATGAAGGCATATAGACAATCCAAGCTAGGCGTAATCCTTATGTGCCGATTACTCCACACGGAACTCAAAGAAAAGGGAATCGGGATCTACTGTCAACATCCTGGTGTCGTCCAAACGCAATTGGGGAGACATGCTGGATGGCTTTCACGTGCGATCTTTAAATTAATCGGGAAAAGTCCTGAAAAAGGAGCGCAAACACTTTTGTATCTAGCTCGAAAACCAAAGACAGAATTACTCTCTGGTGAATATTACGCCGACCGAAAGGTGACAAAAACAACGAAAGAAAGCAACGACATGCAATTGGCCAAAAAGCTAATGGATGTTGTGGACGAATACATTAAGGAGTAGACTTTGTTCCTCGTATTTCGGAGTTGTTTGGCAAAACACAATTCACACTGAATTGTGATTAGGGATACAAGATGTCGCTTTTTCTTTAGTCAACAAGCGCTCAATATCTAATTTGAAATTCTTATATTGGGAACGAACTGTTCGTTGGTTTTGCATTCATGCGTGCAAAATTGACAAGATTACTAAAACTATAAACTGCACTTAATGTTGAAAACTACACTCCTTAGTTTACTTGGGGCTATTGTCATATGCTTTAGTTCCTTCGCACAGCAATGGGAAACAGAAATGTTGAAGCCCAATGCAAATTTCTACCAAATACAGACAGCTTTTAACCTTGATTGGCAAGGAAAAGACTACGTTAAAGGCTCAGGATACAAACAGTATAAGCGTTGGGAAAATTTTTGGGAAACACGAATAATGCCCGATGGATCCTTTCCAATGGATCACAAAAATATTTGGAATTCCTTCAAAGCATTGCTACTCTCCCCTTCTAATAAATCTGGCGGCATTGGAAACTGGTCACCTCTCGGTCCTTTTGATCATGTAAACACAGACTCTTGGAGTTCTGGAAGTGGTCGAGTGAATTGTATCGTTGAAGACCCAAATAATTCATCAATTATCTATGTTGGATCACCAGCAGGTGGCGTGTGGAAATCTACGGATGCTGGATCTACATGGACACCACTTGGAGATGAGCTTTCCGTAATTGGAATCAGTGGAATAGCTGTTGACCCAAACAACTCAAACATTATCTACCTCGCAACAGGAGATAGTGACGGAGGCGATACATACAGTATTGGTGTCATGAAATCAATTGATGGAGGACTTACTTGGACTTCAATCGGCGGAATCTCCGCAAATGAAACGACAGAAATCATTGTTGACCCAACAAACTCTAACATTCTCTGGCTTGCAACAAGCAGTGGCTTGATGAAATCTACCAATGCTGGATCTTCATGGACAAATGTTCTTTCTGGAAATGTAATGGACGTTGCGCTAAAACCTTCTGTTGTCACAACTGTATATGCTGTGACATCAACAGACTTCTACGTATCAACAGACAGCGGCGGGACATGGAGTAATACAACAACAGGGTTACCAAATAACCCAGGTCGTCTAGCGATAGCCGTGACACCGGCCAACAATTCCTACGTTTACGTTCTTGCATCACAGACAAACTGGTCATTCCAAGGAGTATATCGTTCAACAAATTCAGGAAATTCATTTACAGCAATGAATACCACGACAGATATTTTTCAATCGACTCAAGCGTGGTATGACATGGCTATTACAGCTTCTGACACAGACGCCAACACAATTGTTACAGGTGTTCTCAATCTTTGGAGGTCTACAAATGGGGGGAGCTCATTTTCTCAATTAAACAATTGGAGTTCTCCAGGTGCGGCAGCCTACACGCATGCTGATATTCACTATTTAAAGTACTACAATGGAAACCTTTATTGTGGAAGTGATGGTGGTATCTATAAATCAACAAACAACGGAAACTCCTTTACAGACTTAACAGATGGACTTCAAATTGGGCAATTCTACCGATTGGGATCATCACAAAACGACGTCACAACATTGGCAGGAGGTCTTCAAGACAATGGAGGATACGCCTATGTCGGTGGAACATGGAAATGCTGGTACGGAGCAGATGGTATGGAAGCTGGTGTAGACGGCAACAACTCAAACATCATTTATGGAATGATCCAATACGGTGATATGTATCGATCTACCAATGGTGCGAACACAAACCAAGGATTGGGAAGTCCAGAACAAGGACGTTGGGTAACACCGATGCAAATGGATCCCAACAACAACCGTGTGCTTGCAGGATACAACGATTTGCACGAGTATGATTACGCAACAGGTTGGAACCAAATATCGACCTTTAATTTCCCACAACTCCTGCGTTCCATTGAAATTTATGATGCAAATTCCAATACCATTTTTGTCGCAACAGACGACAATATCTACAGAACAACGAACGGAGGAACTGGGTTCACTGACATTACAGGTTCACTTTCTTCTGTTAGTGCTACGATTACTTCCATTGAAGTCAATCCAACAAATGCCAGTGAAATTTGGGTAAGCTTTGGAGGCTGGTCTGCTGCCAATCACGTCTATCACACAACAGACGGTGGGACCAACTGGAACAACATCACTGGTGCTTTACCAAATCTCCCGTGTAACGTTGTAAAATATGATCCAGCAGCTGGTGCAGGAGGACTGTATGTTGGTACCGATGTTGGTGTATACTA